>DATIZY010000235.1:0-2347 GCA_035516895.1 Thermoanaerobaculia bacterium | reverse complement strand
CGACCGAACTGCTGAAGAAGCTGTTCTATCGCCGTCAGCCAGTGGCAGCATGATTCGCGAGCGATCGTCAATCGGCTTTCACCAGCGGCACGCCGACGAGGTGCTGCGACAGCAATCACGCCAGCTTCTCGTTGCCCCGGTCTGCCGCAATCGCAGCGCTGCCCCCCGCACGCGCGAGCATGAGAGATCCACCGACTGGTTTTTCTTTTCGCCATGACGGAGGTCTGCTTCCCGATGCACTCTGTCGCCCTGAAGGTCATTGAGGCGCGGCCGCTGCACCGCGCGGTTGGGACGCTGGGATGATGAGGTGTGAAGGCCGGCTGTCGTCCGCCGCCTCGAGCCGAGCGGCGCAGTGAAACGGGGATTTATCGCAGTCCGCCGAACACCAGCTGGCGCACGAAGAACATGAAGTACGGATTGAACGCGCCGTCGTGCTCGTGAAGTACGTTGGACGAGACGCGCACCACCCAGAATGGATTCCCGCGATGGACCTTCGGATCGCACGTCAGCAGTAGAGGACCGAAGCGCTGTTCGGCGGCGCACGGCTGCGAGCCCCATCCTTCATCGCGCTCGTCGGCGTTCGGCGGTGGCTGGGCAATGAATCGCGTCAGATCGCTCGCCGGAAAAAGATCCGGCAGGTCACACATACAGTTCTTCACGTGAATGTAGCCGTCGACCTTCTCATCCGCACCGGCCGGCAGATCGGCGCGGCGGAGATGGTGGGTGACGAACGGCTCGTAGTTGCCGATCGACGTCATCAGTGCGCGCCGCTGCTCCGTATCGCGCGTTTTTTCGAAGAGGTTTGTGAGCCATTGTCCGAGCGGGAACCATGTGGCCGTCGCGGAATCTGTTTCCGACGACGCGATCACGAGAAGCGGCTGCTGCTGCTTGGAAAAGCTGAGATATGTGGACATCAGTTCGTTGATCGAATGCCACCGCTCCGCTTCGAAGGCCGGATTGATCAGCAGAACGAGATCGCCGAAACCGGAGATGACGCGGCTGTTCCCCTCTATATCGAGTCCGGGCCAGACCTCGGCGAGTCGGGCTTTGAAAACGTTGGCCACTGCTTCGAACACGATCGTGCCGCCGAGGCTGTGACCGACGACGACGAGGCGGGAAGGGTCTTTTCGCGACATGTTGAAGTCGCGGCGCAGGGCGTCGAGAAACGCGAGGAACTCGGGCACATCGCCGGCTGCAATTCGCTCCGCTGCATTCTTGCGGTCGATAAATGACAGAAATTCGAACGGCCAGCGGTAGCTACCGTATCCGCGCCAACCGACGTAAATACCGATCAGCGGCTGCGGCTTCGGCGATGTGGCCGCTTCGTCGGCCGCGATGCGGCGCACCAACTCGCGAAAACAGGCGAGCGCTTCGTTGCAGACCGTCGCGTCATTCCGCCACCCGTGCACGAAGACGAGCATCCGCACACCGGAATCCTGCGACGCGTGCGCCTGGCGAATGATCTCTGCTCCGAGCGCGACAAGCTGGTTGCGATCCCAGAACCGTCCCTGGTCATCGAATTCGACGATGCCGATCGTGTAGCCGGGATAACGCTCGATGGATGTCGACTGAATCGATTGCTGCACGCGCTTGTCGCTCAACGGTCCGGCGACGTCGACCGGCACAGTCGAGACGCGGTACTGCCGATGCTCGGCGCAGGCCGGCAGCAAGAGCAAGGCGACGAGGAGTAGCTTCGTCACTCGCGCCCGGCCCAGGTGCAATCGCTTGCTTTTTTGTCGTCGCGAAGCCCCACGAAAACGGGCTGGCGCAGTTTGCCCTCCGCCGTCCACTCGGCGTACTTCACCTCGGCGACGAGCTTCGGCCGCACCCACGTATCGCCGTTTGCTCTCGGAGCCGGGTCGAATGGGGTGGCACCGGTGCGCAGCGCGTCCAATTCTTTTCCGAGACTCGCCAGCATGTCTTCCGTGAAACCAGTACCGACGCTGCCGACGTAGCGGAGTCGCTTTCCTTCGTAGAGACCGAGGAGCAGCGCGCCAAAGTGGTGTCGATGTCCACCGGGCGAGGTGAAGCCGCCGATCACGAATTCCGACTGCTTGCGGCATTTCACCTTCAGCCAGCTGCGCGATCGGTGGCCCGGCTCGTAGATCGAAGCTTCATCTTTGGCGACGATGCCTTCCCATTCTTTGCGCTTCGCGGTTCGAAACGCAGCGAAGCCGTCGCTCTCGAGCCGCCGCGCCCGCATGAGCGGCTTGCTGCGGTCCGGAACGATCTGTTCGAGCGCCGCGCGGCGCTCGCCCAGCGGCCGGTTGAGCATCTCTTCGCCTTCGCGCTCGAGGCAGTCGAAGACTGCGTAGGCGGGGCGCACGCTCTCGCCAAGCGCACGCCG
>DATIZY010000234.1:0-4939 GCA_035516895.1 Thermoanaerobaculia bacterium | reverse complement strand
ATCAAGGGTCATGAAGTGCTGATACGCGCTTCGAAGCTCGTTCTGGAAGAATTCCCGCGCGCGAAGTTCCTGCTCGTCGGCCGCGGATGGGGCCCGGATGGACTCGAATACGAACAGGCCCTGAAAAAACTCACCGAAGATCTCGGCGTGAGCGACTCCATCATTTTCACGGGCGAGAGGCAGGACATTCCCGACCTGCTCGCCGCGTTCGATGTCGCGGTGCAGTGTTCGCTCTGCGACAATCTCGGCGGCACCGTCGAGGCGTTGTTCATGGCAAAGCCGCTCGTCGCGTCGGACATCGGTGGATTCGCGGACACCGTGCAGAACGAGCGCACCGGTCTCGCCGTACCCGCCGATCAACCCCGCGCGTTCGCGGAGGCCATCATCCGCCTCCTGCGAGATCGGGACTTCGCGCACTCTCTTGGTGAGGCCGGCCGCCGGCACGTCGTCGAGCGTTTCTCACTCTCGCGAACCGTGGCCGATTACGAGAGGCTGTTCGCGGCGAAACGCCGGGCGGTCGAGCGCCATTACCGGCTCCGCGCGACTGTCATCCGCACATTCTGGCTGCCGTTCCGGCTGCTGCCCGTTTGGGCCGGGATCTACCGCGGCTTGCGATCTCAGGGCGTTTCGCCGTTCCGCTTCACACTGGGGCGTTTGCGCCGGCCGCCTCACCCGCGGGTCGCTGACCGCGGGGCCGGCTCACCGCGTCCGATTCCGCCTGACGCGCGCCGGCACTCCGAACGCAACGACGTCGTCCGGGACCGCTCTGACGACCACCGCTCCGCAACCGATCGTGGTGTGCGCCCCGATCGTCATTTGCGATGCGATTGATGCTCCGATCGCGATGAGAGCCTCGGCGCCGATGTGAACGCGTGCGCCGACCGTCGCGCCCGCGGAAACATGAGCGAATTCGCCGATGACGCAATCGTGGTCGACCGACGCGCCGGTATTGATGATGACCCCCTGCCCGATCACGGTTCGCGCGCCGACGATCGCGCCTGCGCAGATGACGGACCCTTCGCCAATCGTCGCCGTTGGTGACGCGCAGGCGCGCGGATGAATCGCCGTCACAAGCCGCTCGCCGTCGCGAAGAATTCGTTTGGTGATGGCGCAACGAGCGGAGTTGTCGCCCACCGCCACGATCACGGCGTCGTGAGGAATGGTGGAGAGCGATGCAAGTGCGCCGAGCACCGGAATTCCGAGAACCGCGGTGCCCAGGAGATGCGGTGTATCGTCCGCAAATCCGATCGGACGGGCTGGCGACCCGCATTCGTATGCGCGCAGCAGGATGTCGGCAACGACCGCTCCCTGACCTCCGGCACCGATAATGATGAGCGTGTTTGCACGGACGTCCTCCGGTTTCCCCATCGATTGCGCTATCGTAACGCAGTGATTCCCCTGTCATCGCCGGACATCGATGCAGAAGACATTCATGCGGTCAGCGAGGTCCTGCGCGGTGGATATCTCGCGTCGGGGCCAATGGCGGAGCGGTTCGAGAACGAAGTCGCCGGGCGTCTCGGCGCCCGACACGCTGTCGCGGTTTCGAGTGGAACATCCGCTCTTCACCTCGCGGTCATCGCAGCCGGAGTCACACAGGACGATCTCGTCATCACGACGCCGTACTCCTTCATCGCGTCGTCCAATGTGATCCTTTACGAGCGCGCGATTCCCGTGTTCGTCGACATCGACCCGCATACGCTCATGATCGATCCTGTCAAAACGATTGAGGCCATCCAGACAATCACCCATCGAAGTTCCGGCTGGCGGGAACTGCTGCCTCGATCCGCGCGCAATGTGAGAGGCACTTTGCGCGCCGTCCTGCCGGTTCATCTCTTCGGCTCGACCGCAGACATTCGCGACGTAGTCCCTACGGCGCACGAATCGGGAATCGCGGTCATCGAGGACGCGTGCGAGGCGATCGGTGCCACGCTCGACGGCATTTCCGCCGGAACCATCGGCGACGCCGGCGCGCTTGGCTTCTATCCCAACAAACAGATCACGACGGGCGAGGGCGGCATGCTCCTCACATCGCACGAGAAATGGGCGGAGCGCTTCCGCTGTCTGCGGAATCAGGGAAGAAGCCTGGGCACCACCGAGCCGCGGTATGGCAGTCTCGGATTCAATTATCGAATGGACGAGATGAGCGCCGCGCTCGGGGTCTCGCAGTTCCGGCGAATGGGCGAGCTCCTGCGCAGACGGAAGGCGGTCGCCGATCGGTACACGGAATCGCTCGCCCAGGTGCCCGGCGTCACGCCGCTTCCGGATCCACCGGCGGGCCACACGCGCACGTGGTTCGTGTACGCGATCAGATTTTCGCCCGAAATCGACGTCAATTCCGTGATGCACGGTCTCGCCGGGCGCGGGATCATGACGCGACCGTATTTCTGGCCGATTCATCTCCAACCGCTATACGCGGAGAGATTCGGTTTTGTCGCCGGCGATTTTCCAGCCGCTGAGGCGGCAGGGCGTTCGATGCTCGCGCTACCGATGTCTCCAAACCTATCAGACCATGACATCCAATCCGTTTGCGCCGCCGTCAGCGAAGAAGTCTCCGCCCATGCGGCGGCCTGAGGCCCCTGCGCATCCAGCGGCGTGTCCGCCGAAGCCGCTTCGGATCGCACAAGTCGCGGCCGCATCGAGCCACTCTCCGTGGTTCACGAACATCTGCTTCGAGATGGCGCGTCGCGGGTTCGAGGTCGTAGCGATCATCGATGCGTCCGAGGGGGACCTTTCCGCGCGTCTGGAAGCAGGCAGGATTCGCCACTACAAAGTTCCCCTGTACCTCGGCAGAAATCTCGATCGCAGCCGGCTTCTGCTCTACCTGATCGTCTTGCCGTTCACGATCGTCCGGATCGCCACTCTGCTGCGAAAGGAGCGCATCGACATCGCTCACTCTCACATATTCGTGGCGAACTTCGTCACGCGCCTCGCCTGTCTGCTCACAGGCACGCGACACGTCGCTGGCATCGTCGGGCCGCGGCATCTCGAGAGTGGTGTGACGCGCGCCGCCGATCGCCTCACATGGCGAGCGGACGCCGCGATCGTCGCCGGGTGCGAACACACCGCATCGCTGTATCGGCAGATCGGTACGCCCGACGAGCGCATCACATGCATCTACTACGGGTCCCCCATTGATCGGGTGCATCCCGCTGCGATCGACAGGAATGCTTTCCGGCGCGAGCTGGGGATTTCTTCGGACACTCCGCTCGTCGGACTCGTCGCGCATTTTTACCCACCGATGCGCGGAAGACAGGCGCCGCCTTCGACGCGTGGCCGATCCATCAAAGGTCAGGAGACATTTGTGGAAGCGGCGCGCATCGTCGCTCGGCACATCCCTGACGCCCGGTTTGTCCTCGTCGGCAGCGGATTCAACCCGCTCGGCGAACAATTCAGACAATCGCTGATTGACAGCTGCCGCGCCGACGGATTGATCGAAAAAATCTTCTTTCCCGGTCACCGCCGTGATCTCGAGCAGGTCCTCGTGTCCCTTGACGTCGCGGTGCAATGTCCGCATTCCGAATGTCTCGGAGGAACAGTCGAGGCATTGCTCATGGAGCGTCCGTTTGTTGGAACAAACGTCGGTGGAATCCCCGAGGCGGTGCATCACGAGAAGACCGGACTCGTCGTTCCTCCAGGGGACGCGGCCGCCCTCGCCGCCTCCATTGAACGACTGCTCACGAATCGAGGCGATGCGCAATGCTTCGCCCGTGCCGGCCGCGCTCTCATGCTCGAGCGCTTCACTTTTTCGCGCACTGCAGACGACCTGACGGCGCTTTACCGAAGAGTCGCGGCAGAGCCGTCACGCTGATCGCGCCACGAACAGACCCGGCCATTCCACCGGCGGATTCCAACCTCAGAGGGAACGTCCATGCCGCTGCGCGTCTGCGCATTCAACATGGAGTTCCTTCCCTATGCCGAAAATAAATAATGACAACCGTCACGAACTCATTGCGCGTCACACGTCATAGTGATGGTCGCAATTGGTGCGCTTGGGGACCGTGATTCGAAACTCGGTCCAGGTCCGAACAAGAGTTGTTAACAGTGCCGGTAGCGTGAGGTGTAGGCGCGCGCAGCGACCGGTCGAATGGGGAGAGACACCGTCATGTTCGCCGGATTTGTGCGCAGCCGCGCGCTGCAATTGAGCCTGGTGCTTGGGCTTGCGCTTTTTGTTGCACCAACTGCCTTCGCTGGGAACAACTGCAGCTGGAATGTCCTCTCTCTTCTCGGCGGAAGCTGGAACACTCCGGGGAACTGGACATCATGCGGCGGTGGAATTCCGGGTCAAAACGCCGGTGACACTGCGACGATCACTCTCGGCATCTCCATCACCGTCGACTCGCCGGTCCCGAATCCCGTCGGCGTAACGTTCAACACCGTCGGCCTGGTGACCGTCACGATTCAGAGCGGCGGCTCGCTGATCCTCGCCAACGGCAGCGCATCGACATTGCTCGGCAACGCATGGGTCATCAACGGCGGAACACTTTCGATTGCCAGCGGATCCAACCTCGCATCCTATGGCGCGCACGTCACTCTCAATTCCGGTGCGTTCAATCTTCTCGGATCGGCGACCCTCGGAACCGGCTACACACAAAACGGCGGCACGATGACGCTCGGGCCCGGAAACTTCGGCGCGACGAGCATCGCCATCAACGCCGGCACAGTCACCGGACGCGGCACGCTGAAAGGGCCCGTGACTCTTGGACAGTCGTCGGGGTCGGCCGCGGTCCTGAATCCAGGATCGTCGTCGCCCGGATCGATCACCGTCAACGGCAACTACACGCAGCTGCCCACGGGCGTACTCAACATCGATCTCGATGGGACAACGCCCGGCACGCAATACGACCAGCTGATCGTCACCGGCACGGCGAACCTCGGCGGAACGCTGAACGCGACGCTCGGCGGCGGCTATACACCCGCCGATGGCGATGTCTTCAGCGTG
>DATIZY010000233.1:0-6952 GCA_035516895.1 Thermoanaerobaculia bacterium | reverse complement strand
ACGACGGTTTCCGTGCGGCGGCGATGGGCGATAAGGTCGGCGATCGTGCCGATTTTCAGGTTATGGAACTGCGCGAAGCGGATCAGGTCCGGCATACGCGCCATCGTGCCGTCCTCGTTCATGATTTCGCAGATCACGGCGGCGGGAGTCATCCTCGCAGTCGCCGCGAGATCGACCGATGCCTCGGTCTGTCCGGCGCGTTTGAGCACGCCGCCTTTTCGGGCGCGAAGCGGAAAAAGATGGCCGGGACGCAACAGGTCCTGTGGCCGCGTCTTCGGATCGATCGCCATGCGGACCGTCTCGCACCGGTCGTGCGCCGAGATGCCCGTCGTCACTTTGCCGCGCGCTTCGATCGAAACCGTGAACGCCGTGCCGTACGGCGATGTGTTGTTCTCCACCATCAGCGGCAGATCGAGCTCGTTGCATCGCTCCTCGGTCAGCGCGAGGCAGATCAAGCCGCGGCCATACCTGGCCATGAAGTTGATCGCCTCCGGACTGATCTTGTCGGCGGCGATGCAGAGGTCACCCTCGTTCTCGCGGTCTTCGTCATCGACGATGATGACGAACTCTCCGCGTCGGTAAAGCTCGGCGGCCTCTTCAACGGTTGCGAATGGCATACGGTCCGATTCTACGCCAGCGTGTGCAGGGCCGAGCTGCGCTCGGCCGCGGCACGGCGCAGCCGTGCCCTGCACGCTTACGCCACAATGGTGAACTTCTGTTCGAGGTTGTACGACTGCTTCGTTACGGTGTCGAGAATCCGCATCTTCAGCGTGTACTCGCCCGGGGCGAGCGGCTTCATCTGCGACAGCGGAATTCCGTTGACGATCGCGTATTCGCCCGCTCCCGGCTTTCCGGACAGCGGCGCGGCCTGGACGTCGGTCAGCGGCGCACCGGCCACCGCTTTTCCTTTGCCGTCGACGAGCTCCATCTTCATCTGCAGCTTCGGAGCGTTGCTCGTCGCGTCGATGCCGGGGTTGTGGACCTCGACGAAATAGTTGAGATCGTCCTTGTTCGTGAACTTCGACGTCGGAACGATGAGCAGCTGGCCGAATGCGTACGCCGTTTTCACCGGCGCCGCTTTCGTCACGGTCTGAATGTCATTCGACAAAATCATGTTCGAAGTGCCCGCCGCGTCTTTCGCCGCCGGCGTCGCGACTTCGATCGGAGCCGTCGTGACGACGACCGGCGCACCCGCCTTCGCGAGGCCGAACGTCTCGGTGTAGCTGCCCGGCGGCAGCTCGAGCGTCTTCGCCGCGAAAACGTTGCCCCCCTTCGACGCCGTGAGCGTGACCGGCTCCTCGAACGCCAGCACGCGCTTTCCCGTCGAGTCGGTGACGGCGCCGAACATCGTGTCGGCGGCGTCGGCTGCGACGCCGTTGACGACGAGACCCGTCGAAACGTACGGCTCACCGGTCGGCGCGACGAACTGCGCGGATGAAATCGTGGCATTCGCCGCCGGCTTTGCGCCGGTGACCGCGGTCTCGAATGCCGCCGTCTTGAACGTGGTGACCGGTCCTTCCGGGGCGGCCGGCTGCGCCGCAGGTTGTGGCTGCGGCTGCTGGGTCTGATACGTCGGAACTTTCGTGAGATTCGGCTGCGTGATCGCCGCGTTCACCGCCTGCTCGGTCGCCTTTGCCATGTCGACGCGGGGCGTTTCGAGACGGTATTCGCCGTTGCCCATTTGATCGACGAAGTGCAGCTCGACGCGTGGGGTGCCGAACTCCTGCTGCGCGCGCTCGCCGTCGTAAATCCATATCTGCTCGCGCGCCGGCGCGTTCTGCTCCGCCTCGTTCGTTGTCGTTCCGGGCGTGCCCGGCATTCCCTGCTGCGGCGACGCGACGTTGCGCACCGGCTGTGTCGGCGGTCCGAAGAGGATCAGGATCTTGCCGCGATCGGCCAGCGAGCCGCGTTCACGTCCGTTGGCAAGGTGCTGGTCGGCGTACTGGACCCGCTGCTCGAACGAGTCGCGAAATTCGTTCTGCGGTGTGTTGGGCGTCGGATCGCGCCGCGCCCAGAAGAGCGCGATGAACTGATCGGCCTCGGCGTCGCTCTTGATCGTGTTCCACTGCGCTTTTTCTTCCCTGGTCATGAGGTACTGCACGGGGCCGCGGGCCCAGTCGGCTTTCGCCATCGACAGCTGGGCGAAGCCGGTCGCTGCGGTCGCGATCGCGACAGTGGCAGCGATGACGAAGGTTCGGAATTTCATTCAGTTCTCCCGGTCGCAGCGAAACAAACGCTACTCCTCGTCGAATTTCTCCATCTCGTCGTAGAGCCGGTCCATCTCGTTATCGAGCTCCTCTTGTTTGAGGATTCCCTTCCGCACGAGCAGCGCCGCGATGCTGTGCAGCAGGATGCTGTTCTCGACGATCATCTGTTCGAACTGCTCATCGTCGTCGTCTTCGGACCCGTTGTTCCGCTCGATGTCGTCCATGGCTCTCTCCTTTGTTGCGGGCGTGGGTTTATCACGAATGGCTGGCGAGCAGCGAGCGGCGAGCAGCGAGCAGGTAGAATCACCACCGCATGAAGCGGTTTCTCATTGCTCTTCTTTGCCTGGCGGCCGCCTGCAACCAGGAATCTCCCGCTCGCCGCTCGCCGCAGGCCACCCGCCGGTTCAAGGTCGGCCTCCTGACTCCCGGCTCGATCAACGATAACGGCTGGAACGCAATCGCATACGAGGGCCTCTTGCGGATCAAAAAGGACCTTGGCGCTGAGATTTCGAATCAGGAGACGAAGACGCCCGCCGAGTTCGAGGAGGGATTCAAGTCCTACGGCGCGAAAGGATTCGACCTCGCGTTCGGCCACGGCTTCGAGTTCCAGGACGCGGCGCTCAAAGCAGGCGCGCAGTACCCGAACACGATCTTCATCACGACCTCCGGCTCCTCTGTGGCGAAAAACGTGTCGCCGATGGTCTTCGAGCTCGAGCAGGCCACCTACCTGCTCGGCATCATCGCTGCGCGCGAATCGAAAACCGGGAAAGCGGGGCTCGTCGGCGGGATCAAGCTGCCGTCGATCGAATCGACGTTCATCGCCTTCCGCGCCGGAGCGCAATCGGTCAATCCGAAGTTCGAGGTCAAAGAGGTCTACACGGGCAACTTCGATGACCTCGGCGCTGCTCGATTAGCGACGTTATCGTTAATTAACGCCGGCTGCGACTTCATCTTTCATCAGGCGAACGAAGCGGGCCGCGGCGTTTTCCAGGCGTGCAGCGAGCGAAACGTCCGCTGCTTCGGCTCGAACAAGAATCAGAACGATCTGGCGCCGAAGGTGATCCTCGCCTCGGCAGTCCTCGATATGCCCTCCGCGTTCCTCTTCATGGCGAAAACCGTCCGCGATCATCAGTTCAAGCCGCAGGTCTACTGGCTTGGGATGAAGGAAGGCATCGTCTCGCTGGTTTGGAACGACAAGCTGAAATCGACCGTCTCCCCTGCGACCGTGGCCGAGGTGGCGAAAGTGGAGGAGCAGATTCGAAGCGGCGCGCTGGCCGTCCCCAGAGGAAAGTTCTGAGGACAGAGGACTGAGTGCCGGGGGCGGAGGCCCTTCTCTACATGAGCGACCGTCGCGCCACCCGCCCACACCGGTCCCTCGCTACGCCCGGGATGACCATGCAGCAGCCCTCAGTCCCCCTCTCAGTTCGCTCAGTCCTCCTAAGTCCTAAGTCCTAAGTCCTCAGTCCTCCTAAGTCCCAAGTCCTCAGTCCTCGCCCTCAGTCCTCAGTCCTCAGTCCTCAGTCCTCGATACTACAATCTGCGCCGTGTCATCCACCGCCGCCGCCACCCAGGTTGCGGAGCTGGTCCGCGCGCTGGCGCTCGGCTGGAAGAACCTCGCCGCGTACCCGCCCGGCCACCCGGCCCTCGTCAGCTCGCTCGACCTCGTCAGTCGACGCCTCGGCGAGCTCCGCGGTCCGGCCGGCGAGGTGACCCTCGGCATTGACGCTGACGCGCTCGTCTACGGCGCCGATCGAATCGATTCGACAACCGCGCAGAAATTCGCGCAGGCGCTGTACACGCGCGGTGTGGCGGTGTTGCGATTCGACTCCGAGACGAAGCCGCAGGACATCGAAACCTTTCTCCGCCTGCTCGCTACGCCTGCCGAGAAGGAGCATCCGATCTGGGAGCAGCTCACGAGCGCCGGCGTTCTGCACATCAATCTTCAGCCGGTCGATTATTCGCGCGTTCAGGTCACCGATCGGCTCGATGCTCCTCCGCCCGAGGAAAAGCAGCGCTCGCTCTGGGAGGAGATCCTGCGCGCGCTGATGGAGGGTCAGGAGCTGTCGCTCGACGCGCGAGAATTCCTGTCGAAGGAGCATCAGTCGGTCACCGAGCTCGTTCGGCTGATCCTGCACCACGTCGATGAGATCAGTGCGCCCGCGGTGTTCGATCCCGACGCGACCTTCGGCGTGCGCATGCCTCTGCACGACCTGCGCGCCGAGGCACACGCGCGCATCGCGGACGCAGTCGCACGTTTCGTCGCGGAAGGGAAAGGTCAGAAGCGCGAGAGCGCGCTCACGCAGGCCATCAATCTGCTGCGCACTCTGCCCCAGCCGCTGCGCGGAACCGTTCTGCGGCGCGTCGCCGAAGTGCTGGCCACCGACGACTCCGCCGCGGCGGCCCTTCGACAGCTGGCCGCGGAGCTGCCGCACGACGAAGTGCTCGAAGCGCTGCGCCACCTCTCATCGATGACGAATCTCTCCGCGCACGCGGTCACGCTTCTGGAATCGCTCACAGCGATGCAGACATCGACGCGCGCGGAGGCGCCTTCGGAGAGCGTCATCGCCGATCTCGTCCGCCTCTTCGGCGAAGAGGACATCGACCGCTTCAATCCTCCCGACCACGCCGCGCTGCTCGCGCAGGTCTCGATCCATGTTCCGTTCGTCGCGCCGACCGGAGCCGCTCCGGCGGAGACGCTCGGCAAGCGAACCGAGACCGTCGCCGAAGGCGCGCTCGGACGGCAGCTCGGCCGCACGATCCTCGAGATCCTGCCCGCCCTCGGGGCCACGGCGACTCCGCAGCCGATCCTCGCGCGTCTCGAAGCGCTCTTTCGCGCGCACCTGACCGCGGGCGAATTCGAAGAGGCATTCGAGCTCACGCAGAAGCTGAACGAGATCGCCACCACCACCGATCACGACGAGCTGCGACACGCGATCCATGAATTCTTCGGGCAGCTTTCCACGCCGGAAATGATCCGCACGCTCGTCGAGAGCCTGCATGCCGCGACGCCGGAGAAAGCGCGCGTCCTGCAGCGGCTGACCGAGGCGCTCGGAGCCGGCGCGCGGCGGAATCTTCTGATGGCGCTCTGCGAAGAGACGAACCGCTCACGCCGGCGGCGCCTGTTCGACTTCATCACCTCGCTCGGTCCCGTCATCGCGCCCGAGGCGACGGCGTTTCTCAGCGATACGAGGTGGTACGTCCTGCGGAACATGATCGTGATGCTTCGCAGCGTGAACGATCGCACGTCGCTGCCGGAGCTGCGCAAGCTCGCCGCGCATCGCGATCTGCGCGTGCGCATGGAGGCGATCAAGAGCCTCTTCACTCTCGACACGGGCGTGTCGATGGAGCAGCTCGAGAACGTGATCCACGATCCCGATCCGAAAGTCGCCGAGACGGCGGTGACGCTGGTCGGCAGCGCCAGGATCAGGGAGGGCGTGGTCCCTCTGCTGCGCATCGTCAGCGGCAGCGACATCTTCGGATCGCGCCGCTCGCTGCGCGTGAAAGCGATCCGCGCGCTGGGCGAGCTCGGCGAAGCGTCGGCGCTGCCCGCGCTCGGGCATTTCTTCCGCGACTCGCTCTGGCCGTGGCCGGCGAAAGACGAGCGCCACGCCGCGTGGGAATCGCTCGCGGGCTACCCGCCGGGAGCGCGCGCGGAGCTCGTCGAGCGCGGCCTGCGGTCGCGCGACGCGCAAGTCCGTGAGATGTGCGAGCGGATGAAGTGATGGAAGACCTGGCAACGCAAATCGCCGCCGCGATCAACATGCGCGCGCTCTATCCGGCGCAGCACCCCCGCGTGGTGCAGGCGGTCGACAACATCCTCGCGGCGCTCGCAGCCACACGCCGCGAGCAGATCACGTACCTCATCGTCGGCGACGATCTCGTCGTCGGCGACGACGTCATTCGCAAAACGACTCTCTCCGTCCGGCAGTTCATCGAGATTCTGAAGCGTCACGGCATCGAGCGGCTGACGCTCGCGCGTGGACTCGACGCCGGCGAAGCGCGCGCTCTCATCGGCGCGCTTTCGGTCGGCGAGCCTCTCGCCTCCTCGCCTCACGTGATCCTCGGCCGCGTGCGCGTGACGATCGACGAGGAGAAGCTCGAGAAAAAGTCGCGCGAGCTCAGCGTGGAGCAGCTCGAATCGGTGCGCGAAGCGTGGTCGAAGTTCCGCTCCGAAAAGAGGCTGCCGATCGCGGACCTCGAAGACCTCGTCTGGAGCTTCATCGATTCGATCTCGCGCACGACGCGCGCGATCCTGCCGCTCGCCAAGCTCAAAGAGCACGACGAATACACGTTCGTGCATTCGGTCAACGTATCGCTGCTCGTGCTCGCGCAGGCGCGATCGTTCGGAATTCAGGGGCCGATGCTGCACGCGTTCGGAATGGCGTCGCTGCTGCACGACATCGGCAAGCTCACCGTGCCGATTCCGATCCTCAACAAGCCGGGCAAGCTCGAGGGCGGCGATTGGGACACCATGAAGGGACATGCGCACCAGGGCGCGTGGTACCTCAGCCAGATCGAAGGAACGCCGCCGCTTTCGATCGTCGTGGCGTTCGAGCATCATCTCCGCTACGACGGCCAGCCGAACTATCCGGTGCTTCGCTCGCCGCGCGTGCCGAACCTCGCGAGCCGCATGACGTCGATCGCCGATACCTACGACGCGATGTCGACGGTGCGGCCGTACCAGCAGCCGCTCGCGCGCGCGGCGGCGTTCGAGATTCTGCGCAAGCGCGCCGAGACCTTCTACG
>DATIZY010000232.1:0-3026 GCA_035516895.1 Thermoanaerobaculia bacterium | reverse complement strand
GGAGGACGGCAAAGACTTCGTTCACGATGTCGCGTGGCGAGACAACGCGCCGACCGGAAAGCTCGATCTCATCGTCGACCTCAATTTCCGCATGGACACCTCCGCGCTCTACTCCGATGTCGTTCTGCCCGCGGCGTCGTGGTACGAGAAGGACGATCTCTCGACCACCGATCTGCACAGCTACATTCATCCGCTGCAGAAAGCGGTCAATCCGTGCTGGGAATCGCGCAGCGACTGGCAGATTTTCCGCGAGCTCGCGCGGGTCACTCAGGAGATCGCGCAGCAGTCGAACTTGCAGCCGTACGACGATCTCGTCGTCACGCCGCTGATGCACGACACGCCCGCGGAAATGGCGCAGCCAACGGTGCGTGACTGGGCGAAAGGCGAATGCGAGCCGGTTGCCGGCCGCACGATGCCGAACGTCACCGTCGTGCAGCGCGACTGGTCCAACATCTACAACCGCTTCATCTCCCTCGGTCCCAAATTCCGCGACGGCGGACTTGGTGCTCACGGAACGAAGTACGCGGTCGACGACGTCTACGACGAATGGCTGAAGAGCGAAACATCGGAAGAGTGGGGCGGCAAACGCTATCCGTCGCTCCGAGACGATCGCACCGTCTGCGACGTGATTCTGCGATTCGCCGCGGAGACGAACGGCGAGCTCGCGTTCCGCGCGTACAAGAACGAGTCGGAGAAAACCGGCCGCGATCACTCGCACTTCGCGGAGAAGACCCGCGGCGTGCGCTACAGCTTCGACGACATCATCCGTCAGCCGCGCCGATTGCTCACGACTCCGTTTTGGACCGGCATCACCACGGAAGGTCGCACGTACGCCGGTTTCGCGCAGAACGTCGAAGAGCGGATTCCGTGGAGAACGCTGAGCGGACGCCAGCATCTGTACCTCGACCACGAGGTCTATCGCGCGTTCGGCGAGCATCTGCCGACGTTCAAGCCGCGGCCCGATGAGCCGTCGATCGGCGATCTGCGCCACACGGACTCCGACGATGCGCTCGTGCTGAACTACATCACGCCGCACGGCAAGTGGCACATCCACTCGACCTACGGCGACACGCTGCGCATGGAGACGCTGTCGCGCGGCATCGAGCCCGTATGGATCAACGACCGCGACGCCGAATCGAAAAACATCCGTGACAACGACTGGGTGGAGATCGTCAACGATCACGGCGTCGTCGTCACGCGCGCGTGCGTGAGCGCGCGCATTCCGCGCGGCATTTGCATCATCTATCACGCCACCGAGCGGACGGTTGGCGTTCCGAAAACGAAGGCACGCGGAAAATCACAGCGCGGCGGAGCCCACAACAGCCTCACGCGCGCCCGGCTCAAACCGCTGTTCATGATCGGCGGCTACGCGCAGTTCAGCTGGGCGTTCAATTACTGGGGTCCGCCCGGCATCAATCGCGACACGTACGTGGTGATTCGGAAAGTGAAGGAGTTGCGCTGGTGACGAGGCATGACACCTGACGCCAGGAGAAACATGGACGTTCGCGCACACGTTTCAATGGTCTTTCACCTCGACAAGTGCATCGGCTGCCACACGTGCAGCCTCGCTTGCAAAAATCTCTGGACCGAGCGCGCCGGCGCCGAGTACATGTGGTGGAACAACGTCGAGACGAAGCCGGGCACCGGCTATCCGACGAAGTGGGAAGAGCAGCAGACGTGGCAGGGCGGATGGGAAAACAACGGATCGCTCAAATTGCGGTCGCAGAGCCGGCTCAATGGCCTGCTGAAACTCTTTTACAACGCGAATCAGCCCGGCCTCGATGACTACTACGAGCCCTGGACGTATCAATACTCTGATCTCTTCGATGCCCCGCCGGACGACGTGCAGCCGACGGCGAAACCGATCTCGCTCATCACCGGCAAGCCGATCGACATCGAGGCCGGCCCGAACTGGGACGACGATCTCTCCGGATCGCCGCTCTACGCGGAGAACGATCCGAATCTCGCATCGCTCAGCGAGGACGAACGCCGCGCGCTCTTCGAAGTCGAGCGCATGACGATGATGTATCTGCCGAGGATCTGCAATCACTGCACGAATCCGGCGTGCGTGGCGGCGTGTCCCTCGGGCGCGCTCTACAAGCGCGGCGAAGATGGAATCATCCTCGTCAATCAGGAGCTTTGCCGCGGCTGGCGCGCGTGCGTCGCCGCGTGTCCGTACAAGAAGGTCTATTACAACTGGAAGAGCGGCAAGTCGGAGAAGTGCATCCTTTGCTATCCGCGGCTCGAGACGGGACAGCCGCCCGCCTGCTTCCATTCGTGCGTCGGACGGATCCGCTACATGGGCGTGATTCTCTACGACGCGAACCGCATTCGCGACGCCGCCTCCGCGCCCGAAGAACAACTCGTCGACGCGCAGCGCTCGCTCCTTCTCGATCCTCGCGATTCCGCAGTCATCGCGGCTGCAGAGACGAGCGGCGTGAGCCGGCAGCTCATCGACGCCGCGCAGAACTCGCCGGTCTGGAAATTCGTGCGCGAATGGGGCCTCGCTCTTCCGCTGCATCCCGAGTACCGCACGCTCCCGATGCTGTTCTACGTTCCGCCGCTCGTTCCGGTCATGGGCCGAATGACGAACGGCGTCTACGAACAGACGGAAGAAGCGCGGCTGCCGCTGCGCTATCTCGCGTCGCTGTTTTCCGCCGGCAACACCGAGATCGTCGCGTCATCTCTGCGCAAACTGATGGCGGTGCGCGCGTACCGACGATCGCTGGAAATCAGCGATGCGGACACGAATGCAGAGGAGCTCCTGGCAGACGCCGGCCTGACTGTGGAGCAGGCGAACGCGATTTACCGCCTAACAGCGCTCGCCACGCTCGACGAACGATTCGTTCTGCCGCCGCTGCAGCGGGAGCTGGCGGCCGTATGAATCTCGCGCCGCTGTTTCGATATCCCGATTCGCCGCTGGGGATCGAATGCGAGAACGCCCAGCTCGATGCGTTCGCAAACGAGATCAACGCGCTCGATCTCGCATCGCAGCAATCGACGTACACCGCGACGTTCGACCTCGC
>DATIZY010000231.1:0-9278 GCA_035516895.1 Thermoanaerobaculia bacterium | reverse complement strand
CCTGCCCACCCTCGTCCAGGCTCGCTCCGCTCGGGATGACGGTTGAGATTCATTTCGCTCTCCCCTTCAACAGCGCATCGGGATGCTCGGTGAGGTAGTCGGAGAGCGCGCGGATCGACTCGGCCGCGCGCGTGAGCTCCTTGATGAGAGAACCGAGGTCGTAGTTTTGCTGCGGGGCGGTGGCGAGGAGCTGATTCGCGCGGCCGGCTGCCTGCTCGGCGGCGCTCGCTGCATTGCGCAGGCTCGCCGTGATCGGCCCCACGTTTTCGCGCGTCACTGCGGCGACTTTCTGCACGTCGGCGAGCGACGCATTCAATCGATGCAGCGAATCGCTGAGTGCCGGATCGTGCACCAGCTGATCGACGCGCGCGACGGTGCTCTGCAGATGCGAGGCGATGTCTTCGATCGGCAGCGCGGAGAGGCGCGCCAGCAGATCGTTGACTCCGCTGCCCGTCGCCGCAGCCGGAATGATCGGCGGATCGTGATCGAGCGCGAGCCGCGCCGAGCCGGGGTTCGCGACGAAGTCGAGCGAAACGCCGCTCGCGCCGGGCAGGATGAGACTCGAGTTGAGCGTCGCACGCATTCCCTTCGCGACGAGCCTCGCGATGGCGCCGTCGAGCGCCGCGCGATCGGCCGGCAGCTCGAGCCGGCTCGGATCGATCGTGATCGTCACCGGCGTTTCCAGTGACGCCGTTTGCGGAACGTATCGCAGCCGCACGTCGCGCACGAAACCGACATCGACACCGCGCATTTGCACTTTTGCTCCCGGCTGCAGCCCGCCGATGGCGCCGGGGAAGTACGTCACAAACGCGAACTGCTCCCCTCCCGCCGCCGCCTCGGCCTGCTGCTCGGAGTCGAGCAGCTGGAACCGCGTGCCGTCGGCCGCCGGCGGTCCGGGCAGGACATCGGGCGTGAAGAATTCGACCGGCGAGCTGAGAAGCGACGACAACGATGCGCCGCTCATCGTCACGGCGCCGCCGCTGAGCGACAGCGAGATCGCGCCGGCGCGCCAGAATCTCGTGCTTGCCGTGACGTGGTTAACGAAGCGCTGCACCACGAACGCGTGCACGTCCGTGACGCGGCGCGCATCGTCGTACTCCGAGCCGAGGATCAGCCCCGCGCGGATGCCGTGAAATTGCACCGGCGCGCCGACGGCGATCGGATCGACCCCGTTCGTTTCGAGAATGAACGTCTTCCCCGCCCCGGGCGGTGTGAGCACCGGCGCGTACTCCTGACCTTTGAAATCGCGCGTCGAATCGCCGCCGCCCGGTGCGATGCCGACGTAGGTGCCGCCGAGGAGTCCGGAGATGCCGCCGCCTTCGAGGCCGGGCTCGACGATCCAGAAGCGCGTGCCGGTGCGGAGCGCATTGCCCATCGATGCGTCCATCGTGATCCGCACGACGACCTGCTTCAGCTGGCTGTCGATCGTGATGTTTTGTACGGTGCCGACTTTCGCGCCGCGGAAGCGCACGGGACTGTAGCGGTCGAGCCCGCGCGCGTCGGCAAAGCGCACGGTGATGTCGCCGCCGCCGAAATATCCGTAGCGGACGATGAGAAATCCGGCGAGGAACACCGCGAGCGCCGGAACGATCCAGATCCACGGCGACCACTTCGCCAGATGAACTCTCGCTTCGGGCGGCGGCGTACGCCGGCGTTCGACGTCGTGCTGGTCGTACTCACTCACGGCGCTGTGGCGGGCTGTGCAAGATTTTCACCACAGAGACACGGACCGCGCAGAGGCCGTGTCTTCCCGGTGAGGAGTGCGCTAAGCCGTGGCGGGAACCGGCACACCGCGCCGATCCTCCGACGGCACGCCGGCCGCCCGCCACATCATCTTCGGCTCGAAGAAGCGCATCGCGATCATCAGCAGCGTGATCACCGCGAAGAGCGGCGTCGCGCCGGGGCCGGCGACGATGTCGTCGATGCCCTTGAATTTCACGATGGGCGAAGCGAGCGCGGCAATGAACGGGATGATCATCGGCCAGCGCACGAGCCGGTGAAGGATTCGATAGACGCGCGTGCGCCGGACGAGTCCGTGCACGTTCGGCACCCGCACGCGCGCCAGCAGCCAGACGAGCCCGACGAGCTCGATCGTCGGCAGAAAGATGCCCGCGATCAGCACCACCGCGCCGACCTGCCAATATCCGCGATCGGCCAGCAGCTGGACGGTGCCGAGGATCGTGTGCTCGATGATGCCGGTGAGGGAGTCGTTGATCATGATCGCCGCCGAATACGCGGGGATGCAGAGCGGAATCGCCGCGGCGACGGCGGCAGCGGCGGGCACCCATCGCACGTTGATGTTGCGATCGAGCCTGCTGCCGCAGCGCGGACAATGATCGCCGGGCCTGCGCCCGCTCGCCGCGAGCTCGCAGACGTCGCACGACGCGAAGTGTCGATGCGGATATTCTTCGGTGTCCGGAAAAATCGAGTTCCACAAAACGCGGCGATCGAGCGCATGGTCGCCGAGCCACTGAAACGCGGCGACGGCGATGTAGCACAGCGCGCCGATCTGCAATCCGACCTGCGAGGAGATCGACGCGCGGTAATACGCCACATACCCCGCGATCACCACCACCTCGGCCATGCTCCACATGCGCAGCTCTTCGCTGAACCGAAAGACGCGGCCGCGCTGCGGGATCGGCAGTCCGCTGAGCACGACGACCTGGAGGATTGCGCGGAACCACGGAAAGAGCAGCGCGAAAAAAAGAAAACCGAACGCGAACGGGAACCAGACCTCGCTGTAGATCACGCCGACACTCGACACGAGGCGGCTCTCGCCGAAGATGATGTCGTAGAAGGTGGAGTCCATCAGCGGAAGGAACGCCGCGAGCGGAAGCAGCACGATGACGCAGACCGCGCACGCGAACGCGATCGTGTTGCCGTTCTCGGTGCGCCGCTCGAGAAGGCGGTCGCAGCGATGGCATTCGGCAATGCCGCCGGGCGGCAGCGCGGGGATTGCTTGCGTCGCTCCGCAATCGGCGCAGGTGATGGTCACAATTCCCGGCGGTGCAAGAGATAATCCCGTTGATGAATTGGCGAGCGGCGAACGGCGAGCGGCGTGCGGGCCACCACCACCCGCGCGGGTATGTCCTGCTCGCGGCTCGCTGCACGCTCTTCGCGCTCCTTGCCGGATGCGCGACGACGCCATCGCCGACGGTCGACGGCATCATTCAGCGCGAGCGGCAGCACGGAAAGACGATCGCCGTCGCGTTCTACGATCTCCGCTCCGGCGCCACGCTCATGCGCGACGAGCACGAAAGCTTTCACGCCGGCAGCACGATGAAGGTGCCGGTGATGATGGCGATCTTCGAAGCGGTGTCGCGCGGCGAGCTCCGGCTCGATCAGCCGGTGCGCGTCAGAAACGAATTCACCAGCATCTACGACGGCACGAAGTTCTCGTGCGACCCGGGCGACGACTCCGATCCCGAGGTCTACACGTGGATCGGACGCGACGTGCCGCTTGGGGAGCTCGTGCGGCACATGATCGATCGCAGCTCGAATCTGGCCACCGACAACGTGATCGAGCTCGTCTCGGCGCCGCGCATCATGTCGATCATGAATCGCATCGGCGCCGGCGAGGTGGACGTGCTGCGCGGAGTCGAGGACGAGAAGGCGTACGAGCACGGCATGAACAACACGACGAGCGCGTACGGCCTGATGACGGTCTTTCGCGCGCTGCCGTCTGCACCCGGCGCGAAGGAGATGCTCGACATTCTCTCGGCGCAGGAATTCAACAGCGGCATCCCGGCCGGACTGCCGCCGGGGACGCACGTCGCGCACAAGACGGGCAATCTGACCAACTTCGCGCACGATGCGGGCATCGTCTACCGGCCGGACGGATCGTCGTACATCCTCGTCGTGCTCACGCGCGGCTACGCCAAGCTCGAGCAGGCCAACAAAATCATCGCGCAGATCTCGCGCGCGATCTGGAAGCAGCAGTGAACGCAGAGATGAGGACTGAGGACTCAGGACTCAGGACTCAGGACTCAGGACTCAGGACTTAGGACTTAGGACTTAGGACTTAGGACTCAGGACTCAGGACTCAGGACTCAGGACTCAGGACTCAGGACTCAGGACTGAGGACTTAGGGCGTTCAAATTTCAAATTTCAAATTTCAAAATGAAAAATTGAAAATTTAAAAAGCGTGCAGACACAGACGCCAATTCGCTCGCAGAAGGCCATTTTTCATTTTTCATTTGCAATTTGAAATTTGAAATTCCTCCGGACTCAGTTTTCCTCACTATCCGATTGCGAGGGGTGTTTGTCCTAAGTCCTAAGTCCTAAGTCCTAAGTCCTAAGTCCTAACTACTCAGTCCTCAGTCCTAAGTCCTCAGTCCTCAGTCCTCAGTCCTTTCTGCTGCAGGTCCACACAGGCACCTGCCATAGCGCGTAGCCGCGCGGACTTCGCGCGCAGTCGATCATCTGACGGAAGCGCTCCGCGACATCCTCGGGCGTGACGTCCGCCGCGTTCGCAACCGATTGCGTGTAGCCGTCGCGCCACGCTTCCCAGATGCGCGCGAACGTGTCGCGCGGCACGCGCACTGTGTCGACGACGATGTAATCGACGGCAATGTCGGTCATTTTGAGGTCGCTCAAAAGCGTGAACATTTTTCGCCCGATGTGCAGATCGCATCCCGCGGCCGTCTCGTATTTCCACGGCAGTACCTGCCAGAAGTTGTCCGATCCGAACTCCGTCGGATGACACCAGAGCATCCCGTAATCCTCGGCGATGAGATGCGCGCGTCCGCCCGGCTTCAGCACGCGACGGATCTCGCGAAGCACTTGCGGGGCGTCGGGGACCGCCTGCAGCAGATGGCGGCAGATCACGGAATCGAACGATCGATCGTCGAACGGCAGCGCGAGCGCGTCGCCGGCTTGAAATCGCGTTCGAGCTCCGAATCGCGCACACCGCCCGCGCGCGCGGTCGAGATGCGATTCGACGAGGTCGATGCCGGTGAACGCCGCGCGCGGATATTTCGCCGCGAGGCGCTCGGTCATCTCGCCGGTTCCGCAGCCGACATCGAGTGCGGAGCCGCCGCCGATCGGATGACGATCGAAAATCGGCTCTTCCTGCGGCCAGATCGCCTCCGCCTGCGCCGCAAGGTTGCGCACCATCGATTCATCGGCCATTTCCTTCGCTTGTGAGCTGCTCGGATGTTGCATACAGAGAACTTAACTCATGAGGAGGATCCGATGCTCGGAGACGCGGAGGCGATAGCCACCGTCGCGGTGAAAGATCTCGAAATCGCGCGGAGATTCTACGAGGAGAAGATCGGGCTGAAACGAGCCGGCTCCTTCCGCGGCGCGTGGTTCAAAGACCCCCGACGCCAACATCCTTCACATCCTCAGCACCTGATCAGCGGACGATCAACACGATCGCTGCCGCCGCGCACAACACGCCCATCTGCTGCACAAAGCGCATGCGCTCACGAAGAACAACACGGGCAAGGATGATTGTGCTCGCGGGATAGAGCGAGGTCAGCGTTGCGACGATGCTGAGCATTCCCTGCCGGACCGCGAGCACATAGAGAAGGTTGGCGAGCATATCGAGCGCACCGCCGCCGATCACCAGCGGCCACGTGCTGCGCTCCGGCACGACGCGTCCGCGGCCTAACAACGCAAAGAGCGTCACCGACACGATGCGCGCGGCGAGCAGCGGCCACATTCCGGCGGAGGGTCCGCTGCGCGCCAGGCAGACGAGAAAGAGACCGATCGCGATGCCCGAGCCGATCGCGAGCGGCACTGCTGTCGTCGAGTAGGACTCGCCGTTCTGGCTGACGAGAACGATCGCTACGATCGCGAGCGCGACTCCGATCATCGCCGCACTCCTCGGACGCTCACCGAGGGAGAGGCCGACGACCAGCGGGACGAGGACAGCGCAGACGGCCGTCACCGGCGCGACGACGCTCATCACGCCTCTCGCCAGCGCGCGGTACAGCCACGCCACCCCCACCCCGCCCACCACACCCGCCCCCGCGCCCCACGCGAAATCGATCGCGGTGGGCGACGACGATGGCAACAGCGGCAGCGCAATCAGAAGCAGGATGAAGCCCGAGAGCTGCGAAAAGACGACGACCGCGTATACCGACGCGCGTTTCGTCGCCATTCCGCCGCAGAAGTCGGCCGAACCGTAGACGACGGACGCGATGATCGCGAGGACGTAGCTCACCACAGCACAGAGTACACAGAGAACAGTCTGTCCCTGGGCGCCTCTGTGGTGAACAATACGAGCATGGATTTCGAAGGACGCGTCGCCATCATCACGGGCGCCGCCCGCGGGCTCGGCCGCGCCGCAGCGGAACGACTTCACGAGCGCGGCGCATCCGTCGCCGTCAACGTGCGGCGCAAGACGGAGTTCCCCGACTGGGCGTTCATCGTCGAAGGCGACATCGCCGAGACCGGCGTGCCGGAGGAAATCGTAAACAAAACCGTACAACATTTCGGGCGAGTCGACATCCTGGTCAACAACGCGGCGTTCGCTCGCTCCACGCGATTTCCGGACCTCAGCGCGGACGAGTGGCGCCTCGCGCTCGAGGTCAACATGACCGCGCCGTTTCTCCTCATCAAAGCCGTGCTGCCGGTGATGAAGTCGCAGAACTACGGCCGCATCATCAACATCTCCTCCACCGCGGGCCGCACGGTGAGCACGCTCGGCGGCGCGCACTACACCGCTTCGAAAGCCGGACTTCTCGGCCTGACACGCGCCGCGGCGAAGGAGCTCGGCAAGTTCGGCATCACCGTGAACGCGATCTGCCCGGGGATGATCGACACCGAGCTGACGCGCGAGAACGCGTCCGACGAGCTGCTCGAGCGCCTCGCCGCGAGCTACCCCGTCCCGCGCCTCGGCACCGCCCGCGAAGTGGCGGACCTGATCTGCTTCGCCGCGTCGGAAGAAGCGGGCTACATCACCGGCGCGTCGTTCGACATCAATGGCGGCGATCTGATGATGTGACCGCGATGCGCTCCGCACAGGCCCGCGTGAACTGTAGGGCACGGCTGCGCCGTGCCGAAATTCCGTCGGACCTCCGGGTCTTCATCGAGGCCAAAAGTGTCAGCCTGGCTCCGTCGCGACGACGAGCCAGCCCACATATGGCCGCGCGCACAGGGGTTCGGCACGGCGCAGCCGTGCCCTACACGGGCCGCGTCACGCGGCTCGCGCTTTATCTTCGCGACCGCCCGGAGTGGGGTTCGGCACGGCGCAGCCGTGCCCTACACAGGCCGCGTGAGCTGTAGGGCACGGCTGCGCCGTGCCGAAATTCCGTCGGATGGACGGTCATCGATGCCAAAAGGTCAGCCTGCTCCGAAGACCAAACGCGCCCGTGGTCCTCTTTCGCGATGATTCGAAAGGCGGCCCGGGTGTCCTTCATAATCTCCGCAAAATGAAAGAATCGACGCGGGTCCTCGTCGCCCTCGCTCTCGGCGTCGTCGGCGGAATCGCGATCGCCGCATCGCACAGCGCGGCGCTTTTGCGCGCGGCCGATTTCATCGCGCCGATCGGCACGCTGTGGGTCAACGCGATCCGCATGACCGTGATCCCGCTCATCGTCTCGCTGCTGATCACCGGCGTCGCCTCCGCCTCCGACATTCGCGCGGTTGGCCGCCTCGGCGGACGAACGCTGATCGTGTTTCTGATGCTGCTGGCGATCGTGGCGATCGTCGTAATGCCGGTCCTCGATGCGACCTATGCGTTGTTGCCGAGGCACGCGGCGACGCCGGCGGGAAGCGCGCTCAGCGAGCGGCAGACGTTCGCGAATTTCCTGACATCGCTCCTGCCGCCGAATCCGATCGCTGCCGCTGCGAATGGCGACATGCTGCCGCTGATCCTGTTCACGCTTCTGTTCGCGCTGGCGATCGCCCGCACCGGGCAGCGCGTGCTCGTCGATTTTTTTCAGGCCGTCGTCGACGCGATGCTCGTTCTCGTGCGATGGATCATTTTTCTCGCGCCGATCGGCGTCTTCGCGCTCGTGCTGCCGCTCGCGGCGCACGCCGGATCGTCGGTCGCGGGCGCTCTCGGATTTTTCATCGCTGCCTATTCGATCGCGTGCGTGCTCGTGATTCTGCTGCTCTATCCGGTCGTGCGCGTCGCGAGTGGAATTCCCATGCGGCGCTTCGCGCGCGCAGCGATCGAGCCGCAGCTGATCGCGTTCAGTTCCAGCTCTTCGATCGCGTCGCTTCCGGCTCTCATCGACAGCGCGGAGCGCGAGCTCGCGATTCCTACGGAGGTCACCGGATTCGTTCTGCCGCTCGCCGCGTCGATGTTCAAGATCGCCGCGCCGCTTTCGTGGACGATCGGCGCGTGTTTCATCGGCTGGTTCTACGGAATCCCGGTCGGCCTCGGCCAGCTCGCGATCGTCGCTTTCGCGGCGCTTTTTCTCGCCTTCGCCGCACCCGGCGTACCGCGCGGCGGTTTCATCATGCTCACGCCGCTGTTCATCGCCATCGGCCTGCCGCCGGAAGGCATCGGCATTCTGATCGCCGTCGACGCGATTCCCGACACGTTTGCGAGCGCGCTGAACTCGACCGGCTTTCTCGCGGCGACGTGCGTCGTCGGCAAACGATGACGCCGAAAGACCCACGGCGGTATCGGATCGCGATCGGACCACAGTCCGCGATGAAACGATCGCGCGAGCTGTTCTTCGCTGCCGTAGAGCGGATCGGACCAAGCAAGGCCGCGGCGAATCTGCTCCAGGCTGACGTCGCGGCCCGCGCAACGGACCTTCGCCACCAGCCGCCCGTAGCGGTCGGACGAAAAAACTTCCACATCCAGTAGACCGCTCGCGACGAGCTGCCGCAGCGATTCGCGCGCCTGCGTTCCATACGCCTGTGCGCGTTCGGGCGCGTCGACGCCGCTCAAGCGAATTCGAAGGACGCGCCCGCTCTCGTCGCGGACGTCGATCGTGTCGCCATCGATCACCCGTACCAGCGTCGCGTGAATCATTGTCGAGAGGAGAACCGCAAAAATCATCGGCTTCAACATCTGTCGATTGTAGGAAGCGATGGCCGGTGCTCTACAGCACGTAGAACGAGCGCGGACGAACGATGCGCGACGAATCACCGAGCGCGAGCGACTACGAACGGCCAGCCGCGAACGTGCGCGACTTCAAAAATCGCTCATCGTTCCTCGTTCGGCGCGATCGATCGCGCGAAGTGGAAGAAGTTCTCGGGATCGTATTTCGACCTGACGCTCCGCAGGCGCGGCAGATTCTCGCCGAACTGTGCGCGCTCCCAGTCGGTAAGCAGCGGATCGGCGTAGCCCTGATAGGCCATTCCGGAACGAT
>DATIZY010000230.1:0-8926 GCA_035516895.1 Thermoanaerobaculia bacterium | reverse complement strand
CCAACCCTCGCCCTCGCTGAAGCGACGCGAGGTGCCGCCCGGCTGCGAGCTGCTCGAAGATCCGCCGCCGCTCATGCCGCGCTCGCTGCCGCTGCGGCGGTTGGGTTCGCTCTCCCGGCGTTCGGAACGGCCGATGCTCTGGCCGAAATTGCTTTCGGAGTCGCTGCGCTCTTCTCCAGGATTCGAAGACGTATTGCCATCGACATTCCCCGCGGAAGGCGAGCTCGAGGAGTCGCGGCTCATCTTGTCCCGTTCACGGTTTTCCATTGCAATCCTCCTTCATTCATGTTGCGTCCGTCGCCAGCGCAACAGTTATTTGAAGTGCAATGGGGATGCCCTTCAGTGCATCTCGAAAACCACGGAGATCGTGTAGGTTAGCTCGCGCGTCCCGCTCTCCACCGGCGGCGCACTGACACCGGCCTCGGCTTTCGCTGCCATCACGCCGAACGCGCGTACCGGCGGCGGCTGAACCTCCGTTCCTTCGGAGATCATCAATGCCCGGCCGAGAGTGCGGCCGGCGGCGCGAGCGAGGAGAGCCGCTTTCGCATGCGCATCTTCGAATGCGCCGCTCAGACCGTCATCGCGTCCGCGTGCGGGGTTCGAAACTTCGAAATTCAAGCCGGATGTCTCATTCACGCCCGCGCCGATCGCGACCTGCAACAGCTTGCTCGCCGCTGCAATGTCGCTCTTGGTGACGGTGACCGAGTTGTTGACCTGATAGCCGGTGACGCGCGGCGGCTGCCCCTGCTGATAGACCTGCTGCGGATAGATCGAAAAATTCGATGTGCGCACCTCGGCGTCGGTCGCACCGGCGCGCTTCAGCGCCGCGATCACGGCGGTCATCTTGCTGTTGTTTTCGTTGACTGCTTCCTCGACGGTCGGCGCCGTCGACTGCACGCCCGCGGTGAAGCTGAAGCGGTCCGGAGTGAGCGTCGCGCGGCCGGTTCCGGTGACGCTGATCGTCTCCGGAGTGCCGGTTTCGCGCGGCGCCTGCGTGACGGTTTGCGCGGAGAGCGGCGCGGCCGCGAGCAGAATGAACAAAACAAAACTTTTCATGTACCCTCCCCGTGAATGCGGTTTCTGAATGGCAGATCCTAATGACAAAGTACCCGGCCAGGTCGCGGGCCGATACTACGTCGATTCCCAGTGCATCGATTGCGATTTGTGCCGCGAGACCGCGCCCGCGAATTTCATTCGCAATGACGAAGCGGGCTTCTCGTACGTGTTCAAGCAGCCCGAAAACTCGGACGAAGAAACCCTCTGCAAGGATGCGATGGACAATTGCCCTGTCGAGGCGATCGGCAACGACGGATAACCGGCCGCCCAGTTGCCGGTTCACGGTTGCCGGTTGCGGTTGCCGGTTGCCGATGGATGATCCACCGTCGCCAAAGCCGGAATTAGTATTTCGCGTCCAGCCCGTGTCCGGGAACTTTGCGCCGTTCGCGACGCGCGAACCGAAGGCCGGGAAGCCGGCAACCGGCAACCGGGAACCCGCAACCGACAACCGGGAGCCGCAACCACGAACGGCAACCGTGAACCGGCAACCGTGAACCGGCAAGCGGCAACCGTTGTTAGTGAGTTTTCTTATCCGGACTGAGCTGCTCGTGCCAGTCGTCGGCGAGCAGCACCTCGATCAGCTCCTGCAGCTCCTCCATGTGAAACGGCTTGGTGAGCGCCGCGGTCATGTTGTTGCCCTTTGTGATCGTGAGGATGTCGCCCTTTCCTGATGCGACGACGACCGGCGTCTGCCGTCCCTGCTGCAGATACCACGTGATCCACTCCTCGCCGCTCATCCCGGGAAGATTCAGGTCGAGCAGGATCAGGCGCGTGTCGGGATGCGTGTTCAGCAAGCTCATTCCTTCGACCGCACCTGCTGCGGAGAGCACTTCGTACCCGCGTTTCTGCAAGTACGACTTGTAGAGTGCGAGGACTTCGGGGTCGTCCTCGATCGCCAGAATCTTGTTGTTTCTCGAACGACTGGGTTCCACCTGCATCAGCGGCTCCTTTGCCGGGCTCTTGCGATTTCCGTGCTAACCACGGCGTGCTAACCTCCCGTCGTCATGGGAGCAGCGTTGTGGATCACGTCCGCGCTCTCGGTCTTTGCATTTGCGAGGATCGTTCCGCCGGGGCGAACTCGTAATTATTTGATCGAACTGATCGTCGCCGTGTTCGCCGCGCTGGCGCTCGGCGTGATCGCAACCGCGCTCGACTTCGGCGGCTGGCGCGATCCCGACTGGCGCGCCGCCGCATTCGTCCTTCTCGGCACTGCCGCTGCGACCGGCGCCGCGCGCGCCGTTCGCCTCGCGCGCGACTGAATGCTCCGCGCGATCGTCACGCTCATCCTCCTTCTGATCAACGTCGCGATCTTCGGCACGCTCGTCATGCTCCTCGGCATCGTCAAATTCGCCGTCCACATGACTGCGCCGCGATCGCACCTCCGCACGCGCGTGATCCTGATGCTGAGCTGGCTCGCGGAGCGATGGGTCGGCGTCAACAACCGCATCTTCGATTGGGTGCTGCCGACGCGATGGAACATCGACGGTCCGTTCGACGAGATTCGCCACGACGGCCGCTACCTCATCATCAGCAATCACGTTTCGTGGGTCGACATCTTCGCGATCTTCCGCGTCTTTCACGGCCGCGCCGCGTTCGTTCGATTCTTTCTCAAGCACGTGCTGATCTGGTTTCCGATCGTCGGGCAGGCCGTATGGGCGCTCGAGTTCCCGTTTCTTCGCCGGCGCCCGGAGCAGCGTCAAAAAGATTTCGACACCGCACGCCGCGCTGCCCAGCGCTATCGACACATTCCTGTTGCGGTGCTCACGTTCCTCGAGGGCACGCGTTTCTCCGAGGAGAAGCGGGAGGACCAGGAGTCGCCGTACGCGCATCTTCTGCGGCCCCGCATCGGCGCATTCGCGTTCGTCCTCGCGACCCTCGGCGACCAGCTCGACGGAGTCTTCGACGTCACGCTCGCCTACCCGGGCGGCAACACGACGCTTTGGCAGTTCATCTCGGGACATCTGCCGGTGATCACGCTGCGCATGCGCCGCCTCGACGTCCCTGACGAATTTCATCATCGCGAGATCACGGAGTCCGGCGCGGCGCGCGACCGCTTCAAGAGCTGGGTGGATTCCATCTGGCGCGAGAAGGACGCGCTGCTCTCTACTTTTGTGTGAATCCCGCGGGCAGCGCGACGTCCTCCGCCGATGCTGATGTTGTCGCCTTGAGCAGCTCCGAGTTCGATTCGAACATCGTGTTGCGCTGCGGGCCGGACGATGTGTCCTGATTCCGATGCCGCATCCGCCCGAGGAGACCACCGAGGCCGGAGGGTTGGGGTTGCTGCTGATCCGCCGAAGGATTCTTTCCGGTGACGCTCTCGAACGTCATTTTCGAGCGGACCGGCGAGCCTTCGAGACTTCCCTGCTTTTCGTTGAGCGTCTTCATCGCTTTCGCAAACGCCGGTGTGGTCGCCATCATCGTCATCGCCTGGCGCATGTCGGCCATGAACGAATCGCCGTACAGCTTGCGCATGAAGCGCTGCTCGAACTCCGCCAATTCGCGCTTCGCCGCGATGCGCGGTCCCAGCCACGCATCATCCGTCAGCACGAATCCGCCCGCGTCCTCCAGTGTCCTGCCTTTTTCGTGGATGGCGATCGTGATGATCTCTTCGCGCGCCGGCCATCCGTTGATCGTCTCTTTGTTGCCGGTGCTCCTGACGGAGAATTCGACTTCGTACTCCGGCCCCTGCGGCTTCTCGCTTTTCTCCGCCGAGCGGTCCTGCTTCGCCGCGCGCGCACGCTCCTCCTCGTACTGCCGGCGAAGCTCGTCGAATGTGACCACGCGGTACGTGTGGCGGCGGTAATCGAGGTCGTAGATTTTTTCCTGATCGAGATCGACGATTTCGCCGGTATCGCCGCTGCGGCTGAGCTTTCGATTGCCGTGGATGGCGACGTCGCTCACGACGCCCTCGTGCGTCGCGCTCCGGCCGAACACGTTGATGATGCTTCCGACCGCGCCGCTGAAGTGCATCTGCGTGCGCTCCTGAATCGTGGCGTCGGGGAGGGCGACGGACGCGCTGAGTGCCACTGCGAGGAGAATGAAGCCGGTTTTCATGAGGCGAGTAAGAATAACATCGCCGTGACTACGAAAGACTTCGTTGACACTACGACAAACTTCGTATATTTTCCGACGTAGATAGAGGAGAGCGACCATGGCTGACCGCCAACCCCCCCGCCCCACCGATGCCGAGCTGGCGATTTTGCGCGTGCTGTGGGACCGCGGACGCTGCACGGTGCGCGACGTCCACGACGATCTGAACCGGCACACGCCGACCGGCTACACGACGGTCCTGAAGCTGTTACAGATCATGACCGAAAAGGGCCTCGTCGTTCGCGACGAAACGCAGCGGGCCCATATTTACGAAGTTCGGTACAGCGAGCAGAAAACACAGCGGCAGCTGCTGAGCGATCTCGTCGACCGCGCCTTCGGCGGGTCGTCGGCCAAGCTCGTGATGCAGGCTCTCTCGGGCCGCAAAGCAAACCAGGAAGAGTTGAACGCGATCCGGGATCTTCTCGACCGTCTCGAAGGAGGATCGAAATGAGCGGACCTCTCGTACAGGCAATTGGCTGGGCGCTTCTTCATCTGTTGTGGCAGGGAACGATCGTCGCGGCGATTCTCGCGGCGGCGCTCGCGCTGCTGCGCAAACAGAGCGCGAACGTTCGCTATCTCGCCTCGTGCGGCGCTCTCCTTCTGGTGGTCGCGCTCGGCGTTGCCACCGCATACCGGTTGTACGTGCCTCCCGTGGCGAGCGACTCTCTCTTCAGCGCGCCAAGTGTCGGAGCGGCCGCCGTTGTCCGCGCAGCGGCGGACGAGGCACCCGCCAGCACACCCGTGCCCTTCAGCCTTCTCGCGCTCCTCGGCGCTCACATCGCGGAGATCGTGATGGTCTGGCTCGCGGGCGTGCTCGTGCTCTCCGCGCGTCTCTTCGCCGGCTGGGTCGGCGCACGCCGGCTCGCGCGCCGCAACGCGCGCACGGCGAGCGAGCAGTGGCAGCGATCGCTGTGGCGCATCGCCAGCGCGCTGCGGCTGTGGAAGCCGGTCGATCTTCTCGAATCGGCCGCCGTCGAAGTGCCGACGGTCGTCGGCTGGCTGCGCCCGGTCGTGCTTCTGCCGATCGCATCGCTTTCCGGCCTCTCGACGCAGCAGGTCGAGATGGTTCTCGCTCACGAGCTCGCTCACATCCGCCGGCACGACTTCATCGTCAATCTGTTGCAGTCGGTCGTCGAGACGCTGCTCTTCTACCATCCGGCGGTCTGGTGGATCTCGCAGCGCATTCGCGTCGAGCGCGAGCACTGCTGCGACGATCTCGCCGTGGCGGTGTTCGGCGATCCGTTGCAGTACGCGCGCGCGCTCACGCGCTTCGAAGAGCTTCGCCTCCGCGCGACGCAGACCGCGCTCGCCGCGAACGGCGGCTCGCTGCTCGGCCGCATCCGCCGTCTCGTGGCCGCACGCGCCGAATCGGCGAGCTGGTCGTCGCGATGGGCAGCCGGCGCCGCGCTGCTGACCGTCCTCGCAATGATCTTCGCCGCGCCGGCGCTTCCGGCGTTTGCCAATCACGACGATTCGAAGCCGCCGGCGAAAGCGAAGAAGGCCGAGACTGCCGCCAAAGAGAAGTGCAAGACCGATGACGAGGACTGCGCGGCGAAAAAATCGGAGACCAGTGTCAATGTGAAAGCCGACACGGCCGTCGACGAAACCGACAGCTCCGATGAGGATGCCGCGCCCGAAGCGCCGCAGGTCGAAGTGACGCCACCCCCGGCGATCGCGCCGAGGGCCGCCGTGAGCGCGACCCCGGCGATCGCGCCGATGGTCGCCGTGAGCGTTTCCCCGGCCCTCCCGCAAGCCGCACCCGCGCCCATGGTCACCCCGGCTCCCGACATCGTCGGCGGTGTGGTCGGTGGAATCCTCGACGGAGTCGTCGGCGGAATCGCGGCGCCGCGCGCGCACATCGGGAACATCCGCCGCCATCACATCGGCGAGAACGGCAAGCTCACTGTCGATGATCTCATCGAGCTCCGCACGGCCGGCGTGACACCGAAGTACATCGACGAGATGCGCGGCGCCGGCATCGGCAAGCTCTCGCTCGACGACATCGTCCAGCTGCGCACGATGAACGTGACTCCCGCGTACCTGAAGGAAATGGCGGACGCCGGCTATTCGAATCTCAACACCGAGCAGCTCATCACGCTTCGCGCGATGAACGTCACTCCGCAGTTCGTCAAATCGCTCGCCGACGCGGGCTACACGAATCTGTCGGTGAAGGATCTCATCAATCTGAAGGCAAGCGGCGTCGACGCCGACTTCATTCGCGACCTCGCCAAGTACCGGAGCAAATAGCCATGCTGACTCTGATCCTCGCTGCCGCAATCACCGCCGCACCGATTCACGGCACATGGAGCGCCGTCGTCGACGGCGAGCACGTGCAGCTGACCACCGTTCGCGATCACAGCGACTGGAGCCGCACCGTGCCGCGCTCGGAATTCGCAGTCTCCGATGCCGACATGAACTCGACGACCGAAAAAACGGTCAGCTTCTCGATGAAGCGCGATCCCGGCTCGATCGACTTCACCGGCACGTTCGAGAACGGAGAAGGCGTCGGGCGCTTCGCGTTCACGCCGAATCCGGCGTTCGCCGCGACGCTGCAATCGATGGGCGTCTCCTCCGACGAACCGCTCGATGACGAGAAGCTGTTTCACCTCGCGATGATGGATGTTTCCACCGAGTTCATTCGCGAGATGCAGGCGCTCGGCCTTCGCGAGAACCTGGAAACATACGGGCGCTTCCGCATCCACGGCGTGACTCCCGAATTCGTGCGCGAGATCAACGCGCTCGGCTACAAGCCCGATGCCGAGGGGCTGGTGCGGTTTCGGATTCATGGGGTGACGCCCGACTTCATCCGCGACATGCGCGAGCTCGGCTACGACGTTTCGGCCGACGATCTGGTGCGCTTCCGCATTCACGGAGCGACTCCGCAGTTCGTGCGCGACCTGCGGGACCTCGGCTACAAAAACTTGCCGGCCGAGGATCTCGTGCGGTTTCGGATTCATGGGGTCACGGCGCAATTTGTGCGCGAGCTGCGCGACCTCGGCTACAGCAATTTGCCGGCGGAGGATCTCGTCCGCTTCTGCATTCACGGCGTGACGGCGGAGTACATCCGCGAGCTGGCCGGCGCCGGGTATCACAACATTCCGGCCGACAAGCTGGTCGAGATGCGCATTCACGGCATCGACGCCGCGTGGCTGCGCGGCACGACGAATCAGTGACGGACGGCGCGCGCGCGTCCGCGCACAGAGGGCTGCCAGCCGAGCTGCACGACGTCGAAGTCGCTCGCCGTCAGTGAGGCGAACGCCGGATTGAGCACATCGTTGTTCCAGCGCGTGTCGTACGTTCCGCTGATGTACATGTCCGAGCCGTTGTCGGCGACGATCAGGCCGTACGTTTTCATCGCCTGAAAGATGCGCTGGACCTCCGCGGGAAACCGCGAGATGTCTTTGTCCGCCTTGAGCCGAAGCCGTGCGCCCATCGGAAGCGCGCCCGCCGTCGATCCTGCGCGATGCGATGCCGGGAACACGTAGCCGTTGGTATTGCGCACGGTCACGCGAAAGGCGTGGCGAATCGGATCGCTGCCGGATGCCTCGTCGTAGCGCACGAGACCCGGCAGGATCGCGAGGCCCGCGGCGTCGGCGCTCGTCCAGCCGTCCGGCCGGCGCGCGTTCGAATCGAGCGGAAAGATCGCGCCCGATCCAGCCTCCCACCGCGAGCCGGTCCACCGAACGTCGTACAGCTCGTAGTCGATTCGATTGTCGCGGTCGACGATCAGCATGTGGCGGTCGCCGTCCGAATCGACGTTGCCCGGCTGACCGCCTTCGATCCATTTCGTCTCTGTCTTCGCCTCTTCGGGGATCGGATACGGTCCCGGGTCGCTCTCGTCGGCGTAGTCGAAGATGACCGGGACGCGCGGCTGTGATGCGTTGACGATGACGTAGGGAAAACCATAAATACCGCCGTCGTCGCTGTCGCCTCCGAAATCGGGGTGCAACTTTCGCGTCGCGCCGATGTAGTTGATGAATGTGGTGCTGTTCGGGTCGACAGGCGCGCCGGAGACGTCGGTATTCCACCAGTTGGTCGGCGGAAACAGAGGGAGCGGCGGCGGGAGAGCGCCGCCGATGATCTGGGCCCAGACAACGAATGCGACGATCGGCATTCAGTTATTCTCGATTACAATCGCCGTCTGTCCAAATAACCGCTACGTTCGAAGCTCGGCCTCCGGTCGGGGCGAGAGAGCGACCTGAGGGCTTCGGAGAAAGGTGCTTGAATGTCCGCAGTTGCCCCTGTATCTCGAAAAAGCGGGTCGGTGTTGAAACTTTCGCTGGGCGTGAGCCTGGCGATTTTTTTCGTCGTGATCGCGGCGCTGGCGTTGTGGGGCGGGTCGGTTGAGGCAGCGACGTGCACGCAAACGACCACGGTATCGGGCCAAAATTGGAGCGACAACACAAAGTGGACCAATTGCAACGGCGGCTATCCCGGGCAATCGACAGCCGACACGGCGGCGATTACGCTCGGCACGAATTTCATCATCAACGTGCCGGTGGCCAACGCTGTCACTCTTTCGATCAGTTCTCCCACGGCTGCGTCATTCGATATTCCAGCGGGCAGTTCGTTCACGATCGAATCAGGCGGCGCGATCCTCAGCACCACATCGTTGACGGTCAGCGGCGGATCGCTGACTCTCAACCCAAGCGGCGGCACGCTCTTGTGGCCGGGAACGATCGCCGTGAACAGCGGCACCGCCTTGAACACAGGCACGCTGACAATCCCGTTCGCGGCGGGTTTGAGCATCGCCGGCGGATCGTTTTCGAACAGTGGCACC
>DATIZY010000229.1:0-17237 GCA_035516895.1 Thermoanaerobaculia bacterium | reverse complement strand
AGGCACGGAACTCTATCAAATGTCTCCACTTCGGGCGGAAACGATCGTCACGGCAGCGATCGCGGCAGTCTCCGCTCGCAGCCGTCGAGGTCCGAGACGTTCAAATGCAGCGCCGTGTTCTTTCGCCAGCGCCAGCTCGCGCTCGCTGAATCCGCCCTCGGGGCCGATGAAAAGAGTTGTCGGTTGTCGCTTGTCAGTTGTCAGAGGCTCGATGCCGGCATCGAAGACGATCTTCGGGCCGTCGCACAGGATCGCCTCATCGAAGGTCATCGCGCGGCCGATCGGCGGGATCTTCGACCGGCCCGATTGCTTGACGGCTTCGAGCACGATCTTGCGCCAGCGCTCGTCTTTGCCGCGCACGCGCTCGATGCGCAGCTCCATGCGATCGGTGATCAGCGGAACGAAGGATGCGACGCCGAGCTCGGTGGCTTTCTGCAGAACGAATTCGAATTTTTCGAGCTGGACGATCGACATCGCCAGCGTGATCGAAGTTGCCGGTTCGCGGTTGGCGGTCTCTTCGACGATCTCGACGCCGCGGTCGCGGAAGCGCGCGCGAAAATTCTTCCCGCGCGCGTCGAAGACCTCGACGTCCTCGCCTTCGCGCACTCGCAGCACGCGCGCGTGATGCAGCTCCTCCTCGGGCAGCGCGACGGCTGCGCCGACTTCGACGCCGTCAGGAACGAAGAAGCGATGGTTCATTGCGGATCAGCGGCAAAAGAAACAGTACCGGAATGCCGAGGAGCACGGTGAGCCAGAAGTAGACGGGGTAACCGGCGTACTGTGCGATGTAGCCGCTCACGGCGCCCATCACCGTTCCGGTGAGGCCGAATGCCGCCGAGAGCAGCGCGTATTCGGTCGCGGCGCGATCGCGGTCGCAGATCGCCATCAGAAACGCGAGAAACGCCGCAACGCCGACGCCGTAGCCGAGGTTCTCGACGACCGCCGCGGCGTAGATCGACCAGCGGCCGGCGTTGAACGTCGCCACCAGCGCGTAGCCGATGTTCGACAGAATCTGCGCGACGCCGAGAAAGAGCAGTCCGTTGTACAGGCCGAGCTTCGCGACGAACCAGCCTCCGATGATCACGCCGATCACACTCACGATCACGCCGACGACGCTGGTGATCGTGCCGATCTCCGCGGGCGAGTATCCGCGGTCGACCCAGTACGGTTTGATCATCGTCACGATCGCGAATTCGCCGAGCCGGTACATGAAAACGATCGTGAGGAGAATGCCGGCGCGCGGACGCTTCGACCAGTGCACGAGGCCGGCGAAGAGGTTCGCGCGCTCGCCGCGCTCGCCGCGATCGTCGGGCAGCGAGATCGTGTAGAGCAGAATGAGAACGGCGATTGCGCCGGCGACGCCGAACGCGAGCGGCCAGCTCGTTTTGCCGCCGAGCGCGGCGAGCCCGCCGCCGCCGACCATCAGCGCGACGCGATACGCGGTGACGCGAATCGAATTGACGGGACCGAGCAGATCATTCGGCGTCGCGCGGATCGTGAACGCGTCGACGGCGATGTCCTGCGTCGCCGATCCGATCGCCAGCAGCGCGAGAAAAATGTAGAAGACGCGCGACGGCAGAAACGCCAGGGCGGCGAGGGACGCGGCGATGACGACGAGCGCACCGGCGATCCAGCGGCGATACGTTCCAAACGCGTCGACGAGAGGCGACCAGAAAAATTTGATCGTCCACGCGAGGCTGACGGTGCTCGCGAGTCCGATGATCTTCAGCTCGACGTGCTCGACCCGGAGGTAGAGCGGGACGAGCTCTTTCACGATCCCGTAGGGCAGGCCCTCGGAGAAGTAGAGGATCGCGGCAATGGAACCGATTCGAAATTTCAAATTTCAAATTTCAAATGAAAAATTGAAACACGCCACCCACCCATTTTGAATTTTTCATTTGAAATTTGAAATCTGAAATTTCAGGCTACCGCGAGGCGACGTTCACCGGAAACCGCAGCTGCCCGATGGGCGTGTCGTAGTAGGCATTCCCCTGAATGCCAACCGTCGCCCGATTCCCCTGAATCATGCTGAGGACTTCGTTGTAGATCGCGCGGATGCTGTCGTAGGTGAGGTGAGTGGCGAGGTGGACGTCGCTGTCGGCGCGCGGCGGAATCTGAAAGGCCTGCACGCTGTGTACGTTGTGCATGACAGGATCGTTGTTTACGAAAAGATCGAAGTCGATCGAGTCGAGGCGCAGAACGACCCGATTCGGGTTGTAGACGTTGACGACGAAGTCGAGGTCAACCGACGGCGGGATGCCGGCGTTCAGGTGCGGTGTCACGGAACGTAAAGAATAGGACGGATTCATAATGTGAAGATTTGCCAGCGTGTTGCAGCCGGACAGCAGCACGAGGCAGACGGAAGCTGCAACGCAGGCGACCAGAAGCAGCGTTCCGTAAACGAGTTGGCGCTTCACGACCGCCGCAACGCTGCAAGATCAATGCACTCGGTCCTCAGTCCTCAGTCCTGAGTCCTGTGCTATGGTCTGCCGGTTGCACCAACCGGCTCCGACATCCATTCGAGGTGAACCGCTTGGGGATTTCGGCAATCATCGCCGCCTACAACGAAGAAAAGACACTTGCGGACGTTCTGACCGCGCTGACTCGCAATCGTCGGATCGACGAAATCATCGTCGTCAGCGACGGGTCGACGGACTCCACCGTGGACATCGCGCGCTCTTTTGATGTCACGACGCTCGCGCTGCGCGAGAACCGCGGGAAAGGGTACGCGATGCGCGTGGGCGTGGACTACGCGCGCCACGATGTTCTCTTCTTCGTCGACGGCGACATGCTCAATGTGACCGACGAGCACATCGAGTCGCTCATCCGGCCCGTGCTCCGCGGCGACTGCGACATGAACATCGGCGTGCGCAACCGCGGCTCGATCAAGAACTTTTTTCATCTGCAAATGAAGGTCGGCCCGGTCCTCTCCGGCATCCGCGTGATGCGCCGTGAAGTGTGGGAGTGCGTGCCTTCGCGCTACCAGGAGCGCTTCAAGATCGAAGCGGCGCTGAATTTCTTCTGCTCGCAGGCCGGCTTCCGGCAGCGCCAGACGATCATTTACAACCTCGGACACCTCATCAAAGAAGAGAAGCGCGGGTTGTGGCCCGGCCTGGCGAGCCGCTGGGAGATGACGCGCGAAGTCTTCCTGCTGCACTGGGACCTTTACGTGCTCGCGACGTGGACGCGCGACCTTGCCGAGCAAAGCTCGCCGCTTCCGCAGGAGTACGACCTGTTCGAGTGAATTTTCGCCGCAGAGGCACCGAGATCACGGAGCTTCTCTGCGTCCTGTGTCTCTTTGTGGTGTTCTCCGGTTGCTCCAAACACTCGCGCTTCCTCGAGCGCAGCGTTACCGTCGGCGATCAGCACTACGCCTATCGCGTCTGGCTGCCGGCGCACTACACGAAGCTGCATCACTGGCCGGTGATCCTCTATCTGCACGGCAGCGGCGAGCGCGGCGACGACAACGAGCTTCAGCTCGGCAGCGGATTCGCGCCCGCGCTCGAGAACGCCGGGGAGCGATGGCCGGCGATCGTCGTTTTTCCTCAATGCCGTTCCGGTCAGGAGTGGTACGGCGACATGGAGCAGCAGGCGCTCGCCGCGCTCGAGCAGTCGATCCGCGAGTTCCACGGCGACCGCCGCCGCGTCTACGTCACCGGCATCTCGATGGGCGGATCGGGCGCGTGGTACTTCGCGCGGCACCGGCACATCTTCGCCGCCGCGGTCCCGGTGTGCGGCGAGGTGGCGCGCGATCCGACCGACGCGTTTCCGACCGAGCCGCCGCCCGATCTCGCTCGCATCGCCGGCGCGCCGGATCCGTATGCGACACTCGCTGCGCTCCTCGATCGTCTGCCGGTGTGGGTGTTTCACGGAAGCGATGACGACGAAGTGCCCGTGACGCAGTCGCGCAACATGGTCGACGCGCTGCGTCACGCGGGCGATCCGAACGTGCGCTTCACCGAGTACGGCGGCGTCGGACACGATTCATGGGACCTCGCCTACGCCGATCCGAATCTGCCGCGCTGGCTCTTTCAGCAAAGATTGAAGTAGCAGGCCGGCGGTCTTACTGCTGCTGCTCGAGATCGCGGATGAACACCTTCTGCGTCGCGCCGACCGGCGTATCGAAGTAGGCGACGCCGCGAACGGTCACCGGCTCGGTGTCGCGATTGTTGCGTCCGTAGGCGTACGCGTGCGCCCAGAACGTGACCACTCCGACGGAGTTGGGCGGGATCTGCTGATGAAAGTTGTAGAAGTCGCGACGAAGCGTGTACGCGCCGCTGCCCGCGACGCCAAGTTCGCTTCGCAGATCGACGCGCGTCAGCGTGATCGGCACCGCGGCATTATTCTGCACAGCAAGGTTGTACTTGACGTCGATCGGGCCGGATGGATATCCAAGGTCGGCGGGGCCGACGACCTGCTCGATGCCGATGCCGGGTTCGGGAATCTTCGCTTTCGGCTGGCTCGATTTCGATGTTGCACAGGACGCCAACAACACGGCCAGGAGCACGAGTGAGCGCCTCATGGAACGCGCATTGTAAATGACCGTGGACCGAGTCGCACCGACGCTCGAGCCCGATCAGCCGGTGCTCATGCACCAGAACTGGCATCACCTTTTGTTTTTGCATTGGGAGGTGCCGCCGGAGGATCTGCAGCGGCTCGTTCCGCCCGAGCTTACCGTCGATACATTCGAAGGCAAGGCATACGTCGGCGTCGTTCCGTTCACGCTCACCGGCGTTCGTCCGGTGCTGACGCCGCCGCTGCCGTGGATCTCGAATTTTCACGAGGTGAACGTGCGCACGTACGTGCACCTCCGCGGCAAGGATCCCGGGGTCTGGTTTTTCAGTCTCGATGCGTCGAGCTCGATCGCCGTCGCCGCCGCGCGTGCCGCGTACAAGCTGCCGTACTTTCACTCGGACATCGATTTTTTCGCATCGAAGGATCCGCTGCCCGACGTTCAATTCGATTCGAAGCGCACCGATCCGACCGGCACCACGCCGGCGAACGCGCGCTTCCGGTACCGGCCGGTCGAGGGAATCGTCACACAGGCGAGTCCGGGCACGATCGAGTTTTTTCTCATCGAGCGCTACATCCTTTACGCGACCGACAGCGAACATCACCTGCATCTTGCCCGCGTGCACCATCAGCCGTATCCGGTCCAGCGCGCCGACGTCCCGGAATGCGAAGAGACGCTGGTCTGGGCCGCGGGGATCCGCCGCTCACAGCACTCGCCGCTGTGCCACTACGCCCGCGAGGTCAGCGTGAGGGTGTACCGGCTGGAACGGTGCGGATAGTGGCGCGGCGGTCTCTCAGGACGCCGCCGGTCTCGACAGCGCGTCGCTCGCCACACGTTGCACGTAAAACCGGCTCTGAGCCGGTTTCGCGCCCGCCGAGAGCCGGCGCGACGTTGCTTTGCTAACATTCTTCCCTTGTCCAAAACGAAGGCCCGATTCGAGTCCCTGCGCGCAACCGAGGAGAGGCTGCGGCGGCAGAACGAGGTCCTGGTGAGCCTCGCCAAGCGGCACGCGCTGCATTTCGGCGATCTGGCGCAAGCCGTGCGCGAAATCGACGAGGAAACCGCGCGCACGCTGCAGCTCGACCGCGTCAGCGTGTGGCTTTTTTCCGACGATCGCGAATCGATTCGCTGCGCCGACCTTTACGATCGCGCCGAGGACGTGCACAACTCGGGCGATGTGCTTCCCGTGGCGAAATATCCCGCCTACTTTCAGACGCTCGAAATCGAGCGGACCATCGCAGTGACCGACACCGCCGACGATGCGCGCGTCGCCGAGTTCCTCGACTACTTCCGCTCCCACGGCGTCGCCTCTGTCATCGAAGCGCCCATCCGCCGCCTCGGACAACTGGTCGGCGTCGTGTGCAGCGAACACGTCGGCGCTCCGCGATCGTGGTACACGGAAGAAGAGAGCTTCGCCAGCGCCGTCGCCGACCTCGTGTCGATGGCGATCGATGCGAGCGAGCGGCGCGGCGTTCGGGAATCGCTGCAGCACCGGCTCGAATTCGAGCGACTGATCTCCGCGATCTCGACGAACTTCATCAACCTGCCGGCGAGCGAGGTCGGCAACGGCATTCGCGAGGCGCTCGGCTCGGTCGGACGCTTCATCGGCGCCGACCGCAGCTTCGTCTACCAGTTCGACAACGAACGGCGCGTGGCGACGCTCGCGTACGAGTGGTCGTCGCCCGCGGGCCGCTCGGCCGTCGGCCGCGAGTTTCCGCTCGAAGGCTTCCAATGGACGATGTCGCGTCTGCAGCAATTCGAGCGGATCGTCACGAACGTCAGCGAGCTGCCGCCGGAAGCGGCGTCGGAGCGCCGCGCATACGAGGAGGCCGGCAATCGATCGGTCGCGGTCGTGCCGATGATCTACAACCGGCAGTGCATCGGAGCGTTGGGCTTCGGGAACACCACGGAGCGGTCGTGGACGGAAGAAACCGTCACGTTGCTGCGCATCTCGGGCGAGATCTTCATCAACGCGCTGCAGCGGAATCGCGTCGAGCGCGCGCTGCGCGACAGCGAGGCTCGCTACCGGCTCATGGCGGAGAACTCGACCGACATGATCTCGCGCACCACGACATCCGGCGTGATCCTTTACGCGTCGGACGCGTGCCGCCGTCTGCTCGGCTTCGAGCCGGCGGAGCTGGTCGGCCGCTCGATCTACGAGCTGATCGCGCCCGAGGACCGCGAGGAAGTGCGGCATCTGTCGTATCTCGTGAATCCGATCACGCCGACGACGTACAGCTATCGCATCACCCGTCGCGACGGCACGGCGGTCTGGTTCGAGACGACGAGCCGCTCGGTGCGCAATTCCGTGACCAACGAGGTCGACGAGTTCGTCAGCGTCTCGCGCGACATCAGCGAACGGAAGATCGTCGAAGAGCAGATCGAGCATCAGGCATATCACGACGCGCTCACCGGCCTGCCAAACCGCCGGCTGTTCCGCGACCGATTGACGATCGCGCTCGCGCACGCGCGGCGCATGAGTCGTCCGCTCGCGGTGATGTTCCTCGATCTCGACCGCTTCAAAGACGTCAACGACACGCTCGGCCACTCCCTCGGCGACGAGCTGCTGAAGGCGATCGCGCTGCGGCTCAAAGCGGCGCTGCGGCAGGAAGACTCGATCGCGCGCATGGGAGGCGACGAATTCACGATTCTGCTGGCGAATCTGAAAGCAGGCGAGGATGCGCCGAAGATCGCGCAGAAAATTCTCGATGTCGTCGCGCAGCCGGTGCGCGTCGAAGGACACGAGCTGTTCGTCACGACGAGCATCGGCATCGCCCTCTACCCGAACGACGGCGACACGGCCGAGGCGCTGCTGAAAAACTCCGATCAGGCGATGTATCGCGCCAAGGAAGGCGGACGCAATCTCGCGCAGATGTACACGCAGGCGCTCAACGTCATGGCGATGGAGCGGCTGTCGCTCGAGAACGCGCTGCGGCACGCGCTCGAGCGGAGCGAGCTCGCGCTGCACTACCAGCCGGTGATCCGCACGGCGACGCAGCAGGTGGTCGGCATGGAAGCCCTGCTGCGATGGAACCGGCCCGGACACGATCCCATCGATCCCGAGGAGTTCATTCCGATCGCGGAGGAGACGCGGCTCATCGTGCCGATCGGCGAGTGGGCGCTTCGAGCGGCATGCAGACAGGCGCGACGCTGGCAGCAGTCGATCTATCCGGACCTTCGCATGTCGGTGAATCTGTCGCCGCGGCAGTTCCAGCACACGGATCTGGTCAAGATGGTCATCGGCGCGCTCGAGGATTCGGGGCTCAAACCGGCCGATCTGCAGCTGGAGATCACCGAGAGCGCGGCGATGCAGAACACCGAGCGAACGATCGCGATTTTGAACAACCTCAACGACATGGGCGTGCAGCTCGCGCTCGACGATTTCGGGACGGGGCATTCTTCGCTCAGCTACCTGCGGCGATTTCCGTTTCACAGCGTGAAGATCGATCAGGAGTTCGTGCACGCGATCGACTGGAGCGCATCCGACCGCGCGATCGTTTCGGCGATCATCGACATGTCCCGCGGCCTCAACCTGCGCGTGGTCGCCGAGGGAGTGGAGACCGCGGCGGAGCTGCAGTTCCTGCGCGACGCCGGCTGCGAGGAAGTGCAGGGATTCCTGCTCGGCCGCCCCGCGCCGGCATAACGTAGGGCACGGCTGCGCCGTGCCGAACCCCCGTGGGGACGCAGGAACCAGAGTTCGGCAGCGCGTAGGGCACGGCTGCGCCGCGCCGAACCCCGTGGGGACGCAGGAACCAGAGTTCGGCAGCGTGTAGGGCACGGCTGCGCCGTGCCGAACCCCGTAGGGACGCAGGAACCGGAGTTCGGCAGCGCGCATCGCCGCTCTGCAAATGCGCTCGCCACAATTCGCCACACTCATTCCTTAGAATTTCCTCCATCGGTGCACGTCCAGGCCCGAATCCGGACTTCTATTGAATGCGGAGCGGTAACGACATGAAGGGTCCTCGCGCGATTCTCGTCCTCCTGCTGATTCAACTTCTTCTGATCCCGGCCGGCCGTGCCGACGAGAAGCTCACGATCGTCAAAGCCGGACCGGTCGGTGAGGTGGGCAGCCTCGCGGAAGCCGATGAGATTCGCGTCGTTTTTTCCGAGCCAATGGTGCCGCTCGGGAAAATCCCGAAGGTCGTCTCCGCTCCTTTCTTTCACATCTCACCCGCGGTGAAGGGGACGTTCCGCTGGTCGGGCACGACGACGCTGATCTTCACACCCGATCCGAAAACCCCGCTTCCATTCGCGACGAAGTTCGATGTCTCGATCGACGCGACCGCGAAGGCCGTCAGCGGGGTGACGCTCGACCGCGCGTACGGCTTCTCGTTCACCACGCCGACGATCCGACTTCTCAACACGAACTGGTATCGCAAAGGCGCGCGCTTCGACGGGCCGGTCGTCGTGGCCCTTCGTTTCAATCAGCCGGTCGATGCCGCGACCATCGGTCCGCATCTGCAGCTGCGCACGAAGGAGCATCCGTTCAAGGAACCTCCGGCGCCGATGGAGCCGAGCGCCGCGTTTCAATCGAAGGTCGCCGCGGCGAGTGCGGCGTCGTCCTCGGACGGCGCGGTGATCGACTACGAATTCGCGACCGAGTGGGACCACAAAAAGTTTCCGCCGGCGAAGGACCTCGTCGTCGTCGAAACGAAGACCGCCGTGCCGCCCGACACGTGGCTGCAGGTCTATCTCGACGCCGAGCTCGCGAAGCCGGAGCAGGTGAAGTCGGGACGCGCGCAGTCGTTCACGATCGAGCTTCCGCGAACGTTCTTCGTCGACGGCATCGATTGCACCGCGCAGTGCAATCCCGAGCGCTACAACCCGATCATGTTTCGCGACGAGGTGCCGTGGGAGCGCGCTCGCGACGCGATCAGCGTCATCGATGTGACCGATCCGGCGAAGCGGGCGCCCCTCGAGCGCGAGAAACGCAGCCTTCCCGACTGGAAAAACAGCGCGAGCTCGTTCAGCTTCGACGAGCTCGGATTCTCGCTGCTGCCGGCGCACACGTACGAGGTGCGCATCGATCCGAACCTCGAGGCGCAGGACGGGCAGAAACTCGGGTACGCGTGGAATGCGAACGTCGAGTACTGGCACAAGCTCGCCTTCATCAGCTTCGGCGACGGTCACGGCGTATGGGAGTCGAGCGGCGGGCCGGTCCTGCCGTTCCACGCGCGCAATTTCCAGAACGTGACGCAGTGGATGATGCCGCTCACGATCGACGAGATGGTTCCGACCATCGCGTCGCTCGAAGGAAGCAACTTCGACAAAGCGCCGCCATCGCAGCCGTCGGAGCGGAAGCTGGCGCCCGTGCCGGACAAAACGCAGTCGTACGGTTTGAATCTGAAGCCCGCGTTAGGCGCGAACGGAACGGGACTCGTCTGGGCGGCGATCAAAGCCGGCGAGCCGATTCCGCGCGCGCGCCGCGTCACCGATGAATATGGCGAGCCGAACACCGTCGCCACTCTCGTCCAGGTCACGAACCTCGGCATCTCGGTCAAGGACAGCCCGCAGAACACGCTCGTCCTCGTCACGCGGCTCGATGATGCGACGCCCGTCTCCGGTGCGAAGGTGTCGATCCGCACGATGGACAACAAAATTTTCTGGAGCGGCGTCACCGACGCGCACGGAATCGCCATCGCGCCGAACACCGACCTGCGTTCGAATCGCGCGAAGGAGGAGGAATACGACTGGGAGGCGGTCAATCAGCTGCGCTTCATCGTCACGGCCGAAAAAGACGGCGACGTCGCCTACGCCGCGAGCAACTGGAACAACGGCATCGGCCCCTGGGACTTCGACACGTACTTCAATCTCGGCGAAGCGAAGCCGCTGCTGCGCGGCAGCGTCTTCACCGATCGCGGCGTCTACAAACTCGGTGAAGAGGTTCACGCGAAAGCCGTGCTGCGCAGCGACACGCCGAACGGAATTCAGCTGCTGCCGGCGGGCACCGCGGTCGACATCAGCGTTCACGACAGCCACGACAAGGAAATCGACAAGCGCACGCTGAAGGTCAACGAGTGGAGCAGCGCTGAATGGACGATGCCGCTGCCGGCCGACGGCGTTCTCGGCACCTATCAGATCTCGGCTCGCGTCGCGGGCCAGCGGAACCCGGCGAGCGGAGAGTTCCTCGTCGCCGCGTATCGCCGTCCCGATTTTCGCGTCGATGTTTCGCTGACATCGCCGAGCACGATCGCCGGAACGAAGCTCGCCGGGACGATCACCGCGCGCTATTTGTTCGGCGCGCCGATGTCGTCGCTGCCGGTGAAGTGGACGTACTCGAAGTCGCCGGTCTACGACGTGCCGCCGGCCGTCCGCAACCGCTACCCCGACGACCAATTCACGTTCCTCGGCCGCGACGAAGAGGACAATCCGTTGCCGGCCAACGTCGCGACGAAGGAGACGAAGCTCAGCGCGAAAGGGGAGCTGAAGCTCGATCTCGACACGGATCTGAAAGCCGGCTGGCCGTGGAGCTACGAGCTCGAAGGCGACGTCACCGACGTCTCGCGCCAGCACATCGCGAATCGCGCGTCGTTCCGCGTCGATCCCGCGCCGTGGTACATCGGAATCAAAGTGCCGCCATACTTCGCCGACGCCGCGAAGGGAATCGACACGTCGATCGTCGCCGCCGCGCTCGACGGCAGCGCCGCGCCAGGCGTCAGCGTCACCGTCGATCTGCATCGCATCCAGTGGAACAGCGTGCGTCAGGCGACCGGCAACGGCTTCTACGACTGGGAAACGACGCGCAAGGAAGTCCCCGCTGGAACGTGGACGGTCACGACGACGTCGGAGCCACAGCCGCTGCACGTTCCGATCGGCGAGGGCGGGGAGTACGTGCTCATCGCGCACGCGACCGACGCGCAGGGCCGCTCGACGACCAGCCGCGCGTGGTTCTACGCCGTCGGCGCGGGCTACACCGCGTGGGCGCGATACGACAGCAATCGCATCGATCTCGTGCCGGAGAAGAAGACGTACAAGCCCGGCGAGACCGCGCGCATCATGATCAAGTCGCCGTGGGAGCGCGCCACCGCGCTGCTCACGACCGAGCGCGAAGGCATTCGCACGTGGACGCCATTCGAGCTCACCTCGACGCAGCAGACGATCACGGTTCCGATCACCGAGGGCGACATTCCGAACGTGTTCGTGTCGGTGCTGCTCGTCAAAGGCCGCACCAAAGAAGGCGTCGAAGACGAGAGCGACCCGGGCAAGCCGGCGTTCCGCGTCGGCTATGTCGAGCTCGATGTCGAAGACGCGTCGAAGCGCCTGACGGTCGATGTCAAAGCGAACCGCGAGGAGTTCCGTCCGGCGTCGAAAGCAATTGTTGATGTTAATGTGCACGATTTTTCATCGAGGCCGGTGCGATCGGAAGTGACGCTGTGGGCCGTCGACTACGGCGTGCTGTCGCTGACGAACTACAAAACGCCCGACGTCCTCGAATCGATCTACATCAAAAAAGCGCTCGAGGTCGTCAACGACGATTCGCGGCAGAAGATCGTCAGCCGCCGCGTGCTGACGCCGAAGGGCGAGACGCAGGGCGGCGGCGGGGGGCGGGACCTCGGACCGGGAGTCCTGCGAAAAGATTTTCGTGTGCTCGCGTTCTGGGTCGGCTCGATCACAACCGACCGCCGCGGCCGCGCGCATGCGGAAATCACGCTTCCCGAATCGCTGACGACGTATCGCATCATGGCCGTCGCCGGCGATGCGCAGTCGCGATTCGGTTGGGGGCAGAACGAGATCCGCATCAACAAGCCGGTCCTGCTCACACAGACGTTCCCGCGATTTCTCGCGCTCGGCGACAAGGCGTATTTCGGCGCGGTCGTCCATTCGCAGCTAAAGCAGGGCGGCAAAGCGGCGGTGACGATCCGCTCGCTCGATCCGTCGATCATCGAGATCACCGGCGACTCGACCGCGGCGGCCGACGTCGCGGCGCAGGGCTCGACCGAAGTTCGATTCAACGCAGTTGCGAAAGCCGTCGGAATCGCACGCATTCAGATGTCGGTCAAACTCAACGGCGAGAGCGACGCGTTCGAAGACACGATTCCGGTGCGGCTGCTCTCGCCGACGGAGACGGTCGCCGCGTACGGCGAAGCGAAACCGACCGCGACCGAGAAGCTCGAAGTGCCGGCGGATGTCGTGCCGGGAGTCGGCGGACTGCATGTCGAGCTTTCGTCGACCGCGATGGTCGGCCTCGCTGAAGGCGCGAAATATCTCGTCGACTATCCGTACGGCTGCGCGGAGCAGCGCGCGTCCGGCGCGATGGCGTTGATGCTCACCTCCGATCTCGGCGACGCGTTCTCGCTGCCCGGCATCGACGCGAAGAGCGGCCGAACCCAGGCGCAGCAGACGATCAAGGATCTCTACAACTTCCAGTGCGGCGACGGCGGATTCGCGTTCTGGCCGGGCGAGTGCTACACCGAATCGCCATACCTGACGTCCGATGTCGTTCACGTTCTGCAGCGCGGCAGGAAACTGAACTACGACGTCAGCGATGACGTGCTCAAACGCGCGTACGACTACCTCGATCGCGATCTCAACCAGGAGCGGCCGGAGAACGAAAGTTGGTGGCCGGCCTACACGGCGTGGCAGGCGTTCGCGGTCAAAGTGCTCGTCGAAGGCGGCCGCAACGAAGACAGCCACATCAATCGACTGTACTCGTACGTCGATCGCATGCCGATCTTCGGCATCGCCTGGCTCGCGGACGCCGATCCGCAGCATCGCGACGATCTCCTTCGCCGCATCAACAACGCGATCCTGCCGGAAGGTGGATCGGCGCACGTCGAGGAGCTCGCCGATCCGTACGTGCTGTGGTTCTGGAACTCGAACGTGCGCTCGACCGCGATCGCGCTCGACACGCTGGTTCGTTTCGGCCAGCCGGTGACCCCGATGGTCCGCTGGCTGATGCAGGCGCGGCGGAAAGGGCGCTGGGGCAACACGCAGGAAAACGCGTGGGCGATGGAAGCGCTCATCGATTACTACCGCAAATACGAAACGGAGGCGCCCGACTTCGCCGCGACGGTCACGCTCGCCGAGAAACCGATCGTCCACGACGAATTCCGCGGACGCTCGACCGAGGCGAAGGGCCACGACGTGCCGATGTGGGGCCTGACAAGCGGCCCGCTGACCTTCACGCGTGAGGGAACGGGCACGCTGTTCTACGCGACGCGCCTGCAATACGCGCTCACCGGCATCTACCACGAGCCGTCCGACAAAGGCTTCACGATCGAGCGGACGTACTCGCAGCCGGAGTTCAAAGCCGGCGATCTGATCAAGGTCACGCTGCGCATTCGCAACACGAAGGAGCGGCGATTCGTCGCCGTCAGCGATCCGATTCCCGCCGGCACCGAGCCGGTCGAATCGTGGTTCGCAACGACCGCTACGGATCTCGCCGAGCAGCAGCGGAAGGAGGAGGCGCAGGGGTACGACTGGATGGCGTGGTGGAAGCACGGCGGATTCGATCATGTCGAGCGCCACGACGATCGCGTCAACCTCTTCGCCACCCGCCTCGGTGAAGGCGTGCACGAGTTCACGTACGTCGTCCGCGCGACGACGGCGGGAACGTTCATCACCGCGCCGAGCCACGTCGAGGAAATGTACGAGCCGGAAGTCTTCGGACGGACGGCGACGGATGTCATCGAGATCAAGCCATGAAGAAGTTGTCTGTTCTCTGTTGTCTGTTGTCGCTCGCGCTCATCGCCGCATGGGTGAGGCTTGGTCCCGTGCCGCCGATCAAAGTGGAGACGACGCCGATCATCACCGATCGCAACGGCGTGGTGCTCTACGAGCCGCTCTCGCGCGGCGGGACGCGCAGCGCGTGGATCGCCAGCGTGCCCGACAACGTCGCGCGCGCGACGATCGCGGCGGAGGACCGGCGGTTCGAGCATCACGTCGGCGTCGATCCGATCGCCGTCGTGCGCGCGGCCGTTCACGATGTGCGGCACATGCGCATCGTCGAGGGCGGCTCGACGATCACGCAGCAGGTCGCGAAGCTCATCCTCCCGCCGCGCAAACGGACCGTCGTCGCGAAAATCCGCGAGGCGATCGTCGCGCTGCGGCTCGAACACCGCTACAGCAAGAGCGAGATCCTCACGATGTACGTGAACCTTGCGCCGTACGGCGAGCAGACCGTCGGCATCGCCCGCGCGAGCGATCGCTACTTCGGCTGCGCGCCCGAGCAGCTGACGGTCGCGCAGGCCGCGTATCTCGCGGCGCTGCCGCAGCGGCCGAGCACGGAGAGCGCGATGTCGCGGCAGCGCGAGGTCCTGCGTCGCATGAACGCGAGCGAGTCCGATTTCGACGAGCGCCTCGTCTTCAATCGCGGCGCGCATCCGCTGCTCGCGCCGCATTTCGTGCAGCACGTTCTGGCCGCGATGAATGGAGCTCCGGCTTCGGCGGGGAAGGGATTTGCCGCAGGCTCGGAGGGACCGGCTGCAGCGACGGAGGGACCGGCTAAAGCCGGTGCTCCATTTGGTGTTCTGTCTGATGTTCTGTCTGGTGTTCGATCCGGTGTTCCATCTGGTGCTCCGGCGATCATCCGCACCTCCCTCGATGCGCGACTGCAGCGGCAGGTTGAAGGCATCATCGCCGCGCACCGCGCGAGTCTCGTTCGCCACGGTGCGCACAGCGTCGCGGTGCTCGTCATCGACAACCGCACGCGGGAGCCGCTCGCGTGGGAAGGCTCGGGCGATTACTTCGGCGAATCGTTCGGCGGCGCGATCGACGGCGTCACGACGCCGCGTCAGCCCGGCTCAGCGCTCAAGCCCTTCACGTACGCGGTTGCGTTCGAGCAGGGCCTCACGCCCGCGACGGTCATCGCCGACGTCCCGTCGCATTTTCCGACCGCGGAAGAAGGCGTGGTGTACACGCCGCGCAATTACGACGGCCGTTTTCGCGGACCGATGCGCATCCGGATGGCGCTCGCGGGATCGGAGAACGTACCCGCGGTCGCCGTGCTCTCGCGCATCGGTCCCGCGACGCTGCTTCGATTTCTGCGCGAGGCCGGGTTCACGGACTTGACGCACACCGCCGGCTACTACGGCGTCGGCCTGACACTCGGCGATGCCGAGGTGACGCTCGAGCAGCTGGTGCGCGCGTACTCGATCTTTCCGCGCGGCGGCGACGGTGTCGTCTCGCAGCGCACCGCGTTCTGGATCACCGACATCCTCAGCGATCCGCATGCACGCGAATTCATCTTCGGCTCCGGCGGCAGTCTCGATTTCCCCTTTCCCGTCGCCGTGAAGACCGGCACATCGCAGGCGTACCACGACAACTGGACCGTCGGCTACACGCACGATGTCACGGTGGGCGTGTGGGTGGGGAACTTCGATCGCACCGCGCTTCGGAATTCGAGCGGCGTCACCGGCGCCGCGCCGATCTTTCACGACGTGATGCTCGCGGCGGCAAAGGATCACGGGCCGATCGTCGATCGTCCGGCCGATCTCGAGCTCCAGCCGATCTGCGCGCTGTCCGGTCATCGGCCGTCGATCGACTGTCCCAATGTCGAGCAGGAGTGGCTCCCGGCGAACGCGCCGGTCGAGTTCTGCTCGTGGCATCACGCCGACCGAGTCGAGCTGCCGGCCGAATATCGCGCGCTGGAGACTCCCCGGTTTGCGGTTCGTACTTCGCCGACATTGCGCATTCTGGCGCCCGCGAACAACACGACGTTCCTCATCGACCCGACGCTTCATCGCCAGTTTCAGGCGCTGAAGCTGAAGGCGACGTCGACGGTGACGTGGAGCGTCGACGGCCGGAAGAGCGGCGACGAATGGCCGCTCCGCGCCGGCGAGCACACGATCGTTGCCACCGATTCGTTGGGCAATCGTGACTCCGTCAAAATCACCGTGCGCTAGACTTGCAATGAACGCATCGGATGACCAAGCCCATCATCGGCATCGGCTCGGACGTGCTGCGCCAGAAGGGTGAGCGCGACCGGGCATTCGCGTTTGCGACGTACGTCGAAGCGCTGCGAAGCGCCGGAGCGATTCCGGTGATCATCCCGCCGCAGCCGGAGAACGCGGAGCAGATCGTCGAAGCGCTCGACGGGATCCTTCTCGCCGGCGGCGACGATTGCGATCCGCAGGTCTACGGCGAAGAGCGCCACCCGACCGTCGAGCCGATGGACCCGCGCCGCCAGAACAACGACATCGCGCTCGCCCGCGCCGCCCGCCGCCGCGGCATCCCGACCCTCGGCATCTGTCTCGGCGTGCAGATGATGAACGTGGCGGCGGGGGGGACGCTGATTCAGGACATCGACTCCGAGCTTCGCACCGACATCGAGCATGCGAGCGAGCCGAGCGACCGGCACCGGCACCCGGTGCTCGTCGAGGAGGCCACGCATCTCGCGAAGATCGTCGGCGAGCAGGAGCTGACCGTCAATTCGTCGCATCATCAGGCGATCCGCCACGTTGGCGATGGCCTTTGCGTGACCGCCCTCGCGCCCGACGGCATCATCGAAGGGCTCGAGGACCCGTCGCTGCCCTTCTACGTCGGCGTGCAGTGGCATCCCGAGGACATGGCGACGGAGGCGTCGGCGGAGAAGCTGTTCGGCGCGTTCGTCGATGCGGCGCGGCGCTACGCCGTGAAGAAATTGTCACCGGTCGGGGCAGCCGAATCGGAATAGCATTCTCCGGGGGGGAGTTCATGCCTTGGGGTCAGAGCTGTACTTGTGATTTTTCTACAGTCGGCGCGGTTGGCTTTCCAATCAGAGTAGAAAAATCACAAGTACAGCTCT
>DATIZY010000228.1:0-2331 GCA_035516895.1 Thermoanaerobaculia bacterium | reverse complement strand
CACGAACATCGACCGCTCCTTCTCGCATACGCAATACCTCGGCTACAACGGCTCGGACGTGGCCTCGTCTGTGGTTGCGTCTGAGGACAATGACAGCAGCACGTCGTCGTGGAGCGTCGATCACGACATGCTCGGCCACTCGACGCGCGTGCAGAACGCGAGGAGTGCCGGCTTCACGTACGAGCAGCCGGCCGACGAAAGCGGCAACGTCACGTCTCGCAAGACGCCGGAGCGCCGCGGCACAACGTCGTACGGATACGATGCGCGCGGCCTGACGACCGAAGAAGTTCTGCCAAATGCCGGCTCGCCGAATCGCTACGAGTTCGATGCGAGCGGAGCGATCAAGCGGTATGTCGACCCGCAAACCGAAGAGACACGTGTCACGAACGACGGTTTGGGCCGGCCGGTCCTGCGAACGTATCCGGACAACTCGACCGAAGAGATCCATTACGACGGGGATCAGGTCAGCGCGATTCGCGACCGGCAGGGCCGCTGGCTGCACTTCGATTACAACCTGCAGGGCCAGCTCCAGTTCATTCGCAATGACAGTTCGGTTCTGGACACGCTCGAATACGACACGGCGGGACGTCTCACCGGGTGGAAGAGCGAAGATTCGAAAATCGAGTACGACGACTTCGACGCCGAAGACCGTCCGCAGACGACGCGGCAGATTCGCTATCGCGCCGATGGCAGCGAGCTCGATCGCTACACGCAGCGGCATACCTGGAACGGTGCAGGACAGCGAACGACCTGGACGATGCCGACATCCGCCGCGATGGGCACCGCAGCATGGACGACGACGGTATTCGAGGACCACGATGCGGCGGGCAACGTGACCGCGCTCGGGCGAAGCGCAGCGGGAGCGGCAGTCACGCTGATGACCGCGGATTTTCGCAGCGCGGGACGGCCGAAGATTCGCACGATCACTCTCGGGGCGGGGCCGCGGCAGCTCGTGCGCCGATACGCCTACGACGACAGCGAGACCGGAGTCGGCCGCCTAACAGAGATGACGGTCTTTTCGGGCGCATCGCTCATCGCCGGCTCACGCATCACCTTCGAAGGACTGCTCCGGCAATCCGAGCAACTCCTCGGTCTCGCCGGCGAGCAGCGCTCGACCGGGTGGCAGTACGACGATCGCGGTCGCATCGCGGGAATGCTGCCTGCGACGAGCGGCGAGAGTGCGCCGGGTCCCGGCGTCGCGTCCACGGTCACGCCGGTGATGACGGATGCGGACTTTCAAATCGCACTCACGCGCACGGGCGGCGCGATTCCGTCGGCGACGTTCACTCCGTTGCCGGGACACAAGATCGGCACGGTGACGAGCGGCACGCAAACGGAGTCGATCCTCTATCAGAAGGCGGACGGCAGTGACGGCGGATCGCAGCGCACCGAGGACGCGCGGTTCCGGTACGAGTTCGACGAGCGCGGCCGTCTGCGCAGTGTGACCGAGAAGCCGAATGGCGATTCGGTTCTAACACGTGTGCTCTACAGCTACGACGCAATGGATCGCATGGTCGGCAGACGCGTGGAGACGTCCGCACAGGGCGGCGATTGGATCCTCAGTACGACGCCCTCGTCGCTGCCGCCGTCGATCACGTTCGTGTGGGACCCCGTCTCCGATCAATTGATCGCGATGTTCGACGCGGAGAGCGGGCGTCCGCTGCGCCAGTTCATTCATGGCGGCCTCGCATACGACGATCCGATCGAGATCTTCGACGGCACGAAGCGCTACTACCCGATCCTCGACGAGGCGGGGACGGGATCGCTGCAGGCGGTGGTGGACGAGAGCGGGGCGCTTGTCAATCGGACCATTGTGGCCGATCCTTATGGGGAAGACGCGGAAGCGCTGAACGGCCCGGCAGTGGACAAGATCACGATCAGCGGAAGCGGGAGTACGACGACGGTGTCGATGCATGTCACCGAGCCGGTCGATCCGTCGACGATTGCCGGCGCGGTGCTCACACCCGTGGCGACGCCGTCGCTGGCGGATGCGAATACGATTCAATGGACGCTGACGTCGCTGCCGCAGCAGGGGAATCTGTCGATTCAGACGACGTCGCTTCGCTCGACGACCTTCGGCCCGGGCGTTCCCGTTCTGTTTCCCGGCTTCACGATCTCGGTGTCCGCAATCCCGCGCGACGGCACGGCGATCACGCCGTACGACATCGGCTCACTCACGCAGCTCGGCACGCGCGCCCAGACGGAGCTCGGCGCCGCGCTGGTGATGTCGCCTTTCAAAGCGCACCCGTTCACGGATCCGTTTACGGGGCTGGATTACGTGCGCGCAAGGTGGCTCGATAAGCGCACAGGGACGTTCCTCTCGCCAGATCC
>DATIZY010000227.1:0-9289 GCA_035516895.1 Thermoanaerobaculia bacterium | reverse complement strand
CGTCTTGTCGAAATTGCCTGCCTGGCCGATCGTTTCCTGATTCGCGAAAACGAAGTTCACGTACGACCAGTACTTCGCCGGGGCGACTTTCTCGATCGCGCGCGCGCCGGCGGCCGCGGCCAGCGCCCACTCGTGATGTTCGAACAGCGGCAGATCGAGGCGGTAGTAGTCGACCTTCGACAGATTCTTCTCGATGATCGGCTCGACTTCTTTGTGTGCGCGCGCGCATGTCGGGCATTCGAAGTCCGACATCTCGACGATCTTCACTTTCGATTTCGGATTGCCGCGCCGCACCGCGTTCTGCAAATCGATCGATTCGAGCAGCGTCGTGCCGGGATCGACGAAGAGGCTGCCGCGCGTTCCGACGATGAGGAACCGTCCCGACGCGTCGATGAAGCCGTGATACGAGAACGGTCCCCACGGCGTCTGCTTCGTCAGCGTCACCGCATGCAGCGCGTCGGGGAGCGGAAACGCTGCGACGGTCACGGCGAGGTTTTCCTTCAGCAGCTGCGATGTGACGTCGGCGATGCGCGCCTCGGCCGGACGGTTGTCGAGCGGCAGACCGAGGACGTTGCCGATCAGGACCTGTCCGGTGGCCGGTGAATAGAGCAGAAACGTGTGGCGGCCGCACGTCGGATCGCTCGAAGTCTCCGTGACTTCGAACGGGATGAATCCCGCCGGACCGCCCTGATTCACCGGATTGAGCGTCACCTGCGAATCGGGGCAGCGCGTGAGCGCCTTCATTGCGTACGCCCGCAGTGCGGCGACGTTCGACGGCTGGGCGTACAGCGGAGCGACTGCGAGAGCGAGAATGGCGAGAGCGGCTTTCTTGATCATTCCTGCGAGTTAACCGTCCGGTACCCGCGATCAATCCATCCTTTGAGACCGCCGTCGACATGGACGATGTTGTGGAAGCCGGCGACCGCGAGTAATTTCGCCGCGACGGCGCCGTCCGTCGAGGTCTCGCCGTACACGATCACGGTCTGATTCTGATAGGGCAGGAGCTCCGGCAACTGGCGCTCGATGCTGTCGAACGGCGCGCTCAGCGCACCGGCGATATGCCCCTCGGGTCCGCGATAGGCGTCCGACGACCGCACATCGAGCACGACCACCTGTTGCGAGTCGAGAATCATCTCCGCCGCGACCTGCGGCGAGACGTCCGAGTAGCCGGAACGCGTCCGCGACACGCCGATCGTGTGGCACGCGACCATCAGGAATGCCGTCATCGCCAGGCCGGTCACTTTGCGCATAGCACCTTTCGAAAAGGATGAGGGATGAAGGATGAAGGATGAATATTCGAGTTTCGATTCATCCTTCACTCCTTCATCCTTCATCCTCATAAGATCTCCAGTTCGAATTCGGCGCGCACTTCGCCGACCGGCGTCCCTGCGACATTCCGCAGCGGCCATTCGCGATAGCGCTGCAGCTCCGGCTTCGACGCGATGTCGATGCCGAGGAGCTCGAGTGTCTTCAGGATGACGGGGTTGCGTCCGCGCGTCATGGATCCGTCGTCGATTTTCAGGGCGATTCCCAGCGCGCAATCATCGTCGAGCTTGAATCGATTGGTCAATGTCGACGCGAGCTCCGCCGACACCGCCATCGCGTACACGCCCTCCGCTCCCTCCTTGGCGAGAAGGTCGCCGGCGAACGATTGCATGAGCGGGGTGGTGATCGTCCAGGCTCCGCCGACGAACTGGGGAAAGGTCGTCATGGCTTCGACGATGACCTCCGCGCTGTCTTCGTAACGCTCGACGTTGCCGGCCATCAGCCGCGCGTAGGCGAGGGCGGCGCGATGCAGCGACACGAAAAACGCCGGCACACCGCAGCCGTCGATGCCGGCGAGGATCTGGTCTTTGTCGATGCCGGTGAAATCGGCGAGAGTCGTACGGATGACCTCCTGCAGCGGATGGCTGGGATCGATGTAATTCGCGCTCGACGCGTCCATGACTCTCGTCGCCAGCAGCATGCCCGCGTGTTTGCCGGAGCAGTTATTGTGGAGCGGCGAGGGCGGCTCGCCCGACGCGCGCAGATCGGCGGCCGCTTTCTCGTCGAACGGTACGTGCGCGCCGCAGAGGAGGTCCTCCTCATCGAAATCGCCTTTGCGCAGAAGAGCGGCGGCTGTGGAAACGTGCAGCGGCTCGCCGCCGTGCGACGCGCAGGTGATCGCGATCTCTTCGCCGCTGAGAGCGTATTCCTCCGCGCCGCCGTACTCGAGAAGCGGCATCGCCTGGAACGGCTTGGCGGCGGAGCGAAGGCAGGTGACGAACGCCGGATCGCCCGCGTACGCGACGAGACGTCCGCGCGAATCGACGACGGCGATCGATCCGCTGTGAAACGATTCGATTTGACCGCCGCGATAGACGTTCGCGAGGCGCTGACCCATTCGCGATCAGTTTAGTTCACGTTCACGGCCGCGAACGTTTCTACGCCGGCGCCGCGGCGCTGCCGCTCTCCGCGGCGATCGCTTCTTCTTCGGTGTTGTAGATCTTGAACACCGTGTCGAGCTTCGCCAGCTTGAGCAGCTTCATGATGCGCTCGGACGGGTTGACGAGGATCAGCTTTCGATTCTGCGTCGTGAATTTGCCGAGGTAGCCGACGAGCTCACCGATGCCGGTGGAGTCGATGTAATCGATCTTCGTGAAATCGATGATCACGTTCGAGCTCTCGTTCTTCAGCACGTTTTCGAGGGCGGAGGAAAAGAATTCCGCGCTCTCGCCGAGCTTGATCAGACCTTCGACGTACAGAATCGTGAAGTTTTCTGTGTGCTTTTTCTCGACAATCATCTGCTCGAGGCCGATGGTAGCAAATCAGAGGCCATGGATCGTACGCACGGCGACGACTCCGTTCATTCCGCCGAAGCCGAACGAGTTCGACAGAAACAGCCGCACCCGCGCCTCGCGAGCCGCATTCGGCACGTAGTCGAGATCGCATGCCGGATCGGGCGTCTGCAGATTGATCGTCGGCGGGACGAAGCCGTCGTTCAGCGCGGCGAGCGAGGAGACAATCTCGATCGCTCCGCTCGCACCCATCGCGTGGCCATGCATCGATTTCGTCGAGCTCACCGGGATCCGGCTCGCACGTTCTCCGAAGACCGATTTGATCGCCGCCGTTTCGGTGACGTCATTCGCGCGCGTGCCGGTGCCATGGGCGTTGATGTAGCCGATCTCGCTCGCGTCGATGTCCGCGATCGCCATCCGGATCGCGCGCGCAGCGCCGTCGGCCGAAGGATCGGTGAGATGGCCGGCGTCGCTCGTGATCCCGAAGCCGGCGATCTCGCCGAGGATGTTCGCGCCGCGCTTCTCGGCGTGATCGAGCGATTCGAGCACGAGCACCGCTGCGCCCTCGGCGAGCACGAGGCCCTTTCGATCGGCGCTGAACGGACGCGCCGCGGCCTCCGGGTGTTCGTTGTCGACGGCCAGCACGCGCATCGATTCCCAGGCGAGGATGATTCCGAATGTGAGCGGCGCGTCGGCGCCGCCGGCGAGAATCGCGTCCGCCTGTCCGCTGCGAATCGCCTGATACGCGAGGCCGATGGCATGCGCGCTCGACGCGCACGCCGAGACCGGCGTGTAGGCGACGCCTTTTGCGCCGAAGTGCGCCGACAGCGCGCTCGCCGCCGCGTTGTACATCGACCACGGAATCGTCGCCGGCGGAACGCGCGTACCGCCATCTTTGTAGACGCGGCGGAATCCGGCATCGAGCGTTTCGCAGCCGCCGAGACCGGTGCCGAGGATGACGCCGAAGCGCTCGGGATCGACCGCGCCGCGGATCCTGGCCTGCGCATCCGCTTCTTCGGCGGCAATCAGCGCGAAACGGCTGAAGCGATCGAATCCCTTGAACGCGCCGTGATGTGCGTCGGCCGGCACCTCGCCGGCGATGCGGCAGTTGAGCGCGGACGTGTCGATGCTCTCGATCAGGCGGACGCCGCTGCGCGCGTTGCGAAGGGCCTCACGCGCGGCGTCGCGGCCGCGGCCCAACGCAGAGATGATGCCGAGGCCGGTGATCGCGACGCGGGAGCTCATGAATGAAGAATTTCGAATTTCGAATTTCGAATGAAGAATTCAGAATTCGAAAATTCGAAATTCATTCAACTGGCGCGAGCTCCTGCACGACGTCCACCATGTCCCCAAACGTCTTCATCGCGCGCGCCTTGTCATCCGGAATCGAGATGTGAAACTGCTCCTCGATCGCGAAGAGGATGGTCAGCGCGTCGAGCGAATCGATTCCGGCGTCGGCGAGCGGAGTGTCGAGCGTCAGCTTGTCGTCAGGGATCTCTTTTTCCTTGCGCACAATCTCGATCAGCTTCTGCTGGATCTCGTCGCGCGTCATGGACGTTTATGATACCGGACGTGCGCAGGCGCTTCTGGGTGCTCTACCCGCTGTGGATTGCGATCTGTGCGCTCCTGTTCGTCGCGCTCGAGCATCGTCCCGATCCCTCGCGGCCGCAGGGTCGTGTTCTGAGCGACAATGCCGCCGCGCGCGCGATCGTGATTCTGCAGCAGCGCGGACTTCGCGGCTACGAAGCGGTGCACGTCGCCTACGCCCCGCGAGGCGAGGCCGGTGCGACAAATCGGTGGATCGTGCTCTGCGACCGCGTGCCGCACACCGCGCTGCGCCAGGCGATCGTCGTCGAGCTCGATGCCGCCGACGGACATCTGCTCACGATTCGAAAGCCTGTAAACTGAGGCGTCAGGCGTCGGGCGTCGGGCGTCAGGCGTCGGGCGTCGGGCGTCGGGCGTCGGGCGTCGGGCGTCAGGCCGTCAGTGTTGTTCCTCTGACGCCCGAGACCTGACGCCCGAGACCTGACGCCCGGGACCTGACGCCTGAGACCTGACGCCCGAGACCTGACGCCCGAGACCTGACGCCCGAGACCCGATGCCTGACGCCTGATGCCGATGCCGAAGCTCACGCCGATGCTCGAGCAGTACTTCGAGATCAAGCGGCAAGTCCCCGACGCCATCCTCTTCTACCGCCTCGGCGACTTCTACGAGATGTTCTTCGAGGACGCGGAGAAGGCCGCACCGATCCTCGATCTCGTCCTCACCGCGCGCGGCAAAGGGCAGGAGCACGAGGCGCCCATGTGCGGCGTGCCGTATCACGCCGCCGACTCGTACATCGCGAAGCTGATCAAGCAGGGATTCCGCGTGGCGCTTTGCGATCAGGTCGAGGATCCGGCCGTGGCGAAGGGGCTCGTCAAGCGCGAGATCGTCCGCGTCTTCACGCCGGGAACGGCGACAGAGAGCGCGATCGTCGAGCGCGAGAGCTGCTATCTGCTCTCGCTCGTTCCGAACGGCACGTCGATGGGTGCGGCGTACCTCGATGTTTCGACGGGCGATTTCTTCGTCACGAGCTACAGCGGCGCCGGCGATCCGCGCCTTCGCGACGACGTCGCGCGGTTCGGCCCGCGCGAGGCGATCGTTCCGCGCGGAACGCAGTTGACCCTCGCGCTGCCGACGACCGACGTCGAGCCGTCGATGTTCGAGACCGCCGGCGCGCGCGAGACGCTGACGCGGCACCTGGCGACGCAGTCGCTGCGCGGCTTCGGCCTCGAAGGCGACGATCCTCGCATCGGCGCGGCCGGCGCCGCGCTTCGCTACGCGACCGCGAGCCACAAGAAGCCGCTCGATCACGTACGCGTGCTGCGCGTCGATCACGAAGCCGATTTTCTGCAGCTCGATGCCGCAACGCTCGCCAATCTCGAGGTGCTGCAGTCGCGCGACCCGGCCCATGCGCGCGCGACGCTCTGGAGCGTGATCAACGCCACGCGATCGGCGATGGGCGCCCGCACGCTGCGCGGCTGGATCACGCGGCCGTTGAAATCGCGCGAGGCGATTTTCGATCGCCATGACGCCGTCGACGAGCTGACCCGCTCGCGCGCGATCGCGGAGCCGATGGCGCAGCGGCTCGCGTCGATCGCCGACCTCGAACGCCTCGCCGCGCGGGTGACGCTGCGCAGCGCCGGGCCGCGCGAATGCCTCACGCTGGCCGATTCGCTCATGGCTGTCGACGATCTTCGCGGAGTCATGGCGCCGCTGCGCGGACCGCTCCTCGCGTCGATCCGCGAGCGGCTCGATCCGATCGCCGGGGTCGTGAGCCGCATCGCGTCGGCCATCGCCGACGACGCGCCCCTGAGCGCGCGAGACGGAGGCGCGATCAGAACCGGCGTCGACGAGGAGCTCGATTCGCTCCGCGCGATCGCGCGCGATTCGAAATCGATCCTCATGCAGATCGAAGCCCGCGAGCGCGAGCGCAGCGGCATCGGCTCGCTCAAGATCCGGTTCAACAGCGTCTTCGGCTACTACATCGAAGTCTCGAAGGCGAATCTGTCGCGCGTTCCCGCCGATTACATCCGCAAGCAGACGCTCGTCAACGCGGAGCGATTCATCACGCCCGATCTCAAAGAGCTCGAAGAAAAAATCACGGGAGCGGAGGAGAAAGCGCTGGCGATCGAGGTGCGCGTGTACGACGAGCTCCTCGAAGAGATCTCGAAATCGGCGGCGAAGATCCTGGCGACCGCGAGCGCGGTCGGGCAGCTCGATGCGCTCGGCGCGTTTGCGTCCGTCGCCACGCGCAATCGCTACGTGCGCGCGACGCTGAGCGACGACGCCGAGATCGTGATTCAGGACGGCCGCCATCCGGTGATCGAGTCGATCGGCGGCGAGCGCTTCATTCCGAACGACAGCGACATCGTCCGCGATCGCAACGGGATTCAGATCATCACCGGCCCGAACATGGGCGGCAAATCGACGTACCTGCGGCAGGTTGCGCTCATCGTGCTGCTCAATCAGGCCGGCAGCTTCGTCCCCGCCGCCTCCGCCCGCCTCGGCATCTTCGACCGGATCTTCACGCGCGTCGGCGCATCGGACCAGCTCGCGCGCGGCGAATCGACGTTCATGGTCGAGATGCACGAGACCGCGAACATTCTCAACAACGCGACCGATCGATCGCTCATCGTGCTCGACGAAGTCGGCCGCGGCACGGCGACGTTTGACGGCCTGTCGCTCGCGTGGGCGATCATCGAGTTTCTGCACGATCATCGCGAGCGCGGCGGCATCACGCTGTTCGCCACGCACTACCACGAGGTCACCGACCTCGCGAAGACGAAGCCGCGCGTCGCGAACTTCAACGTCGCCGTGAAAGAGTGGAACGATCAGATCATTTTTCTGCGCAAAGTCGTGCCGGGAGCGGCCGACAAGAGCTACGGAATTCAGGTGGCGAAGCTCGCCGGAATCCCGCCCGAGGTCACCGAGCGCGCGCGGCAGATCCTCGGTACACTCGAGCGGAAGGAGCGCGATCTCGTGGAGGAGACGCGCGGGAAGGCGCCGCGCCAGCAGCTTTCGCTCTTCGATTCCCGCGAGCGCGATGTCGTCGAAGCGCTGCGCGTGCTGCAGCCGGAAGCCATGACTCCCATTCAGGCATTGAATGAGCTACAGAGATTGAAGGAGAAGCTGGAGAAATAGTTGTCAGTTGTCGGTTGTCAGTTGTCAGGCCCGACCGCCCGACCGAGAGGGTGCAAGCGACAACCGACAACCGATAACTGACAACCGACAACTGACAACTAACAACCGACAACTGACAACCGACAACCACAACTGACAACCGACAACTGACAACTGACAACTGACAACTGACAACGCGCGAAGCGCTTATGCATAACGACACTCTCGGCATCGGCCTGACGGGCAAATCGCTGACCGATCTCGAACGAAAAATCGTCACCGAGACGAGCCCGTACGCGGTGATCCTCTTCGGCCGCAACGTCGGCGATGCCGGGCAGCTGCGCGAGCTCGTTCGCGAAGTGAAATCGATCGCCCGGCGGCCGCCGCTGTTCATGATCGACGAGGAAGGCGGCCGCGTCGATCGCTTGCGGCATCTGATTCCCGGCCTGCCGAGCGCCGAGGCGTTCGGAGAAGGGGAGCAACCGGCGGAGCTGTCGCGGTGGCTCGGCAAAGTGATCGGGATGGCGCTTCGCTGGTTCGACATCGAGGTCGATCTGGCGCCGGTCGTCGACATCCGCGGCGAAGCGTCGCCGAAAGGACTCGAGCGCCGTACGTTCGGCCGCGATCCGGAAACGGTGATCGATCTCGCGGGCGCGTTCATGGACGGCCTGCAACGGGCCGGCACGGCGGCGTGCCTCAAACACTTTCCCGGCATCGGCATCGGATCGGCCGACCCCCATTACGGCGCGACGGTGATCGACGTGTCGCTCGAGGAGCTTCGCAATCGCGACCTCGTTCCGTTCGCCGCGCTCGGCAACAAAGCGGGCGCGATCATGATCGGCCACGGCTCGTATCCGCAGATCGAAAATCGGGAGCTGCCGGCGACGCTCAGCCGGCGCATCACGACCGATCTGTTGCGCGAAGTTGCCGGCTTCGACGGCCTGGCGATCACCGACGACATGGAGATGCACGCGGTCTCGGACTTCGGCTCGTACGAAAGCATTTCCGAGCGCGCGCTCCTCGCCGGCAACGACGTGGTGATGTTCTGCAGCCACATCGAGCGCGTGCCCGACATTCAGAATTTCCTCGCGTCGAAGATGAAGAGCGACGACGCGTTCCGCCGCCGCGTGCAGGACGCCTCCGGCCGCGCCGCAACATATCGTCAACACATTGACTATTTGCGGCGCGACGCCTCGCCGTCCGCCGCGCGATTCGAGGACCTCATCGACGAAGCCGCCCGCTTCGTCGAAGCGTTCGAGGCCGCCCGTCCCGAGCACGAGGTCGTCGTTCCGGACGTCGACCGCCGCAAGAACTCGCGTACGCCCGGCACCGGACGAACGGGTCGCGAGGAATGGACCTGAGCGGTTCGTTGGAACTGGCTCGCGGCCGACTGAAGGCGCCAGCCTCGAACCACAAAGCACGAGCGATCAGGCGCGTTTCCGATAACCTTCTACGAAAATTCTCGTCTAAGACAGAAGCCGAATGAAGATTCGCACCGCTCTCGTGCTCGCGTTTTTCATGCTGTCGGTCGTGCCTCTCGGCGTGATCGTGCTGTATTCGCACTACGCGTCGCGCCGCGCGCTGCAGTCGGCGTACTGGGCCGAGGCGAGCCGGATGACGGCGCAGATGGACCGAAGGCTCACGAACATTCGCGACGAGCTGCAGCAGCGTCTCGCCGAGGTCTCGGCGCTGCCCGATCCGTCCGAGGGGAACGTGCTGATGACGATGGGCGACGCGGCGAACTACGTCGATTCCATCGAGATCCAGCCGACGCCGGCGCTCGCTCCTGCCGCCGCCCCCGCTCCGCAGGCGCCAATGGTGATCCGAATCCCGCCGCTGCACATCCCGCG
>DATIZY010000226.1:0-10279 GCA_035516895.1 Thermoanaerobaculia bacterium | reverse complement strand
AAAACCGCGTATCCGATCGAGCGCGCAATCGCGCGTCTCTGGCCCGGCATGCTCGCGTTTCAAATGATCTTCGAGGCCGTGCGCACGTGAAGCTCACCGTCTCGATGATCACGCTCAACGAGGAGCGTGCGGTGGAGAAAGTCGTGCGCGACATCCGGCGCGTCGTGCCTGATGCCGAGATTTTTCTCGTCGATTCGAGCAGCGATCGCACCGCGGAAATCGCCGAGAAGCTCGGCTGTCGCGTCTTCAAACAATTTCCGCCCAAAGGCTACGGGCCGGCGATGGATCGCGCGGTGCGCGACGCCCGCGGCGACGTCGTCGTCACGCTCGACTGCGACGACACCTATCCCGTCGACGCGGTTCCGAAGCTCGTCTCTCTCGTCGAGCAGGGCTACGATCTCGTGAACGCGTCGCGCCTGAGCACGCGCCCGAAAGCGATGCCGCTCGCGAACTACATCGCCAACCGCGTGTTCGCGTGGACTGCGCGCCTGCTGCACGGAATCAAAACCACCGATGTCCACAGCGGCATGCGCGCATACCGCAAGACGATGATCGACGCGGTGCAATGGGATCCGAACGGCCCGGCGCTTCCGGTCGACATGCTCATCCTCCCGTTTCGCCACGGCTATCGCGTGACCGAAGTGCCCATCGAATATCGCGAGCGCATCGGCGAAACGACGCTGCGCCGCTTCAAAAGCACGATGTGGACGTTCCAGCGGCTCTGGCGCGCGCGTAAAGTCAGGCGATGAAAATCGTGATCCTCGCCGGCGGGATGGGCACCCGGTTGGGCGCGGCCGCGGAGGGGCTGCCGAAGCCGATGGTGCCGATCGGCGACCGTCCGTTTCTCGAGCTCGTGATCGAGTCGTTCACCGCGCGGGGCTTTCGCGATTTCGTTCTGCTGACCGGATATCGCGGCGAGGTGATCTCCGAACACTTCGGCGACGGCCGCCGATTCAAAGCGCGCATTCAATATCGCCGCGAGGGAAAGCCGCTCGGCACCGGCGGCGCCATCCGCGAAGCCTCGCATCTCCTCGGCGACCGTTTCCTGCTGACGTACGGCGATGTGCTGCGCCGCTTCGATTACGATCGCTTCGCGCGCGCGCACGACGGGCCCTGCGTCGCGGTTTACTCGCGGATTTCGGCGGGCAACACGGCGATCGAAGGCGATCGCGTCGTTCGCTTCGACAAGCGCGCGCCGGAGCTGCCGTACATCGATGCCGGCTTCTGCCTGATGAACCTCGACGCGATCGATCTGCTGCCCGATGCGCCGTGCTCGTTCGAGGAGAACGTCTTCCCCGCGCTCGCGCGCGAGCGAAAGCTCGGCTGCGAAATTGTTGATCATAATTTTTACGAAATCGGGACGCCCGAGGAGCTCGACAAGACGCGGAAGGCGCTGGCGTAGGGGCGCCAGGATGACCGGAGGTCCGACCGAATTCGGCACGGCGCAGCCGTGCCCTACGGCTCACGCGGCGGTGCAGGACGGCTGCGCCGTGCCGAATCCCTGTGCGCGCCGCCGCGGGTCGCGAAGATAAGGGCTAAAGTTGACCCGATGAAGATCGTCGTCACCGGCGCCGCGGGATTCATCGCTACGAACCTGCTGCCGCGGCTGTTAGGCGGCGGCCACGAAGTTCACGGCATCGACAACTACTTTCTCGGCAAACGCGAGTATGTCGCGCGGTCGAGCGGCGATCCGAATTTTCATTTCCACGAATTCGATCTGCTCGATCGCGAGCGCGTCGCCGATACGTTTCAGCGCGTGCGCCCCGACCTCGTGTGGCACCTCGCCGCGAACAGCGACATTCAATTCGGCGCGACGTACACCGACTTCGATCTCAAAGGCGGCACGCTCGTCACGTACAACGTGCTCGAAGCGATGCGGCTCACCGGCTGCAAGCAGCTGATGTTCTCGAGCAGCGGTGCGATCTACGGCGAGCCGTCGGTCATGCCCACGCCGGAAAACTACGGACCGATCCTGCCGATCTCGCTGTATGCCGCCAGCAAGGTGGCGTGCGAAACGCTCATCACCGCGTTCGCGAACAACTACGGCATCCGCAGCTGGATTTATCGCTTCGGCAACATCGCCGGACCGTTTCCGACGCACGGAGTGATTCGCGATTTCATCGTCAAGCTGAAAAAGGATCCCGCCCGGCTGCAGATCCTCGGCGACGGGCGGCAGTCGAAGCCGTACGTGCACGTCGAGGACTGCCTCGACGGAATGATGTTCGGCCACGAGTGTGCGCGCGAGCTGGTGAACGTTTACAACCTCGCGGTCGCGGATGCGACGTCGGTCAACGAGATCGCGAAGTGGACGATCGAAGCGATGGGCCTCGATGCGGACCGCGTGACGCTCGAGTACACCGGCGGCCCGCGCGGCTGGCCCGGCGATGTGCCGCAGGTCCGCCTCGACACGCGCCGCATGGAGTCCCTCGGCTGGCGTCCCGGGCTGTCGAGCGGCGAGGCCGTGCGGCGCGCGATCAGCGAGACTGTGGCGCAGATGCGTTGAGCCACTGCGCCGCGAGCGCGATGTTGTTGCGCGCGTGGGCGGCGTTCGGGTCGAGCGCCAGAGCGCGCTGAAATTCGCCGACCGCCTGATTGATGAGCGCGGCGCGTTCCGTCCCCTGCGACAGCGGATGCGCTTTCATCATCAGCGCCGTGCCGGCGCCGACGTGCGCCTGCGCGAGCCAGTTCGGTCCGATGACGCGCGAATGCTCTCCGATTCGAATGGCGCGGCCGAGGTGGAGGAGGGCATCGCCGGGGCGGGTGAGCTCCTGCGACTGGCCTAACGAATACTCTGCGAGCGCGTTGGGCGGAGTCACGGCGATCGTGTGATCGAAAAGCGCTTCGGTGTTGCGCCAGTAGCCGACCTGCTGGAACGCGATCGCCGCGAACGCGACGACTGCAATCGACGCCACCGGCACCAATGCGCGTCGAGGAATCGACCAGATCGCCGCGATCGACAGCCCGATGAACGCGAAGTACGTGTAGCGATCGGCGATCGCCTGCGGCCCGATCTGCACGATTCCGATCACCGGCACGAGCGTGCCGAGGAACCAGAACCAGCCGGTGAAGAGGTGAGGTAATTTCTCGCGGAAGAGGAATGCGGCGATGGAGATGCCGGCGATGACGAGCGCGCTCGCCGCAGCGATCGAAATCGACACCGGCTCGAACGGGTAGATGGCCGCGAGCCGCACCGGTACGAAGAATTTGCCGATGTAGCGGACGTAGGCGAACGCGGCGTTGCTCCAACGCGACGCGAGCGGGACCGCTTCGATGCTCTGCATGGCCTGCAGATTCTTCTGCCCGGCGACCGCCATCACCGCGCCGAGAATTGTCAGGGCAAAGAGCGGGATCTTTTCCTTGATGCGGAAGCCGCGGCGCAGCGGCCAGAAATCGAGAAGAAGCAGCACGAATGGAAGCGTGATGTACATCTGCTTCGCCATGAGGCTGAGCGCCATCGCAAAGAAGACCCGCGCCTTTTTCTCGGGCGCCGCGGCATAGAAAAAAATCGCCAGCATCGCGAAGGCGGTGCTCAGCGTGTCTTTGCGCTCCGAGACCCACGCGACCGACTCGACGTGCGCGGGATGGATCGCGAAGATCGCCGCGACGAATGCGCTCGGCCACCTCTCGCTCGTCATGCGCTGCAGCGCGAGAAACAGCAGGAGCGTGCTGAGAATGTGCAGCACGACGTTGGTCATGAGATGCATGCCGGCGTGCATGTCCCAAAGCTGGACGTCGAGCATGTGCGACATCCATGTGATCGGATACCAGCCGATCTCCGCCGATCCGATGGCCCAGCCGATGGAGTCGGATGTCAGGCCGTGCAGCACGTGCTCGTTCTGGGTGACGAACTGGCCGTCGTCGTAGTTGAGGAACTCGTGCGACAGCACCTGGGCGTAGACGACGAGCGTGAGGATCGCCAGCGCGGCGACGATCGGCCAGTCGATGGGCGCGCGGCGAGCGGCGAGCGGCGAGCGGGATTTCGGACGTGGTCGTTTGGCCACGAAGCTAGTTTAGTGGCGCGCGGAGCGCGTGCGGAGGCCGGCCTCGCCGCTTCGGAACCAGGCGGCGGTAGGTTCGCTCAGAAAAAATTATAACAATAATTGTGCACCTTTTTGCGCGCCTTTTTCGGAGAGCGTCTCGCCGTCGGCTTCGAAATCGTCGCGCTGCCACGTGAGGCCGTCGGAGCGCGGCGTCGTGCCGTCCGCCCAGAGATACGGTCCCCAGGCCACCCACGGCGCGACGCCCGTCTCGTAATCGAGATCGCCGATGCGCGTGTCCCACAGCGATCCCGTGCGCATCCACGTGACCTGACCCATGATCGCCCATCGCACCGACAGCGCCGATTCGTACGCGTACGGCTCCGGGTTCCAGCTCGTCGTCGCGTAGCCGCCGTAGACGCGGCTCGACAAATAGACGATCTGCAGATTCGGATAGCGCGATTTGAGCGCGCGCAGCGCCGCGGCGATCGATCCTTTGAGTCGATACGCATCGGCGTCCTGCGGCGGCAGCGGATGAAACGGATCGTTCGTCACCATCTGCATCCACGCGACCTGCACATCGTTCTCGTTGAGGCCCGCCGGTGCGAGGAGCGTGTTTCGAATCGAGGCGAAGGTGCTTTCGTTCATCGGAGGCAGCCATGCCGACGCGTCGCAGCCGTCGCATGCTGCATTGACGAACCTGACGTCACGGCTGACTCGCGGATCGAAGCGGGCCATTGCGGTAAATGCGTCGAAGATGCGCTTCGTCTCGCCGAATCCGATCGACAGGAAGACGGCAGGAGTCCTGATCATCGCCGCTTGCCGCATTCCGCCGGCGAGATGGTCGGCCGGGATCGTTGCCGCCGTTCTCGTACAGGCCGCCGATGTATCCGTACGCATAAGGCGAGGGACCGAGGTCGTTGAGGGGGACGAGGGTGATCGAGGATGCGAGGAGAATCGCCGCGAGCATGCCTCGCGTTTGCATCAACAACGATGCCATTCGATATCGACGCCGCCTTCCGGCGGCTCGCCGCGTCGCCGTTCCGCCGCAAATTTCATCTCGAAGGGCGCGAGTTCGCCTACCTCGAAACCTGGGGAATCGAGCACGTTCTGAAGCAGGGCCGCGATCTGATCGACAAGCGTCTCGCGCCGGCCGAGCCGCGCAACGACGGGCGGCAGACGCCGTGGCGCAATCATCCGGTCTTCGTCGCGCAGCACGCCACCGCGACGTGCTGCCGCGGATGTCTCGAAAAGACGCACGGCATCGCGAAAGGCCACGTCCTCTCCGATGAAGAGCGCGCTTATGTCATGCTCGTGATCGAGCAATGGCTACGAATGCAGATTCGCAGCTGACAGCGCACGGTGAGGAGTCCGCCCGCGGACAGGGATCCTTCGCGTCTCGCTTCGCTCGCGGTCCTCATCTGGCGCTCATCGTCCTCCTCGCGGCGTTCGTCCTGCTGCAGGTGCCGTTTCTCGGCGGCGCGTTTCGGATCGACGATCCGAACATCCTGGCGATCGCCAGGCAGATCTCGCGCGCGCCGCTCGACCCGTACGGATTCACGTTCAACTGGACGGGGACCGCTCGGCCGGCCTTCGAGATCCTCGCCAATCCGCCACTCGCTCCGGCGTTGATCGCGGGATGGGCGGCGCTGTTCGGCTGGAGCGAAGTCTCGCTGCACGTGCTGACGCTGATCTTCGCGCTCGCCGCGCTCGGCGCATTCTTCTCGATCCGCCGCGATGTCGTTGCCGCGGCCCTGCTTGCCGCGTCGCCGGCGTTTTTCATCAGCAGTGAGACGGTGATGCCCGACATGCTGATGCTTGCGCTGGTGATGATCGCCGTCGCCGCGGCGCTGCGAGGGCGCTACACACTGGCGTTCATCGCGGGCGCGCTGACGCCGATCGCGAAGTACAACGGCGTGATCGCGGTGGCGCTGCTTGCGACCGTCGCGATCCGCGGAGGGCAGGCGATCCTGCCTGGCGCAGAGCGACGAGGAGAGGCAGGATCGCCTGTCCTCCACAGGCGTGCGCTCGCGTTTGTCGCCGCATCGCCGCTGTTCGGCCTCGCGATCTGGAGCGCGTACTCGCTCTGGCAATACGGCGCGATTCATCTGCTCGCCGTGAGCGAAGAGCGCCGCTACAACTTCGCGCACATGCTCGCCGATCTGGCGGTCGAAGGGAAGCGCATGGCGGCGATCGACCCGTTCATCAGCCTGATCGTGCTGACGGGTCTCGCGGTCGTGCCTCTCGGCTGGCAGCTGTTCATGCGGCGGCGCTACGAGTGGGCTGCGGCGATCGTCGTGCTGATCGCGGCGTTTTTCGTCGCGCGATCGGCGTTCTCGTACTCGATCTCCTCGTCGATTCTGTTTGCGATCGGCGTCGCGGCGGGCATTCGGGTGATCGCGCTCGTCCTCACCTCCCGCAATCCGCTGGCGATCGTCTGGCTCGTCGCGCTGCTCGTGTTCCAGGCGGCGACGTTCGCGGTCGCCACGCGCTATCTGCTGCCGATCGTTCCCGCGGCGCTCCTGGCGATGCCGCGAGTGCGGCGCGCGCTTGCGATCGTGGCCATCGCGGTGAGTCTCGTCGTTACGATTCCCGCGGCGATCGGCGAGAAGCAGGCCGCCGAGTGCTATCGCGATTTTCCGTCGCACATGCCGCAGCATTTCTATTTCGCCGGCCACTGGGGATTTCAGTACTACGCATCGCGGGCGGGGGGAACGCTCGTCGACGTCCTCCGTCCGCCGTCGTACCGGCGCGGTGACATTCTCGTCGTTGCCTCGCACGCGTTTCCCTCGCCCGGCCCGCTCACGTTTCACGCACGCGCGGTGCGGGTCGCCTGCCCCACTTCGTTTCCGCTGCACACGATCAGCTGCGACGCCGGGGCGAGCTACAACGTCACCGAGATCGCGGGCTGCCGCCGCTCCGACATTTTCCTGCCGTTCGGTTTCTCGCGCGAGCCGCTCGAAGAATTCGACGTTTTCGTCGTACAGTAACCGTCCGCAAGCATGAAGCTTCTGGTCCTCAGCGAGCACGATGTGCGCGAGCTCCTCACGATGCGCGAATGCATCCGGGCGATGGAGGGTGCGCTCGCGGACCTCGCGAACGGCAAGGTGTTCAATCCGCTGCGCAGCGTCATACGTGCGGAAGGTTCGGCGGGATTTCTCGGATTGATGCCGGCGTGGCGCGGCGATTACGGCCTCAAGGAGGTCTGCGTCTACCCCGCCAACCCCTCGCGCGGCCTCGACACCCACCTCGGCTGCGTCATTCTTCACGACGGCGAGACCGGCGCGCCCAGGCTCATCGCGAACGCGTCGGCGATCACGGCGATTCGGACGGCCGCGGTCACTGCCGTCGCGACGAAGCTTCTCTCTCGCGACGATGCGCACGTCCTCGCGATCCTGGGCTTCGGCGTTCAGGGCAAGAGCCATCTCGAAGCGATTCCGCTCGTGCGCGATATTTCCGAGGTGCGGATTTTCAGCCGGAATCACAGGCAGAACGCGGACTCGGCCGAAGAGGCCGTGCGCGGCGCGGACATCATTGTCACCGCGACGAGCGCGAAGGAACCGGTGATCAAACGCGAGTGGATCAAGCCCGGCGCGCACATCAACGCGGTCGGATCGAGCGTGAAGTTCACGCGCGAGATCGACACCGGGACGATGAAGGCGGCGTCGCTCTTCGTCGATCGGCGCGAATCGACCGTGAACGAGTCGGGCGATTACCTGATGGCCGGCCTGGCGCCGGACGCGATCCGCGCCGAGATCGGCGAGATTCTGACCGGCAACGCAAAGGGCCGTACGTCCGGTGAGGAGATCACGCTGTTCAAATCGCTCGGGCTCGCCGTCGAGGACCTCGCGTCGGCGCAGTTTCTCTTCAAAGAGGCGCAGCGGGCCGGGCGGGGGGCGTGGGTCGAGTTCTGAAGATCCAGATCCGCCCGAATTGACCGACGACGACGAATCCGCGGCTTCGAACGTCGCGAAAAACGTCTCGGATCCACGGCTGACCGCGATCGATGATCACGACGGTCGCCGACGAAGACGGCGGAGTCGAGTACATGTTGCTGCCGTCCCATCGCGGTCCAAACACGGCCTCGACCCGTTTGTTGATCACGTCCTCATTTCGGTTCGCCAGAAATTCGATGATCGGCTCGGCGCCGTACTGACGGACGGGCTCGTTAGGCGGCGTCACCTCGGCGACGCGATCGGCGGCGGCTTTGAAGACGGTCAGCAAGCGCGACGGCGTCTGCCACTGGCTTCGCCCGAGGACGAGAACGAGCGCGATGAGGGCGAAGGTGTTGAAGAGGACCCGGAGGCGCGGCATCGCGAGAGCCAGAATCAGCGCGATGAACGGCCAGAGGTTGATCGTGTAATGCGGGTAGTTGCGGACGAGGCGCGGCATCAGCTCGAGGATCGCGCAGATGAGCGCCGTCCACGCGACGGCTCTCGACCGCGCAACGAACACTGCGACGATCACGATCGCGAAGAGGATGACCGTTTCGGGACTGCGGCCGAACTCGGTCGATAGCGGCGGCGAGAGCGCCGGCTGTCGCGAGTAGGTGATGAGCTGACTCACGCACGAGTGGAAGAGCGCCCCAAGATCGCGAATCCAGATCGCGACGAGGAGGAACGGAACGGCGGCGGCGGCGATCATCCGGCCGGCGTCGCGGCGCGTCATGAGCGGGATCAGCGGCAGGAAGACGAGGACGCCGTTCTGTTTGGACAGGGTGGCGCAGGCGGCGAAGAAGGCAGCGAGCGATAGCCGTCCGCCGAAGGCCGCCGCGAAGGCGAGGATGCCGAACAGGGCCACGCCGTGCTCGAGCGTGAGGTGGTTCCCGCCGTTGGCGGTCGCGAACAGAGCATAGAAGCCGCCGAGGAACAGCGAGGATTCCAGATCGTGGGTGATGATGTGGCCGAGAACTACAGTCGCCGCGCAAACAGCGAAGATCCAGGCAATTGGCAGCAGGATGGCGATCGCCAGCCGGGACGGCAGCCACGCGACCGCAGCGGTGAGAACGTCGACGAGCGGCAGGTAGATCGAAGGATAGTCAATGTAGGGGCGCAGCCCTTCGGCAACGTAGGCACCGCGGAGAAGGTAGGCGCCGCCGTCGTGGTCCCAGGGGCCGAAGACGACACCCCCGGCGGCGACGATCACCGCTGCGGCGAGGAAAATCCAGGCGGCGATTCGGCGCATGGACGAGGCGAGGATAGCTGAAAATCGAATTCCGAGCGGGCGCGGAATCAGCGGGACACAGCCGGAAAACGGGCTTCAAACGACTCCTTTGCTCCTCGCTTCGCACGGATTGGCCGCCGTGAAATATCGCTGTCGCCTGTCACGTTAGTCGAAGTCCGGGCTTGACATAGCCGAAATCCGTGGCTACAGTGCGCGGGTTTGCCTCCCAAGGGCGTCCATTTTCGCTGTACGTGTGTTTGAACAAGGAACTCTGAACGAATGCCTACGATCAACCAGCTCGTCGCTCAGGGCCGCGAAAAGGTCCGCTACAAGACCAAGTCGCCGGCTCTGCAGTCGAGTCCGCAGAAGCGCGGCGTCTGCACGCGCGTGTACACCTCGACTCCGAAGAAGCCGAATTCCGCGCTGCGCAAAGTGGCGCGCGTGCGTCTCACGAACGGTGTCGAAGTCACGACTTACATTCCGGGCGTCGGCCATAACCTTCAGGAGCACTCGATCGTCCTCATTCGCGGCGGGCGCGTGAAGGATCTGCCGGGCGTTCGCTATCACATCATCCGCGGCGTGCTCGACACGGTGGGCGTCGCCAAGCGGATGCAGGGCCGCAGCAAGTACGGCGCGAAGCGGCCGAAGAAGGGTTGACTCCGATGCCTCGTCGACGTGAAGTCCCGAAACGCGAGATCCTTCCGGATCCCGTCTACAACAGCCAGCTGGTGACGAAGTTCATCAACTCGCTGATGATCCAGGGCAAGAAGTCCGTGGCCGAGCGCGTGTTCTACGGCGCGCTGAAGAAGGTCGAGGATCGGGCGAAAGACGATCCGGTGAAGCTCTTCAAGAAGGCCGTGGACAACGTGAAGCCGGCGCTCGAGGTCAAGAGCCGCCGCGTCGGCGGATCGAATTATCAGGTGCCCGTCGAAGTGCGGCCCTCCCGCCGCACGGCGCTGGCGATCCGATGGCTGATCAGCTTCGCCCAGGGACGCGGCGAGAAGACGATGCAGGACAAGCTCGCGGGAGAGATCATGGATGCCGCCAACAACCGCGGCAACGCGATCAAGAAGAAGGAAGATACGCACAAAATGGCGGAGGCCAACAAAGCCTTTGCCCATTACAGGTGGTAACGCAGT
>DATIZY010000225.1:0-21436 GCA_035516895.1 Thermoanaerobaculia bacterium | reverse complement strand
TGGGTCAAGCAGTTCGGCAACATTCAGTTCCTCATCCTGACGATCGGCAGCGTCGTCTTCTTCACGCTGCTGCTCGTCACGGGCAACACGATGGCGATCTCGGTGCGCGAGCGCACGAACGAGCTCGGCGTTCTGAAGGCGATCGGCTTTGGTGATGGCATGGTGCTTTTCTTCGTGATCGCCGAATCGCTCGCGATCGCGTTCTTCGGAGGCGTGCTGGGTCTTCTCTTTGCGATGGGCGCGATCCCTGTGCTGGGCGCGGCGTTGAACGGACTGCTCCCGGCGCTCGTTCTGTCGAAACCGACGCTGGCGATGGGAATCGGTTTCGCGCTGTTCGTCGGCGTCTGCGCCGGTCTTCTGCCGGGGATCGCCGCGATGCGGCTGCGCGTCGTGCACGCGCTTCGGAGAGTGTGATCATGGCCATTCCGCTGATCTACAACGTTCGCAGCACGAAAGCGCGCTGGACCTCCGCGATCGTCGCGGTCCTCGGCATCGCTGGAACCGTCGGCGTCTTCGTGGCGATGCTTTCGCTCGCGCGCGGATTCCGGGCGACGCTCGTTTCCTCGGGATCGCCGGATAACGCGATCGTCCTGCGCGCCGGCGCCACGGCCGAAATGATGAGCGGCATCGCTCTCGACTCGATCAGGATCCTGCAGGACAAGCCGGGCGTCGCCCGCCTCAACGGCGAGCCGCTCGTCACGTCCGAGGTGGTGGTGGTCGCGCCGTTTCCGCTGCGGTCGACCGGCACGGACGCGAACGCGCAAATTCGTGGAGTCTCGGCGAATGTCTTCAGCATCCGCCGCAACATCAAGATCGTGCAGGGTCGAATGTTCCGGCCCGGCCTGTCCGAGCTGATCGTGGGGAAGAACGCCGCGAGCACGTATTCGGGGTTGACGGTCGGCAATCGCGTGCGGTTCGGAGGAGGGGAGTGGACCGTCACCGGAATCTTCGACGCGCATGGCTCCGCGTTCGATTCCGAGGCGTGGTGCGACGCGAAGGTGCTGGACGATGTGTACAAGCGCCCGCCGAACATTTTCCAGTCCGCCACGGTGCATCTCACTTCGCCGGACGCCTTTCAGCAGTTCAAGGACGCGGTGACGAAGGACCCGCGCCTCAACGTCGATGTCACTCCGGAGATCGAGTACTACGCGAAACAGTCGCAGGTGATGACGCGTCTGATCACGGTCCTCGGAGGTCTGGTGGCGTTCATCATGGCGATCGGTGCGATTTTCGGCGCGCTCAACACGATGTACTCCGCGGTCGCGGAGCGCGGACGCGAGATCGCCACGATGCGGGCGCTGGGCTTCAGCGCGATCGCCGTCGTCTTCTCCTTTGTCGTCGAGGCGCTGCTGATCTCGGCGGTGGGCGGCGCGGTCGGCTGCCTGGCGATTCTTCCGCTCAATGGCCTGACGACGAGCACGATCAACTGGCAGACGTTTTCGAGCCTCGCCTTCGCGTTCAAGATCACACCGGGGCTCCTCTTCGGCGGAATGATCTTCGCGCTGGTGATGGGCGTCGCCGGCGGACTGGCGCCCGCGATTCACGCCGCGCTGCGGCCGGTCGCCGCCGCGCTTCGCGCGCTGTAAACGCGATCAATGGAGCCCCGGCTTCAGCCGGGACCGGCTGTGCCGCTGTGGACCCTGTGCGCCGGCCTTAGACCGGCTGAAGCTGCGTTGGACCGGCTGAAGCCGCCTTGGACCGGCTGAAGCCGGTGCTCCATCACGGTGCTTCATCACCGGTGCTCCATCACGGTGCTCCATCACGGTGCTTCATCACCGGTGCTCCATCACTGGTGCTCCATCAATAGAGCAGATACTTCTGCCGGCGCACGTTGAACGCCGCTTCGTCCGCGGCCCAGGAGATCGGACTGCCGTTCTTGATCGCGTCGATGGTCGCCGGATCCCTAACCAGGCGCTGCATCTTGTCGGGATCGAAGTCGTTCGGATAGAGCCGGTGCAGTGCGGTGGCGATCGCCACACCTGTCGCGACAGGACGAAACGTGCGGCGATCGGTGATCGTCATCCGCACGCCGCCGCAATCTTTGCCGGCGAAGTTGCTCGACGCCGGCGTGAAATGAATCGGTGTGAAGCTGATGCCGGGCAGCGGCGGAATCGCGCGAACGAGCGCGGCACCATCGATGTACGGCGCGCCGAGTACTTCGAACGGAACCGGCGTGCCGCGGCCGACCGACAGCGCGCTCTCCATCAATCCGATTCCCGGATAGAGGCCTGCCTCCATGAGATTGCGCATCGCGGGCGAGGTGTTGATCCACGGCAGCCCCGCCTCGTCCTGCCACATCGGCCGCGACCAGCCGCGAACCTGGATGACTTGCAGATCGAGGTCGAGATGGAGCTCGTCGCGGAACATCTGCGCCAGCTCGCCCGCGGTCATGCCGTAGCGAACGACGACCGGATGCCAGCCGACGAAATCGGTTTCACCTTTGAGGATCGGCCCTTCGACGTCTGCTCCGCCGATGGGATCGACGCGATCGAGCACGATGAACTTCTTTTTCGCCACGGCCGCTGCCTGCATTGCGTAAAGCATCGTCGCGGGATACGTGTAGAAGCGGCAGCCGATGTCCTGGATGTCATAGACCAGCGCGTCGATGTTCGCGAGCTGCTCGGGCGCCGGCCTCCGAGTCTCGCCGTAGAGGCTGTAGATGGGCAGGCCGCTCGCGGGGTCCGTCGCGTCGCCCACGCCGGCATCGGCGCCTCCTCGAATTCCGTGCTCGGGGCTGAAGAGCGAAACGAGCGTGACTCCGGGCGCGCTGCGCAGAAGATCGATCGTCGGATTGCCGGCGCGATCGATGCCGCTCTGATTCGTGATCAGGCCGATGCGCAGTCCGCGCAGCGGCGCGTAACGCTCGTTGATCAGAACGTCGATTCCGTTCAACGCATCGGCGCCGTCGAGAGGCCATCGCACGCGGCTGAGGATCGTCTCTGTGTACCCGACGGCCCGCGCGGAGAGGGCGCCGAGGTCGTGCTGGAGGGCGACGACGCTGCCTTTGCCGTAGGGATGCACGCGATTGGAGAAAAAAATGAAGAACGTTTTCGATGCCGGATCGATCCAGAAGAATCCGCCGGTGAAGCCGGTGTGGCCGTACGAGCCGATGGGAAAGAGATCGCCGCGCGGTTTTGCGTAGCTCGAGTCGATGTCGAATCCGCCGGCGCGTTTGACGGCGACGTTCGGCGGCGACTCGACGCTCGTCATCTGCTGCACGATCTCCGGACGGAAAATCGGCGAGCCGCCGCGCAGCAGCATGCGGCAGTACTTCGCCAGGTCGTGAACGGTGATGAAGAGGCCTGCGTGGCCGGCGACGCCGCCCATGCGGCGTGCGGTGGGATCGTGGACGACGCCGCGGAGCATGACGCCGTCGGTCATTTCGGTCGGGGCGATGCGAGATGAGACGTCAGGCGTCAGGCGTCGGGCGTCAGGAGGGTCAGCATTTCTGAGGCCTGAGGCCTGAGGCCTGAAATCTGTGTCCGTCATCCCCAGCGGATCAAAAATCTCTCTCTTCGCGAAAACATTCAGCGGCTCGCCCGAAACGCGGCGCACGACCTCGCCTAACAGCTCGAAGTTGATGTCGCTGTAGCGGAAGACGAAGCCGGGCCTGTTGACCGGCTCCTCGTTCATGATCCGCTGCATCGCGCTGGCGTAGCCGCTCCACGGCTCGCGCAGATCGAGATCGGGGCGCAGGCCGGACGTGTGCGTCAGCAGATGGCGGATGGTGATGTCGGGATGCGGAAACTCGGGGATGAACTTCTGCACGGGATCGTCGATCGCGATGGTTCCGCGCTGAATCAACAGCCAGATCGACGGCGTCGTGGCGACGACCTTCGTGATCGACGCGGCGTCGAAGATCGTGTCGACCGTCATCGGCTCGACGTCGGGGATCAGCGATCGTTTTCCGTATGCTTTTTCGTAAACTTTATCGCCCTGCTCGAGGTGGTACACGCCTCCGGGATATTTGTGATCGGCGATGCCCCGCTCGATGCGCGCGTCGATCTGCCGGAGGATCGCCGGATCGAACTTTTCGTGTGTCGGAGCGGTAATACATGACGAGAAGAGCAGGAGGAGAGCGAAGCGTCGCATTGCGCGCAGTGTAAAATGCGCGCCCAGTCTCAACAACATGTCCGTTGTACGCCGGCTGACCTGGGCCGTCACAATCACCCTCATCGCGCTCGTGGCACACGCGCAGTCGATCGTGACGGTCGCCGGCGGAGGCACGCTCGACGGGCAGCTCGTCTCGAACGTCCCGATCAACGGACCGGAGAACATCAAATTCGATCACGCCGGCAACATTTACGTCGCCTCGCGTTACGACGGACAGGTTCTGGAGATCGACGCCGTCACGCGCGTGGTGAAAGTCATCGCCGGAAATGGCGCGGCGGGATTGACCGGCGACGGCGGGCTGGCATCGCGCGCGACGCTGCGACAGCCGAGCGGCCTGGCGCTCGACGCCGATGACAACCTTTTCATCGCCGACACGCTCAACAATCGAATTCGCCGCGTCGATGCGAAGACGGGGATCATCACGACGTTCGCCGGCGGCGGAACGCCGGACAGCGGCATCGGCGACGGCGGCGCGGCAACGGCTGCGATTCTCGGCACTCCGGTCGGCCTGACAATCGATCGCGGTTTCCTTTACATCACCGAGCAGGCGTACGACTCGAACCGCGTGCGACGCGTGAACCTCTCCACCGGCGTCATCGACACGATCGCCGGAAAGACCGACGGCAGCCGCGGCGCGTTTTCGGGAGACGGCGGCCCGGCGATCAACGCCGATCTCGATTCGCCGAACGACATCGCCGCCGACGCCGACGGAAATCTCTACATCGCAGATACCGGCAACATCCGCGTCCGCAGGATCGATACGAACGGCATCATCACCACCTACGCGGGTGGCGGCGCTCAAGGGACGTTCGATGACGGCATTCCGGCGACGAGCGCCGACCTCAACGTCGTCACGGAGATCGCGTTCGATCGCGGCGGAAATCTTCTCGTCGCCGCCTATCCGAACATCCGCCGTGTCGACAAGACTACGCATGCGATCACGACGGTCGTCCCGGGCGCTGGGCTGCTGTACGGAATGGCGGTCGCGTCCGACGGCACGATTTTCTGCGCCGACGGCAGCCTGTTGACCGTTGCGCCGGGGGCGACCGAGCCGGTGGTCTTCGGCGGAAACGGCACCTTCGTCGGCGATGGACTCGCGGCGCGCGCTGCCGTCCTGCATTCGCCCGAAGGCGTCGCGCTCGACAAGTCCGGCAATCTCTTCATCGCCGACTCCGCGGCGAACATCGTCCGCCGCGTCTCGGCGTCGGACGGAACGATCAGCACGGTCGCGGGGAGCGTCGGCTCGGCGTACGCGAACGGCGTGCAGGACGGACTCGACGCGACAGAGGCCGCGGTCGGGTATCCGCAGGACGTCGCGTTCGACGCGAGCGGCAATCTCTACATCGCCGATCCGCTGAACGACATCGTCTGGCGCGTCGACGCGGCCGGCAAGATCACCGCGTATGCCGGCGGCGGCTCGCCGGATGACTCGTTCGGCGACAACGGCCCGGCGACGCAGGCGCGAGTCGTCCCGTGGGGACTCGCGTTCGACGCCGCTGGAAATCTCTACATCGCCGACGACGACGCGTTTGCAACTCCGCCGCATGCGCGCGTTCGCAGAGTCGACGCGGTGACGAAGACGATCACGACCATTGCCGGAACGAGTGCGGTCGGCTACGCCGGCGACGGAGGTCCGGCGACCGCGGCGCAGCTGAACGCGCCGTTCGGCGTCGCCGTCGACATCGCCGGCAACGTGTACGTCAGCGAGAACGGCAACGGCACGATCCGCAAGATCGATCGCGCCGGCGTCATCACCACATTCGCCGGCAACCCCTCCCTCAATGAAGGCGACCCCCTCGGCGACGAAGGGCCGGCGACATCGGCGCGCATGACGCCGCTGCACATGGCGATCAATCCGACGACGGGCGATCTCGTCTTCGCCGATCACGGCAGCCATCGCGTGCGGCGCGTCGACACGCAGGGCATCGTGCACACGATCGCCGGCTCCGATCAGCACTACTACGAGGGAGGGTTCTCCGGCGACAACGGACCGGCGACCGACGCGAAGCTGAGCTTCGATTACGGCGACGCGTCCGGAATCGCGATCAGCCCCTCGGGCGACATCGAGTTTTCCGACTCGCAGAACAATCGCGTGCGCGCGGTGTTCGCGTGCGTCTCCGTCAGCGCGCCGCAGCTCACGGCTCCGGCCGGCGGCGCGGCGAACACGCCGACATCGCCCGCGCTGACGTGGAGCTCCGTGCGGGGTGCGTTCCGCTACGACCTGCGCGTCGACACGGTGTCGCCGCCCGTCCGCGTGATCGCCTCCGATCTCACCCAAACCACGTTCACGCCGTCCCTTGCGCCCGGCACGCAGTATTTCTGGAGCGTCACGGCGAAAGGCGATTCCTTCTGCCCGGCGGTTTCGACGGCCGCGTCGGCTATAGCATCCTTTACTACAGTCGCCGGATGCGGCGCCGGTGCGTTCGATCTGATCGCACCCGCCGACGGCGCCACGTCCGCCGCGCAGCTCTCGTGGCAAGCCTCCTCCGGTGCCTCGACGTACGACCTCTACCTCGGCACCAACAATCCGCCGCCGCTGTTCGAAAGCGGACTGACTTCGACGACCCATGCGGTGCCGAACGTGCCCGGCAAAGTGTTCTGGTTCGTCGTCGCGCATGCCGCGTGCGACGCGACGAAGACGGCGGCAACGCCGGTCCGCTCGTACACCGCGTCGGGCGCGCCGCTGTGCGGAGCGGCCGCGACGGTCACCGTCGTCTCGCCGCCGGACCACGCGACGAACGTCGCGACGAGTGTCGACCTCACGTGGTCGATCTCGCAGGTCAGCGCGCCGCTCGACATCTACTTCGGCACGACGCCCGATCCGCCTCTGCTCCGCAGCGGCCTGACGGCGACGACGACCTCGCTCACGCTGCCGCCGCTCGACGCCGGCGTCACGTACTACTGGCGGATCGTCGCCGGGTGCAGCGCTCCGTTGAGCACGCCCGTCGCGAGCTTCACCACCCAAAGCGCGTGCAACACGCCGCAGAGCGTGCAGATCCTCTTCGCTCCGGCGGGCGTCTCGGCCGGCGCGACGTACACCATCGTCTGGTCGGCCGCAGCCGGACTCGACCTCGACGGCGGCTACCTCGTCGAGCGCTCGACTTCGCCCTCGTTCGCCTCGATCCTCGATTCGCAGGTGACGAGCTCCACCGCCGCCTCGTTCGTCGCCGGTGCGACCGGCACCGTGTATCACCGCATCCGCGCGATTCCGTCGTGCGATCCGACGAAGAGCGGGCCTGTGTCCGATGTGCAGAGCGTCAGCATCACGAATGCGCCGTCGAACATCATCTTCACCGTTCAACCCTCCGCCATCGTCACGTCGCTCGGCGAAGCGATCGAAGATCGCAAAGGCAGCTTCACGCTCGAGAACATCGGTCCGGCGCCGGCGCAGATCATCGTCGGTCAGTCGGAACTCCCCGGATCGCGTCCGTTCTTCAGCATTGCCGAAGGCGGCGCGTTCATCACGCTGCAGCCGCGCGTGCCGAAGACGTTCACGATTCAGTACAGCGGGCCGCCGAATGACGTGGCCGGTTCGTATCAGGGCGTCATCTTCGCCACCGCGGTCGGCGGCACATCGCAGCTCGCGGTGACGCCGTATGCGTTCGTCAATTTGAAAGTGGGCGGCACTCCCGCCGTTGCGCCGCAGTTCATCATCGATGGCACTCCGGCCGACTACGTCGCGTTCCCCGGCTTCTCCGGCGCGGACGACTCCGCGCGCCCCGGTCGCGAGGTGGCGATCAGGAATCCCGGCTCGACGCCAATGGACCTCGCGGCCGAGGTCGGTCCGGACGTCTGGCTTGTGCCGGAGGACGGCTGGAACTCACAGCCTCTCGCTCCCGGAGCGACGCGCACGTTCAAGCTCTTCACGCGGCGGCCGTTTGCGCCGAGCGGATCGCCGCTCCCGCGCTACACGTATTTCACCGTCCGGACGAAGGACGGCGCGTCGTCGCGTCTGCTCGTGCAGGACAACGATCAGCTCTCGATCGGCAGCGGCCGCACGAGCGCGCTCGACGTCTCGGTGCGATCGTTCATCGTTCCCGACGTCGCGAACCGGCTCCGCCTGACGAACAACGGCGGCGATTCGGTGCAGGTCGAGCTGATTTTCACGCCGACGACCGCCGACGGCTTCGATCCGGCGGTCAAACGCGCGGTGATCCTCGTTCCGCCGAACGATGTCGTCACGCTCGTCGATCCGATCGGACAGCTCTTCGGCGCGCCCGGATTGTTCGGCGACATCGAGGCGCGCGTTCCGCCGGCGCGCATGGGCCTCATCAGCGTCAGCGCCTCGGTGCCGGTGGTCACGCGCGGAGCCGGCGCGCGGGTCGCGTCGCCGCAAGTCATCGATCTGCCGCCGGTGAGCGGCGGGACGGCGTCGCTCACACTGACCGAGACGAGCGGCGTCGATCACGCGAGCGTCACCGCTGCCAGCGACAACGGCCAGACAATCGTGCAGGACATCGCGCGCTACGGCATGAAGCACATCACGGTGCTGCCCGCGTCGCGCTGGGACATCACCGTCAACTCCGGCGGCGGCTCCGTCGCCGGCCTCGCGTCCCTCGGCGGCATGACGGTGCTGAGCCGGCCGGCGACCGACCGCACGTCGGCATCGTCGATCGTGCGCGCGTTCTGGAAAACCGCACCCGCGGCGACTATACCAAGCGTTACCACAGTCGTTCCGGTGATCTCGGGCACGAGCTCGGCGGGCAGCGCGCCGGCGTACAAGACCGCGATCGGACTCGTCGCGCAGTCGAGCGCCGCGCAATTCCTCGCGACGTTCTATCCGTCGGCCGGCGGCGCGGCGCTGGTCCGCACGATCAGCCTCAATGCCGGTCAGACCACGGTCTACAACGATGTGATGAAAGACCTCTTCGCCGCCAGCTCGCCATCGGACGGCAATCTCTTTTTGCAGGGGCCGCCGAACGGAAAGGTGTACGCGGTCCTCGAGCAGACGACGAGCGGCGGCGCGACCGTTCCCGCGAGCTCGCTCCCGCTTCCGACCACGCTCTCCGAGGCGCTGACGAGCGCGACGTCGGCGTCGCAGCGGCCGCTCTCGCTCGACGGCCTCGAACAATCGGTCGATCCGACGCGCGGCACGCGATGGGTGCTGCTGCTGAACGAGGTCGGCGGCGCGGCGGGGTTCGTCAACGTGAAGCTGTACGAGGCCGGAAATCGCAGCAGTGCGATCGCCGACAAGGACATGCAGATCTCGTCGAATCAGCAGCTCAAACTCGACACGGTCTTCGCGGCGCTCGGACTCGATGAGGCCGATCGGCGAAAGGACCGCACGAACGTCGAAGTCGTCGTCACCGCGACCGCCGGCAGCGCGCGCATCGCCGCGTCGGCTGTGTCGATCGACAATCAGAGCGGCGACACGAAGGTCTACGCCCTCACACCGGTCGTCGGCTCGGGAAATCCGAACATCAATTTCGCTACGCCCGTGGTCAGCGATCAGCCGCCGCCGAGCTCACGCCACCGCGGCGTCCGGCACTGACGCGAGGCCTCGTGGAGCGACGGATCTCATGCCGTCATCGGCGGGCTGAGAGCGCGCCGCTCCGCACAAGCTGAGGCGGCATCGCCATTGCTCTACTCGCCTGCGGAGGTGCAGGCATGCTGTTGACCATCGCGATCATCCTGTTGATTCTCTGGCTCCTCGGACTGATCGCATTCCACGTTACGGCGTGGTTCATTCACATCCTGATCGTCGTCGCGATCATCGTGTTTATTCTTCACTTCGTGCGCGGACCGCGCACGCCCGCGCCGTAGCCCCCCAATGTTCATGCGAGGAGGCCGCGCTCACGTGGCCTCCTTGCCCGTGATCAGCCGCGCGCCGCGCTCGTAGGTCAGATACGCCCAGGCCCACTGCAGGATGACGAGCACGCGGTTGCGGAAGCCGATCAGAAAAAAGATGTGGACAGCGAGCCACGCGAACCACGCAGGAAATCCCGCGATGTGAATCCTGCCGAAATCGGCCACGGCGGCGGCGCGGCCGATCGTCGCGAGCGATCCTTTGTCGAAATAGTGAAACGGCAGCGGAGGCTTGCCGCGAATCGCGCGCTCGATGTTCTTCGCCGCGTGCTCGCCTTCCTGGATCGCCGCCGGCGCGACTCCCGGCACGGGTCTGGACAGCGTCGCCAGATCGCCGATCACGTAGACCTCCGGATGCCCGGGCACGGTGAGGTCGTCGTTGACGAGCACGCGTCCGGCGCGATCGAGCGGAACGCCTAATGTTTTCGCGAGCGGCGACGCCTGCACTCCCGCTGCCCACAACACCGTGTGCGTGGCGATGGACAATGGAGCACCGGCTTCAGCCGGTTCGCGAGATGGAGCACCGGCTTCAGCCGGTTTATGAGATGGAGCACCGGCTTCAGCCGGTTTCTCCATGACCGGCTGAAGCCGGTGCTCCATTTCTACGGTCGTCGAGTCGACGCGCGTCACCATCGCGCTCGTGATCACTTCGACGCCGAGCTCGCGCAGCTGCTTCTCCGCTTTCATCGACAGATCGGGCGGGTAGGTGGGGAGCACGCGATCTTTTCCTTCGAGCAGAACCACGCGCGCGCTCGACGGATTGATCGTCCGGAAATCGCGGAGCATCGTGTGACGTGCGATCTCCGACAGCGCGCCGGCGAGCTCGACGCCCGTCGGTCCCGCGCCGACGATGACGAACGTGAGCCACGCCCGCTGTTTTTCGCGATCGCTCTCGCGCTCCGCCGATTCGAATGCCAGCAACACGCGGCGCCGGATCTCGAGCGCATCCTCGATGGTCTTCAATCCCGGCGCGTCGCGCTCCCACTCCGGATGGCCGAAGTACGAATGCGTCGATCCGGTGGCGACGATCAGATAATCGTAAGCAACATCGCTGTCAGCGAGCGCCACCACTTTGCGATTCAGGTCGATCGCTTTCGCTTCGCCGAGAATCACGCTCGTGTTTTTCTGCCGGGCGACCACCGAGCGGATCGGATGGGCGATGTCGCTCGGATTCAGCGCCGCGGTCGCCACCTGATAGAGCAGCGGCTGGAACAGATGGAAGTTGCGGCGATCGACGATCGTCACCGTTGTCGGCGCGCGCTTGAGCGCCTTCGCGGCGTACAGTCCGCCGAATCCGCCGCCGAGGATGACGACGCGCGCGGAAGGATGAAGGCTGACGGATGAAGGATGAATGTCTTCACCCTGATTTCGACTCATCCTTCATCCTTCCTCCTTCATCCTTTTGAAATTCTTGTCCAAACAATTTCATCGAGCGCACCGCGCCGTCCGTCCCGAGCTCGAATTGCACGATCTCGTCCAGGTCCTCTTCCGGCAGAAACGCCTCGAACGTGTCGTAGTTCAAATGCGTGAGCGGAATCGTCAGCCGGTAGTAGTGCAGCGTCAGACCGTTCGCGTCGTTGCTGATCGTCGCAGTTCCGTACGCCGGATCGCTGTACGTGCCGGCGTACGCCGCGAGATCGTGCGATGCCGGCGTGTCGAGACGCAGCTTCGCATCGCGCTCGCTCTTCGCCGCCTCGGCCGCGGCATCGGCTTTCTTGTCGAGATCGAGGAAGAGCTGATTCCAGTCGCGCGTCGGGCCGCCGAGGATCGCATCGAGGATCTCGTCGCGCAGAGCGAGGATCGCGTAGCCGCGGCCGATGTTCTCGAGGATGACGACGCCGGCGTTCTGGTTCGGCAGCAGCGCGACCTGCGTGCGGAATCCGTTGAGCGCGCCGGCGTGCGAGACGAGCAGCTGCCCGCGATAGTCCTGCACGGTCCATCCGAGTCCGTACGCCATCAGGTTCGTTTCGGGATTCGTCTCTTTGGGAACGTGAAGCGCCACTTGCGGCGTGTGGGTTTCGTCGAGCGCGTCCGCGGAGACGAGACGCTTGCCGTCGATCTGTCCGTCGGCGAGCTGGAATCGCAGCCATTGAGCCATGTCGCGAGCGCACGACTTCACGGCGCCGGCCGGCGCGATGTTCGTATAGTCGTTGAAGTGCTGCGGGACGGCGGATTGCGTTGCCGTGTCCCATCGATAGCCCAGCGCGTGCGATGACGCGTTCCAGTCGGGCAGCGACGTACGCGTGTGCGTCATGCCGAGCGGCTCGAAGATGCGCGTGCGAACGAAATCCTCCCACGGCATTCCCGACGCCGCGGCGACGACTTCGCCCGCGAGCGTGAACTGGATGTTGCTGTAGATGTACGCGCTGCGAAACGGGCGCGTGAGCGTCAGCGTCGCCACGGAGCGAAGGACCTGTTCGCGCGGCCAGAGCGTGAAATCCCAAAGCTCGTCATGCGTGCCGAGACCGGTGTGATGCGAGGCGATGTCGCGGATCGTGACCATCGCATCGGCGCAGGGATCGCTGAGATGGAAGTAGGGAACGTAGTTGTGGACGGGATCGTCCCAGCTGAGTTTCTTCTGGTCCACCAGCATCGCCAGCGACGTCGACGTGAATGCTTTCGAGGTCGAGCCGATCTCGAAGAGCGTGTCGGGCGTGATCGGATCGGGTTTGCCGAGCTCTTTGACGCCCGCCGCTTTCAGATAGACGACGCGATCGTTTTGCACGACCGCGATCGCCAGGCCGGGCACGTTCCACGACGTCATCGTCTGCTCGACGAGCTTGTCGAAGTCTTGTTGTTGGGCGAGAAGTGGAAACGCGAAGAAAAAAAGAACTGCGAAGCGTCGCATCGTGGCATTCTAATGTCGTGCGCCGCCTCGCTCCGCTCGTCTTTCTCGCGTTCGTCGCATGCTCGGGTCTGGCCGTCTACGAGCAGCAGCAGGCGGACATGCTTTTCGTCAGCATGAACAAGCAACATGGCGGCGTCGTCACCGATGCGGAGTGGCAGCAGTTCCTGCGCGAGGTCGTGACTCCGCGCTTTCCCGGCTACACGGAGTGGCGCGCGCAGGGTTCGTGGATGGGGCAGCGCGAGGACACGCACGTTCTGCTGATCGTGCATCCGGCCGGCGAGGAGCGTGCGATCCGCGAGATCGTCGCGCTGGGCGAACAGCGGCTCGATCAGGAAGAAGTGTTCGTCGTGCGGGAAGACGTCTGGCGTCCCATGAGCCAGTTGCGCGCGAAGTAGAACAGCGTCCCCGCGGCGATCACGTACAGCCCGCCGACTTTCAATCCCTTCTGCGGCGAGACCACGATGTACGTCCAGAGGCCTAACGCGACGATCGCCGGCAGCGGATAGAGCCACATTTTGAACGGACGCCGGCGATCCGGATCGCGCTGCCGCAGAATCACCGCGCCGGCGATCTGCGCCATGAACGGAATGATCGCGCGGATCGACAGGATCGCCTGCAGCACTTTGCTCAGCGGAAACCAGCAGAAGATCGCCGCGACGCATCCGAGAAACAGCGTCGAGACGTACGGATGTGCCTCGGTCGCGTGCAGCCGGGAAAAGATGCGAAAGAAATTCCCGTCGCGGGCCGCGGCGTAGAGGACCCGCGAATAGCCGAGCATCAGCGAGAAGATCGACGCGAACGCGGTCCAGAGAATCAGAATCGAGATCACCGCCGCGCCTCGTTTTCCGAACAGCACGCCGATGTAGTCGCTGACCACCGCTTTCGAAGTCATCGCCTGCTTCATCGGCAGGACGGAGACGATGCAGGCGTTCATGACCAGATAAATCACGCCGATCACCAGGATCGAGATGACGATCACGCGCGGGATCGTCCGCTCGGCGTCGCGCACCTCATCGCCGAGGTAACAGATGTTGTAGTAGCCGAGGTAGTCGTAGACGGAGTAGATGAGAGCGACGCCGAGACCGGCGAACCCGAGCTGGTTGTCGAGGCGCGGCGCGCGCCAGAACTCGAACGCCGCCAGCCGAAGATGCGGCAGCCCGGCCGCGATGACGATCGCCAGCGTGAGCAGCACGCCGATCCACAGCAGCACGGAGAACTTTCCGACGGCTTCGATGCGGCGCAGCAGCAGGACGGTCGTGATCAGGCAGACGGCAGTGGCGATGATCTCCACGCGCGGCAGTTCTTTGAAGAGCGGCGCGAGATAGTTCGCGAAGCCGATACAGCCGGAGGCCATCGACAGCGGCGCGGAAAAGAGAATCTGAAAAAGAAAGAGGAACGAAATCCACCGGCCGGCGCGGCCGTAGGACTCGCGAAGAAAAACGTAGGAACCGCCGGACGCGGGAAGCTCCGATGCGAGCTCCGCGGTGACGAGCCCGTCCGAGATCGCGAGAAGTCCGCCGAGAATCCAGGCGAGCATGCCGCGCCCGCCGCCTAACGCGGTGAGGATGAACGGGATCGTGATGAACGGACCGATCCCGACCATGTCGATCATGTTGAGCGCAATGCCGCGCCACAGGCCGATGTCGCGTTTGAGCTCGGTCACGAAAAGCGCAGTGTACCCTGCGCGTTGTCGGTTGTCGGTTGTCGGTTGTCGGTTGTCAGTTGTCAGTTGTCAGTTGTCAGTTGTCAGTTGTCAGTTGTCATATCATCGCCGTCATGCGCCGAACACTTACGTTTGCAACGCTGCTTCTCGCAGTCGCATGTGGAACGACGACGAACAATTCGCCATCGACAACTGACAACCGACAACCGACAACGCCGCCGAAGGCGGCCTTTGTAGCTCCCCACGGCTTCGACGTCGCCGGCATGGACACGAGCATCAACGCCTGCGACGACTTCTACGACTATGCCGTCGGCAACTGGCGCAAGGCGCACCCGCTCCCGCCGCAGTATTCACGCTACGGCCGTTTCGAGGAGCTCGCCGAGCGCAATCGCGACATCCTCCACGCGATCCTCGAGGAAGACGCGAAGGCGGCGCCGGCCGCGCCGGCCGGAAGCGCGACGCAGAAGCTCGGCGATTTCTACTCGGCGTGCATGAACGAGACCGCGATCGACCAGGCCGGCATCACGCCGATTCAGCCGGAGCTCGATCGCATCAACGCCATCAGCGACAAAGCGTCGCTCCTCGCGGAGCTGACGCATCTCGCCGAGGAAGGCGAGGCGCCGCTCTTCCGCGTCGGCGGCCAAAACGACTTCAAGAACAGCAAGATGATCATCGCCTCGGTCGGCACCGGCCAGCTCGGCCTGCCCGACCGCGACTACTACCTCCGTGACGACACGCGCTTCACGAACATCAGAAGTCAATATGTTGACCATATTGCGAAGATGTTCGCCCTCGCCGGCGAGGACGCGACGCGGGCGCGCGCGGACGCCGAGAGCGTGCTGCAGCTCGAGACGAAGCTCGCGCAGGCGGAGATGTCGCGCGTCGAGATGCGCAAGCCCGAGAACCGCTACCACATGATGGCGGTGTCCCAGCTCGCCTCCACCGCGCCCGCCGTCGACTGGAACGCCTACCTCGCGGCGATCGGCGTCAATCAGCCGGACATCAATGTCAGCGAGCCGCAGTACATCGAAGCCGTCAATCGTCTGATCAACGACGTTCCGCTCGACGACTGGAAAACGTTCCTGCGGTGGCACGTCATCAACGCCGCCGCTCCCGCGCTCTCCACGCCCTTCGAAGAAGAGGAGTTCAACTTCAACGGCAGGATCCTCAGCGGACAGAAGCAGCAGCAGGAGCGCTGGAAGCGCTGCGTCGTCGCCGCCGACCGCAACCTCGGCCAGCTCCTCGGTCAGGAGTACGTGCGCCGCAACTTCACGCCGGAAGCGAAGGCGAAGATGAATCAGCTCATCGACAATCTCGTCGCCGCGCTGCGCGAAGACATCCCGACGCTTTCCTGGATGAGTCCCGAGACGAAGCAGGCCGCGCTGACCAAGCTGAATGCCTTCTCGCGAAAGATCGGATATCCCGACAAATGGCGCGACTACTCCGCGCTCAGCATGAATCGCGACTCGTATTACCAGGACCTGCTGGCTTCGCGCGAGTTCGCGGAGCGCTACAACATCTCTCGCATCGGCAAGCCCGACGATCCGAACGAATGGGGCTTCTTCACGCCGCCGACTGTGAACGCGAGCTACATGGCCTCGCGCAATGACATCACATTTCCGGCGGGAATCCTGCAGCCGCCGTTCTACGATCCGAACGCGGACGATGCGTACAACTACGGCGGCATCGGCGTCGTCATCGGCCACGAGATGACGCACGGATTCGACGATCAGGGCGCGAAGTTCGACGCGAACGGAAATCTGCGCAACTGGTGGACGTCGGAGGATCTGACGAATTTCCAGGCGCGGACGAACTGCGTGTCGGAGGAGTACAGCGAATTCAACGTCGCGCCGGGGGTCAACATCAACGGCAAGCTCGTCACCGGCGAAGAGGTCGCGGACCTCGGCGGCGCAACGCTGGCGCTGCGCGCGTACGAGAAATCAATGCAAGGAAAGAAGCGCGAAGTCATCGACGGCTTCTCTCCCGAGCAGCGCTTCTTCCTCGGCTTCGCTCAGGTGTGGGGCGAGAATTACTCGCCGCAGGCGGCGACGCGCGCCGCGCTGACCGATCCGCACGCGCAGGGCCGCTTCCGCGTGAACGGCACCGTGCAGAACATGCCGGCGTTCGCGAAGGCGTTCCATTGTCCGGAGGGATCGAAGATGGTGCGCGAAGCGTCGAAGCGTTGCGCGATCTGGTGATGGCGACGATTCCCGGCTCGATCTGGGTCGACGAATCCGCGGCGGCGGACGCGATTGCGTCGCGTGCCGCCGCCGGCGACATCACCGACGTCGAGGCGGCGAACCTCCGCAAATTCGCCGACGACGGCTACGTCGTTCTCTCGATCGACTTCAGCGCGGACGATGCGGCGGCATTCGACGGCGAGATCGATCGCCTCTGGCGCGAAAAGCCGCCGAACATTTCCTTTGCATACGACTCGCCGCCGCTGCGATTCGCGACGGCGAACGAGGCGGCGCAGCGCAAACCGCGCTATCGCATTCACGATCTGCACTCGCGGTTCGCTCTCGCCCGCAACCTCTATTTACATCCCGCTCTGCATCGCTACGCCAGTCTGATCCTCGGCGAGCCGGTCGTCGCGACGCAGTCGCTCTATTTCGAGTTCGGCAGCCAGCAGGCGCTGCATCGCGATTCGATCGTGGTGCCGACGCCGCGCTTCGGGCATCTGGTCGCCGCCTGGATCGCGCTCGAGGACATCGATCCCCGCTCGGGCGCGCTGGCGTACGTGCCGGGCTCGCACAAGATCCCGTTCTACGAGTTCGCTCCGGGCGAGTACATGTTCGACGGCCGGCGATTCGGCGCCGCGGACGCGCAGACCGCGATGAGGTATCACGACGAGGAGTGCAAGCGCCGCGGGCTGGAAACGAAATTGTTCATCGCGAAGCGGGGCGAGGTGCTTCTGTGGCACTCCGCGCTGCTTCACGGCGGTGGTCCGGTGAGCGACGACCGCCTCACGCGCAAGAGCTTCGTCGTGCACTACTCGACCGTGCGCAATCATCCGACGCGCGAGTCGGCGGTGGCAGAGGAGGGTGGTGAGACGGTGTGGACGACGCGCGAGATGATCTCGGACGACGGCTGCTTCGGGTTCGCGAACCCGTTGGACGCGATGCTTGCCTATCGACGATGATTTTCACCGCAGAGCCACAGAGGTCGCAGAGACCTCGGTGTCGTCTGTGTTTCTGTGGTGAAAAAATATCCGCTCGAACCCGGCAGCGACGATCTGCGCCGCATGATCGATGACGCCGCGCGGCGCGTCGTCGCGCACATCGAGTCGTTGCCGCGGCAGCCCACGCGCAACGTCGACGATGCCACCGACTTTGCGCGAAGCGTGATCGAGCCGCTGCCGAAACGCGGCGAGCCGTTCGACAAGCTCCTCGATTTTCTGTTCGAGGAGGCGATTCCGCGCTCGTTCAACACGCCGCATCCCGGCTACCTCGCGTACATCCCCGGCGGGGGGATCGTTCACTCCGCGATCGCCGACTTCATCGCCACGGCAGTCAATCGCTACGTCGGCGTCTTTGCAGCCGCGCCGGTTCTCGCGCAGCTCGAGGCGAACGTCACGCGCTGGTTTTGCGAGATCGTCGGCTACGGCAAAGGCAGCGGCGGTCTGCTCACGCCGGGCGGCTCGGTGTCGAATCTCATCGCCCTCATCACCGCGCGCAAGACGCAGCTCGGCGACGACTTCGCGCGCGGCACGCTCTACGCCGGCAATCAGATTCATCACTCGTTTCAGAAAGCGGCGAGCCTCGCCGGATTTTCGCTCGCGAACGTGCGCGAGATCGACTCCGATGAAATGTTTCGCGTTCGCGTCGATGCGATGGAGGAGGCGATCGCTCGCGATCGGGCTCAGGGTTTCAAACCGTTTCTCATCGCCGGCAGCGCGGGGACGGTCGGCACCGGCGCGGTCGACGATCTCGCGGCGCTCGCCGATCTGGCGGATCGCGAGAACATGTGGTTCCACGTCGACGGCGCGTACGGAGCGTTTTTCGTGCTGACCGATCGCGGACGCGCCGCGATGCGCGGCATCGAGCGCGCCGACTCCGTGGTCCTCGATCCGCACAAGACGCTCTTTCATCCGTACGGAACGGGCGCGCTCGTCGTCCGACGTCTCGAAGACCTTCGCGCGACGCACAGCATGCACGCGAGCTACCTCCCGCAGTTTCAGCAGGAGGAGGAGCTCATCGATTTCGCGGAGATCTCGCCGGAGCTCTCACGCGATTTCCGCGGGCTGCGCGTGTGGCTGCCGCTGAAGATGTTCGGCATCGAGCCGTTCCGCGAGCTGCTCGACGAAAAGCTCGACCTCGCGCGGTGGGCGACGGCGGAGCTGCGGAACGTCGACGGAATCGAGATCGTCGCCGAGCCGCAGCTGTCGATCGTCGCGTTCCGCCACACGCGGATCGACAATCGCAGGCTGCTCGACGCGATCAATCGGCGCAAGCGCGTGATGATGACCGGCACGACGATCGGCACCGAGTTCGTCATCCGCATCTGCGTCGTCTCGCACCGCACGCACATGGACCGCATGCGAATGGCGATCGACGACATCCGCGCGGCCGTCGCCGAGCTGGCCTAACGCGCTCGCACGCGCAGGATGCCGTCGTCGAGGCGGCCGATGAGCTTGTGCTGGCGGAGGATCAGATCGAGCGCCTGGTCCCACGGCACATCGCGAAGCTCGATCGTGACGCTGGCGTGGACGTCGGGATCGACGGCCATGCTGACGCCGGTCAGCTTCGAGAAGACGTGCAGGACGTCTCTGATGTCCGCGTCGACGAGCTTGATGCTGATCGGCTCGCCCGTCCACTTCGCCGCCGCCGGGCTCTGCTGCGTCATCGTCGCGGCGGAGAGCGGCGCCACAAAAAGCGCGGCGGCGAGCAGGAGCCATGTTCGGCGCATGGCGGCATCGTGATGTACGACGCGAGGAGCGTCAGTGAGCGCGCTCACGGCTTCGGCACGCGCGGGTCGTGGCGGGTTCCGGCGAACTCTTCGTCTTTCAGCTCGAGGTCCTCGCGGCGCGGCGTATCGCCCATCTCGCCGTGATAGACCTCTTTCGCCTTCTCGCACGTCATGTGCGAATAGGCGCGATGATCGATGATCATGTTCGGGCCGAAGTCGCAGAGATCGAGGCACGAGGTCGCGCAGATGCGCGCGATGCGCTTGCGGCCGAGGTCGCGGTTGAGGTCTTTGAGTCCGGCGCGGATGATCTCGCCGCGCTCCTCGCCGCGGTCCGGATTGTTGCAGCGCGGACCTTCGCAGACGAAGAAGAGCTTTTCGCGTGGGTATCTCATGAAGTTGGCGGCTGCCGGCTACCGGTTGACGGTGACACCGACCCCCGACGTCTGACGCCCGACGCCCGAGGCCCGACGCCTTGCCTCGATGTCCCGGGAACCGTCAACGCGCAACCTTCTTCACGATGCCACAAATTTCTTTCCCGCATCGAGAATGTTCTTCAGATCCTTCGGCGAGCAAGCTTCGGCGTAGACGCGAGCCACCGGCTCGGTGCCCGACAGGCGGAAGAGCAGCCACGTCTGATCATCGAAGATCAGCTTGACGCCGTCGGTGGTGTTCACGTTCCGCACTTTGAGTCCGTCGAGGTTGTCCGGCGGATGCGCGAGCTTCTTCGCCAGCGAGTCTTTGAGCTGCGGCGTGAGCTTCATGTCGGATCGCTTCGAAAAATACGTCCCGAACTCCTGATGCATCGCCTCGGTCAGATCGTGCAGGCGCTTGCCGGTACGCGCCACCATCTCCGCGACGAGCAGGCAGGCGAGGATGCCGTCCTTTTCCGGCAGATGGCGATACATCGACATGCCGGCGCTCTCTTCGCCGCCCATCGCGATCTTGTCGGCGAGAATCAGCTCGCCGATGTATTTGAATCCGACCGGCGTCTCGTACACCGGCACGTCGAGCTTCTTCGCGATCGCGTCGATGAGATGCGTCGTCGCCACCGATCGCGCGAGTCCGCCGGGGATCTTCCGCTCGCGCTTGAGGTAGAGCGACAGCAGCGCGAGGATCGTGTTCGGCGAGACGAAGCGGTTGCGCTCGTCGATGATGCCGAAGCGGTCGGCATCGCCGTCGGTGGCGAGGCCGAGGTCGAAGGATTCGTTGCCGACGATCTTGCGCAGCTCGCCGAGGTTTTTCTCGTTGCACTCCGGTGAAAAACCTCCGAAATAAGGATCACGATAATTATGAATGATTTTGACTTCGATGCCGGCCTCGAGCAGGAAGTAGTCGAGGTAGTCGCGCGCGGTGCCGTACAGCGAATCGATGGCGATGCGCAGTCCGCTCTTGCGGATGACATCGAGGTCGATCTTCGTGCGCAGCTCGGCGAGGTAGCGGTCCTTCGGATCGATCGCCTCGATCAGCTCGCGCTTTTCGTAGACGTCGATCTTCTGGTTGGTCTCCTGCATCGTCTGGATCTCGCGCTCGATCTGCTTCGTGACCTCGGGCAGCGCCGGCGCGCCGTTCGACGTCGAAAACTTCAGCCCGTTGTATTCGGGCGGATTGTGCGACGCGGTGAAGTTGATCGCGCCCATCGCCTTTCGGCGGACGGTCTCGAACGAGACGCACGGTGTCGGCGCGTCGCGCGTGCACAGGAACGCGTGAATGTCGTTGAACGCGAGGATCCGCGCCGCCTCGGACGCGAATTTTTCCGAGAGAAAGCGCGTGTCGTACGCGACGACCACGCCGCTTCCCTTCTGCTGCGATTTTCTGAGGTAGTTGGCGACGCCCTGCGAGGCGATGCGGACATTCTCGAACGTGAAATCTTCGCCGATGATGCCGCGCCAACCCGATGTCCCGAACTTGATCATCCCATTCCGTCCTTGAGGGCGGTGATTGTAGTACCGCAGGACTGAGGACTTAGGACTCAGGACTCAGGACTCAGGACTCAGGACTTAGTTCCCACCCACCCAAAAACATGAGCGAACGGGGCGGGTGGGACTAAGTCCTGAGTCCTAAGTCCTAAGTCCTAAGTCCTAAGTCCTAAGTCCTAAGTC
>DATIZY010000224.1:0-22806 GCA_035516895.1 Thermoanaerobaculia bacterium | reverse complement strand
CGGTGCCGCACATCGTCGAGAAGCTCAACGGCGACGGCATTCCGGCCGAGCAGATCGACGACATCGACGCGATCGCGAAGCTAGTCGCCCGTGAAGCGAAGCCGGACGATGTCGTGGTCGTCATGTCGTCGGGGGCCTTCGGTGGCGTACACGGGAAGATCCTCGAGCAGCTTCGCGGCGCCTAGCTTTCCCGGCGGCGCGGAGGCGATGCCGGCCAAGCTATAGTAATCGCTGATACAGTGATTCGACCACGCGTCGGGCGAATGCGTGATGAAGGCGAGAGTGCCGGCGGATCCCGGCGCATGCGCGACGACGATTTCGCGTCCCGGATTGCGCCGCAGCTCGGCATCGAGCCGGTCCCACGCGCGCGCGAACGCCGCCGACTGCGCGATGTCGCGGCCGAGCTGCAGCGCCGAAACGATCGGAGCGACGAGAGCGATGGCGGTGATCGCAAGTGCGGCGGCGGGTTTCAGCTCCGCGGCTGGAACCAGCATTCCGATCGCCGCCACGGCGATCACGACGAAAAAGTGCGGCACGATCAGCGTGCGCGCCGGCGGCGCGACGGCGAGCGCCTCGAGCGACGCGGCATACGTCACGACCGTGCTGCAGACGGCGACGGCGATCGTCACGAGTGCGAAGCGCCCATCGATTCGCGGTGCGAGCAGCAACGCCGCGATGAAGATCGTCAGGAGAGCGATGCCGGAACGCGTCAGCTCCGTCACGAAAAACATCGCGCTGCCCGCGATCGCCTGCGACACGACCCAGGCGACCGGATGACGCGGATAGATCGACATGCGGACCGCATTTCCCGGCGCGAGCGCGATGACGGTGAGAGCGGCGATCGAAGCGATCAGACCCGCCGCCAGGCTGCGTTTTCGGAACACGACGACGAGTGCCGCCAGCGCGATGATCTGCGTAATCGTGTTCGACTCCGAAAATCCTGCGACGACGAACGGCACGACGACGTCGTACCAGCGCAGCGAATCCCGATTCACGGCTGTTGCGAGCCATGCGGTCAGCCCGATCATCGGCACGACGTACGTGAGCAGACCGGTCTGCCAGAGAATCGACTGCGGCACGTCGGGCGTTCCTTCCGCCACGGCGTACACGAACGCGAGTGCGAATGCGACCGGATGTGCGAAGCGCAGCGCCTTGAAGAGCGCGGACGTCGCCGCGATCCACGCCGCGATCGTCAGCGCAACGAGCGCCGGCACGATCGCCGGTCCGATGCTCTCGACGATCCCGATGAAAAACGTGTACGCGAAGCGGCCGCTCCACCGCTGATACCACCAGGTTTGCGATTTCCAGAAACCGAGGCGGGCGACGATCGAGGCAGTCCAGAAGTCGTCGGCTTTGTAGCGAACGTAGACGCCGCACCAGCACAGGACCGCGAGCGAAACGGCCGCCGCGATGCCGATCGCGAGCGCGGTTGCGCGACGGCGATTCATCGTCGGCTACAATACGCCGCTCCATGGCTTTCGCCGAAGACGCGAATGCATTGATTCAGGCAAAAAACTTCGACGAGCTCGAGTCGCTCTGGATGAACCAGATGGACAAAGACCCGAGCGACGTCGATGCGTTTCTCCGCACCGCGAAAGCGCTGCGCAAATCCGAGCAGCGCACGCAGTCCGACACACTCCTCGGCCTGCTCTCCGACACGCTGCTCGAGAAAAAAATGTGGGCGCAGCGGCTGCAGGTGCTGAAAGAGATCGGCCGCCTGTCGAAACATCCGGCGACGATGCGTCCACAGATCGAGCAGGCGCTGCGCAGCACCTACAGCCACCGCAAGAGCTTTCAGCGTGCGTTCGACTTCGCGAAGTTCAGCGAGCCGACGAGCAATCCGGTCGAGCGCGCGGAGAAGATCGAGACCTGGCTGCAGTACGACGAAGGCGAGACCTTCTTCATGGCCGGCCGCGGCGCGGGCCAGGTCGTCGAGCTGAATCCGGAGCTCGGCATCGCGCGGCTGGATTTCGAGAAGGACAAGCGCGTGTCGGTTCCGCTCGGCGCCGCCGGGAAGTTCCTGGTCCCGATCACGGCCGATCATGTCCTGCACGAAAAGTTCACCGATCCGGCGAAGCTGAAAAACGAAGCGGCGAAATCTCCGCCGCAGTTTTTCGCCCGGATCCTGCAGAGCTTCGGCCGTCCGATGACGATGGCCGAAGTGCGCGATGCGGTGATCGGAATCGTGCCGGAGGAGAGGTGGAGCTCCTGGTGGACCTCGGCACGCAAGAATCCGCAGATCGTCGTCAGCGGCACGGGTGCAAAAGCGGCGTATGCGTGGAACGCGTCGACGGGCGAAGCGGAGAAGGCGGTCCGCCGCGATTTCGAGCGAGCCGATCCGAAAGGAAAACTCGAGCTCGCGCGCAAGCACAGCGCACGGAGCAAAGAGCTGGCGGACTTCTTCTCGTCATCGCTGGCGAGCGAAGCGTCGCGCGTGTCGCGAAGCGATCCGGCGACGGCGTGGCAGATCCTGACGACGCTCGAGTCTCTGCCGGGCGCGTACACGGTGCCGTTCGATGCCAACGCGCTGCTGACCGGCCCCGTCGCGTCGCGCACCGTCGCTTCGATCGGCGACAAAACCCTTCGCGAGCGCGCGCTCAATGCGGTGCGCAGCGTTCATGCCGACTGGCCTCGCGTCTACGGCGAGATTTTCTTTCTCGACGAGGAGCCGCGCATGCTCTCCCTGGTGATGTCGGCGCTGGAAAAGGAAGGGCACAGCGACATTCACGACCGGCTCATCGATGAGACGCTGCGCTATCCGCGGCGCCATCCGCGCGCGTTTTACTGGTACGCCAAACAGATCGACGAGCAGGACCCGCTGCCCGAGCGTGCGAATTACGCGCTCATCTTCCAGGTCCTCGAAGCGATCGCCTCCGATGAGTTCGCGTCCGTGCGCGCGCGGCTGAAAGACTTCTTCGACAAAGGCGGCCTCGTCATCCGCATCGTCATGAGCGTGGAAAACGAGGAGCAGGCGCGCAAGCTGTTCGATACCCTCGACCGCTACGGCGGCGTCGAGGAGTATCGGCGCGAGGACGTAAAGCACGCGCTGAACATGAAGTACCCGTCGCTGCGCGAGCCGCAGGTCGAGCCGATCTACGCGACGGCGGAGTCGCTCGCGAACAAACGCGCGGAGTTCGAGCATCTGGTGAAAGTCGAGATTCCGGCGAACAAGAAGGCCATCCAGGTCGCGCGCGAGATGGGCGATCTCAGCGAAAACTTCGAATACAAGTCGGCCCGCCAGCGCGACGAATATCTCTCCGCGCGCGCCGGCAAGCTGCAGTCGGAGCTGACCCACGTCCGCGTGATCGATCCGGCGACGGTCGATACGAGCGCCGTGCGCGTCGGCACGAAGATCGTTCTCGTCAACGGCGACGTGCGCCGCGAGGTCACGATTCTCGGGCCGTGGGAGTCGGCGCCGGAGCTCGGCATCTATTCGAACCAGACCGACGTGGCGAAAGCGCTCATCGGCCGCGCCGCCGGCGAGATCGTCACCTTCATGGGTAACGACTACGAGATCGAGTCGATTCGCCGCTACACAGAATAAAAAGGACTTAGGACTTGGGACTTAGGACTCAGTCCTCCGCCCGCCCACTCGAATTGAAAATGGGTGGGTGTGACTGAGTCCTGAGTCCTGAGTCCTCATCACTTCTTCGGCTACAATTGCCCGCGCCATGACCTACATCATCGCAGAGCCTTGCATCGGAACGAAGGACACCGCGTGCGTCGACGTTTGCCCCGTCGACTGCATTCACCCGCGGAAGGATGAGTCGAACTTCGCCGATGAGAAAATGCTCTACATCGATCCCGAGGTGTGCATCGACTGCGGTGCATGCGAGCCCGCGTGCCCGGTGCAGGCGATTTTCCCCGCCGACCTGACGCCGGAAAAGTGGAAGGAGTACATCCAGATGAACGCGGACTGGTACAAGAACCGAAGTTGAACTTTGTGACTCAAGTCACTACAGTACAGCCGCGCATGCGCTAAGTTGCTTCCTACAGGATTTGCGCCGGTCACCCGGCTACAGAGGGGCGTAACGCCCCTCTTTTGTTCTTTCGACAATTTTCGGCGGATCCCTCGAGACCCTTCAGCTACGCGCCCACCTCGGACCCAGCCACGGGGAGCGGGCGAATGGGCGTGCCCCTGTGGACCAATTGCTGAAGCTACCTCTCTCTCTGCAACGCGAGCTCGGAGGGTCTCGAGGGGAACGCCGAAATTTCAAATTTCAAGTTGCAAATGAAAAATTGAAACGGAGCTCGCCACGTGCGAGCTTTTTCATTTTTCATCTGAAATTTGAAATTCTTCATTTCCGCGTTTCGCCCATAGAATGCCGGCCGCAATGAAGGTCGCATTCATCGGTCTCGGCGCCATGGGCTTCCCGATGGCGCGTCATCTCGCAAAACAGCACGAAGTCGTCGTCTGGAATCGCACGCGCGAGAAGGCGGAGCGCCACGCTCGCGAGCACGGCAGTCATCTGGCGCGCGATCTCGCCGACTGCGCAAACGCCGAGGTGATCATCACGATGCTGCCCACGAGCCGCGAGGTGGACGAGATCGTCGACAAGCTGCTGCCGAAGGTGCAGCGCGGCACGTTGTGGATCGACGCGACGAGCGGCGATCCGAATGTCAGCAAAGAGACGGCGACGCGACTTGGCGAAAAAGGAGCCGGCTTCGTCGATGCGCCGGTGACCGGCGCGACGGTCGGTGCCGAGAACGCAACGTTGACGATCATGGTCGGCGGAACCGCCGGAGATTTTGCGCGCGCCGAGCCGATCCTGAAGATCATGGGCAAGACGATCATTCACGTCGGCCCGGTCGGCGCGGGTCACGCGATCAAAGTGCTCACGAACTCGATCATGGGCGCGACGGTGTGGATCACGTCGGAGTGCCTTCTGCTCGCGAAGCAGTACGGCATCGACCTGAAGACCGCCCTCGCGGTGACGAACGCGGGGAGCGGCCGGTCGAACGCGTCGGAGAATCTGCTGCCGATGCGTCTCGTCGATCACAAGTGGCCGCTGATCTTCAAGCTCGTGCACCACGACAAGGACATCCGCATCGCCGCGTCGATCGCGCATCAGCAGCACGCGTCGACGCCGCTCCTCGCGCTGACGCAGAGCCTTTTCACGGCGGCGCTGCACGAGCTCGGCGAGCAGGCCGACTATATTGAGGTGGCAAAAATCATCGCAAAGATGAACGGAACGAGCTGGGATTGATCTAGAATCTGCTGCTCGTCAGGGGGAGAAGGAGATCCGGATGAATCGTCGACCGATTCTCATCCCCGGTCTATTTGTCCTCCTGCTCACTCTCGGTTATCTGGTCGGATGCGCGACCGGCGGCGGACAGCCGCACATGCAGTCGGCGCTCGATCACCTCCGCTCCGCGCGCAGCGAGCTCACGGCCGCGGAAGCGAACAAAGGCGGTCATCGCGAACGCGCCATTCACCTCATCGACGACGCCATCGATCAAGTCCAGCGCGGAATCGAATTCGCCCGCAACCATTGAAAGGAGCCGATATGACCAAGAGACTTTTCGCCGTTCTTCTGCTCACCGCCGCCCTCGCCTCCGGGTTCTTCGCCGGACGCGCCAGCGCGCGTCAGGATCACATGCTCAACGCGCGTGGCCATCTGCGACAGGCGCGTGAGCAGCTCCAGGTCGCCGTCGCCGACAAGGGCGGGCATCGCGACAAGGCGATCGGCCTCGTCAACGACGCGATCGCCGAGGTCGACGCGGGCATCGCGTACGCGAACCAGCACTGATCGCACGCCGGTCCTGACTTCCGTTTCCTTCGCATAGAATCGCGCCGGAGGAATTCGATGCGGAAACTGGTGGTGTGTCTTTTTGCGGCGCTCGTCGCCGTCAGCCTGGCGGCGGACGAGGGGATGTGGCTGTACGAAGCGCCGCCGCGTCGCCTGCTGATGGAGCGCTACAACTTCAATCCGTCGCAGGCGTGGCTCGATCATCTGCAGAAATCGTCCATCCGCTTCAACAACGGCGGATCGGGGTCGTTCGTCTCGCCGGACGGACTCATTCTCACGAACCATCACGTCGGTCTCGATTGCCTCAGCAAGATCTCGACGCCGCAGCATGACTACGTCGAGACGGGCTATCACGCAAAGACGGATGCGGATGAAGTGAAGTGCGTCGACCTGGAGCTGAACGTGCTGCAGAGCATCGAGGATGTGACGCAGCGCGTGAACGCGGCCGTCACGCCGGGCATGAGCGCGGCGGACGCGCAGCAGGCGCGCCGCGCGGTGATGAACACGATCGAACAGGAATCGTTTGCCGCGACCGGCCTGCGCAGCGACGTGGTCACTCTCTATCAGGGCGCGGAGTATCACCTCTACCGCTACAAGCGGTACACCGACGTGCGGCTGGTGTTTGCGCCGGAAGTGGCGGTCGCGTTTTTCGGCGGCGACCCGGACAACTTCGAGTATCCGCGCTACGACCTCGACATCTGCGTCTTCCGCGCATACGAGAACGGCAAGCCGGCAAAGGTAAGCGATTACTTACGATTCAGCCCCTCCGGTCCGTCCGACGGCGATCTCATTTTTGTGTCCGGCCACCCCGGCGGTACCGACCGTCTCAACACGCTCGAGCACCTCGAGTTCTACCGCGACATCACGTATCCCTTCTCGTTGAATCTGCTGCGCCGCCGCGAGGTTCTTCTCAACACGTACAGCGAGCGCAGCTTGGAGAACGAACGTCGCGCGCACGACGCGCTTTTCGTCGTCAAGAACTCGCGCAAGGCGTACCTCGGCCTTCTCGCCGGGTTGCAGGATCCGGCGATCGTGCAGAAGAAAGCCGACGCCGAAGCGGCGCTGCGACAGAAAGTCGCCGCCGATCCGCAACTCTCCGCCGCGTACGGCGACGCATGGGACATGGTGCACAACGCGTTCGCCGCGTACCGTCCGTTCATGACTGAGTATCGCTATCTCGAGGGCGGCAACGCGTTCAACAGCCGCCTTTTCGGAATTGCCCGCACGCTGGTGCGTCTCGGCGAGGAATCGGCGAAGCCGAACGCGCAGCGTCTGCGCGAGTTCCGCGAATCGAATCTGCCGTCGGTCAAATTCGCGCTCTATTCCGAGGCGCCGATTTACGAGGATCTGGAGGCGGCGACGCTCGCGGATTCGCTTTCGGCGTGGGAGGAGGCCGTCGGCGCCGACAACCCGCTCGTCAAGCAGGTGATGAACGGGAAGTCGCCGGGCGAGCGCGCGTCGGAGCTCGTCCGCGGCACGAAGCTGCGCGATGTGGCCTATCGCAAACGACTCGGCGAGGGCGGGAAGGCCGCGGTCGACGCTTCGAACGATCCGATGGTCGAGGTGGCGCGCATCGTCGATCCGCGCTCGCGCGAGCTGCGGCGAATGTACGAGTCGCAGGTCGAGGAGCTGCTGACCGAGGCGTACGCGAAGATCGCAAATGCGACGTTCAAAGCGATGGGTGGCGAGACGTATCCCGACGCCACGTTCACGCTGCGGCTCGCGTTCGGCACGGTGAAGGGCTACGAGGAGAACGGGAAGCACATCCCCTGGTCGACGACGATGGCCGGTACGTTCGAACACGCGGCGCAGCACAACGATCAGCCGCCGTTCAATCTGCCGAAGTCGTGGATGGCGAAGAAGGCGGCGATCAAAGGGTCGACGCCGTTCGATTTCGTGAACACGGCCGACATCATCGGCGGCAACTCCGGAAGCCCGGTGGTCAATCGCGCCGGCGAGTTCGTAGGCATCATCTTCGATGGCAATCCGCAGTCGATTCCGTGGGACTACCAGTACGACGACCGTCAGGGACGCGCAGTGGCCGTTGACTCCGCGGCGATTCTCGAAGCGCTGCGGCACATCTACGGGGCGACGAATGTGGTCGACGAGCTGACCGGGAAATGAGCACGTGTGCGGGCCGGCTTCGGCCGGCCGGCTAAGGCCGGCCCTCACACAATGAACGCTCGCACAGCCACGCCGGAGGACGCAGCGGCGATCGCGCGCATTTACAACGAAGGCATCGAAGATCGCGTCGCGACATTCGAGACGCGGCTTCGATCGGCTGCCGACGTTGCGCAGTGGTTCGACGGCGTTCATCCGGTCGTGGTGATCGAGGACGACGGCAGAATCATCGCTTTCGCCTCCACTTCGGCCTATCGTCCGCGCGAGTGCTACGCCGGGATCGCCGAGTTCTCGGTCTACACAGCGCGGTCGGCGCGGGGGAGAGGCGCGGGAAAGGCTGCGATGCTTTCGCTGATCGACGCCGCGCGCGGAAAAGGCTTCTGGAAATTACTTTCGCGGGTTTTCGTTGAGAATGCCGCCAGTCGCGCCCTTCTCGGCTCGGTCGGGTTTCGCGAGGTGGGAATCTACGAGCGCCACGCGAGACTCGATGGGATCTGGCGCGACGTCGTCATCGTAGAAAAAGTCCTCTAGTTCCGGCTCTCGGTTCTCGGTTGCCAGAAAACGAAATGGAAACGACACTCTAACCGGGAACCGTCAGCGTCGACTCAAATGCCAGATCCGCAGCGCATTCGAAATTTCAGCATCATCGCCCACATCGACCACGGCAAGACGACCCTCTCCGATCGTCTGCTGCAGAAGACGGGCGCGGTCGAGATGCGCGAAATGCACGAGCAGATGCTCGACGACATGGATCTCGAGCGCGAGCGTGGCATCACGATCAAAGCGCGCGCGGTGACGCTGCACTACAAGGACTACACGTTCAATCTGATCGACACGCCGGGACACGTGGACTTCTCGTATGAAGTGTCGCGCAGCCTCGCCGCGTGCGAAGGCGCGGTGCTGGTCGTCGACGCAACACAGGGCGTCGAGGCGCAGACGCTCGCGAACAGCTATCTGGCGATCGAGAACGATCTCGCGATTCTGCCGGTGATCAACAAAGTCGATCTGCCGTCGGCCGAGCCGGAGAAAGTTCGCGAGCAGATCGAAAACGTGATCGGCCTCGACGCCCACGACGCCGTGCTCGCCAGCGCGAAGGCGGGGATCGGAATCGACGTTCTCCTCGAGAAGATCATCACCAACATCCCGGCGCCGCAGGGCAGGCGGGACGCTCCGCTGCGGGCGCTGCTGTTCGATTCCTGGTACGACTCGTATCGCGGGGTCATGTGTCTGTTGCGCGTCGTCGATGGCGAGATCCACAAAGGCATGAAGGTGCGCTTCATGTCCACCGGCCGCTCGTACGAGGTGACGGAGCTCGGCATCTTCACGCCGAAGCCGAAAGCGGTCGATTCGTTAGGCGTCGGCGAGGTCGGCTTCTTCTCGGCCAACATCAAAGACATCGTGCAGGCGAAGATCGGCGACACGGTGACCGACGATCGTGACGGCGTCGAAGCGCTGCCCGGGTTCCAGGACGTGAAGCCGATGGTGTTCGCCGGCATGTTTCCGATCAACACCGAGGATTACGAGCAGCTGCGCGACGCAGTGGCGAAGATGAAATTGAACGACGCCTCGTTCACCTACGAGCCGGAGAATTCCGTCGCCCTCGGCTTTGGCTTCCGCTGCGGGTTCCTGGGGCTGCTGCACATGGAGATCATTCAGGAGCGGCTCGAGCGTGAGTTCAACCTCGAGCTGCTGACGAGTGCCCCTGGAGTGCGCTATCGAGTGACAAAAACTGACGGCGAAGTGATCGAAATCGAAAACCCGCAGAAGATGCCGGACCCTGCGTACATCGCATTCATCGAGGAGCCATTCCTCGAAGTGACGATCCTCACGACCGACGAATTCGTTGGCCCGATTCTGGCTCTTGCCATCGACCGGCGTGGCCAGCAGAAGAAGCTGGAGTACGTCAGCAGTAACCGAGTGATGATCGTGTACGAAATGCCGTTAAACGAGGTGATTCTCGATTTCTTCGACAAGCTGAAATCGATCTCTCGCGGATACGCCTCACTCGATTACCAGTTTGTCGGCTATCGCGAAAGCGATCTGGTCAAGATGGACATTCTGGTCAACGGCGAACCGCTCGACGCGCTTTCTCTCATCGTGCACAAGGAGAAGGCGTTCGCGCGCGGCAAGATGCTCGTCGAGAAGATGAAAGAGTTCATCCCCCGTCAGATGTTCGAAGTTGCCCTGCAGGCCGCGATTGGCAATCGGGTCATCGCCCGTGAAACCGTGAAGGCTCTTCGCAAGAACGTCCTCGCCAAGTGTTATGGCGGCGATATCACGCGAAAGCGAAAACTTCTCGAGAAGCAGAAAGAAGGGAAGAAACGGATGAAACGGGTCGGCAAGGTGGAGATCCCGCAGGAGGCTTTTCTCGCTGTGTTGAAGATTGACTGATCACCCCTCCGCTGGAGGGAGTCATGAAATCTTCAAAATCGTTCGTTCTCGCCGCGGCGGCGATGCTGGTCGCCGGCGCCGCGGCCGCCGCTCGCGTCGACATGAATGATCCGCGCCGCGCGTTAGGCCGCGACGGCGACATCCGCATCGACGCCGAGCTCGCGCAGGAGTCGGTCACCGCGAACCGGCCTCTGACCGTCACCTATCAGATCGAGAACATGAGCCATCACACGATTGCCATCGCCGACAAGATCGCCGACACGGATTTCGATGCCGACTCCGGCACGATCACGCTCGCGATCGGCTCGGAGATTCCGCCGAATCAGATGCCGCATCTGGTGACGATCAATCCCGGCGAGAGACGCGTGCTGACCACCGGCGCGCTCCTTCACATCGTCGTGCCGAACGTGCGGACGCGGTGGACGGCCGTGCCGCGTTACGTTCAGGTGAAAGTTACGGTGCTGCGCGACGTGGCGCCGTTCGCGAAGCTCATCGGAATGCAGAGCCACGCGGTGCCCGTGGCGTTCCCGGCGGACATGTTCGATCACTGGGTCGAAGCCAGCGACTCGATTCTGCTCAACACCATTCCGGTATATTGGCAGGGCGAGAGCGGCCGCTCGAGTGCCGAAAACGAGCAGCCTGCAGGAACGGATTAGAACCGATTCGACGCGGCGTTCTCAGCGATGGGGGGACGCCGCGTGAGACGCTTCGCCGCTTTCGGGTGTTTTCTGGTGCTCGCTGCCTGCGCCACGACGCAGCAGCCCGTCAAAATGAACGAGCCGCGACGCGTCGTCGGCACCGATAACGACGTCCGCATTGACGCTCAGGTCTACGGTGACCGCCTCGGTCCCAGCGTGACGCTGCCGCTGCAGTACGACATCACCAACAACCGGTCGAATACGATCCTCGTCGCCGATCTTCTGCCGGAGAGCTCCTACGATCCCGACACGCACACCGTCACGATCAGTATCGGCTCGGAGATTCCGGGTGAAGAGTTTCTGCCGCGGCTGATTCCGATCCGCGCCGGCGAGAAAAAGAGCTTCACCACGTCGGCGCGCGTCAGGATCGTCGCGAACCTCGCGTCGCCCTGGGTGCCGAGGCCGAACGCGCTGCGGATCAAGGTGAACTTTCTGACCGATCCGATACCGTTCGAGAAGCTCATCGCGATTCCGGAGCGAGCGGTCCACGATCCGGCGCTCGCGGCGCAGCTGTTCACGAAATGGGTGGAGGGCAACGAGACCGTATTCACGAACTCGCTGCCGATGCACTGGGGTGCCGGCTCGAGCGAAGACGCGACGCCGATGCGCTCCGGACGCCGTCCGGGCGGCTAGAAAGCGCCGCTTCGCGGGCGCGTTGTCAGTTGTCAGTTGTCATGTCAGTTGTCAGTAGGCGAGCGGCGGGGACAACTCTGACAACTGACAACGCGGCGAAGCCGCTTTCGTACGGCCAGCTGGCCGAGGCCCGCGGCGCCCTGTCAGTTCTCAGAGGCGAGGGTGGTGGGGACTACTGTCAACGCGGCGCCTTGTCAGTTCTCAGAGGCGAGGGTGGTGGGGACGACTGACAACCGACAACTGACAACGCGCCCGCGAAGCGGCGCTTTTAGACGGCGAAGCCGCTTTTAGAAGCTCTTGATCGCCTCCTGCTCGTTCTCGTACACCTCGAACACGGTGATGAGCTGCGTGACGTGCAGCAGCTCGTTGAGCTTCGCCGGGAGGTGAAGCAGTTTGAGCTTCCCGCCGCGGTTCGTGACCGTGGTGTATGAGCCGACCAGCTCGCCGATGCCGGAGGAATCGATCGTGGTGACTCCGCTCATGTCGAGCAGGATCTTGTTCTTTCCCGCATTGAGCGCGTTCGTGATGATCTCGCGAAGCTGCTGGTCCCCGGATCCGATGGTGATCTTGCCGTCGAGCTTCATGACCTCGACGCCGTCGACGCTACGCGAAGTGGCTTTCATGTTCGTCTCCTTTTACAGATTGCTGCTCGCGACGCCCGTGCCTTTCGCGAGGTTCTTCATCATCAACAGGGAAGTGCCGCCGCCGGGAAGAAACGAGTACTGCACGAGGTCCATGAACGTCTTCATGTAGAAAATGCCGCGGCCGCTCGTTTTCATCAGGTTCTGCGGATTGAGCGGATCGCCGATCGCGGACGGATCGAAGCCGCCGCCCTCGTCGGAGATGCGGATCTCCAGCCGGTGGTCGTGCAGCTGAAACGTCGCGTTCACTTTCTTTCGCACATCGAGTTTGTTGCCGTGTTTGATCGCGTTGGCCACCGCTTCGCGGACGGCCATTCCGATCCAGTGCGTACCGTCTTCGTCCAGCCCTGCGTTTTCACAGAGATGCTCGGCGATCACCTGAACGAGCTCGATGTTTTCGAACCGGCTGCTGATGGTGATCTCGACTCGCTCGCCGCTGCCTTCCATGAAAACCGGCGGCATTCTAAGGGAGTCTCATTCAATGCCGCAAGGCGCGGAATGACGGTCGGCGGCGGCTCGTTCGGATGCGCATGTTCCGACGCTCGAAGATTTTGGCGGCCTTCCTGCTCCTCGTCGCCGGCGCCGCGTCCGCATCGTCGCTGCAGCACGAGATGCGCCAGGTCGAGCGGCTGCGCGGCCTCACGTTCCTCCACGACGTTCGGGAGAAAACGATCGACCGCTCCGACCTGCGGCCGCTGATCCGCCAGCAGCTGCAGAGCGAGATCCCGTACACGCTCGACGACTACATCCGCGTGCTCGAGGACCTGCAGCTCATCGATCCGAAGACGACGCACGTCATGGACCGCATGTTCGACCTCTACGACTCGCAGGTCCTCGCGTTCTACGACCCGGGCTCGCACGTCTACTACTCGATCAAGGAGCTGCCGAAAGCCGTCGCCGGAATCGCCGACGCGTCCGTGCTGCGGGAATCGGTCGTCATGCACGAGCTCACCCACGCGCTGCAGGACCAGCGCTTCGGCGCGTCCGAGCGCGACCACGCGCTGCGGCGCGACACCGACGGCGAGCTCGCCTACCACTCTCTGCTCGAGGGCGAAGCGACGCTCGTCATGATGGAGTACCTGCTCGACCACTCGGGGCAGTCATTCGACAACGCGATCAAGAGCGACGCACTCATGACGATGAACGCTGCGACGGCCGATGCGTCGATCGCGCCCGATGCCCCGAAGTACTTCGTCGAATCGCTGAAGTTTCCCTACATCGACGGCCTGCGGCTCGTCGTGATGGCCTACCGGCGCGGCGGCTGGAAGGAAGTCGACAAGCTGCACAGCAATCCGCCGCGAACCACGCGCGAGGTGCTGCATCCCGAGGAGTATTTCGCGCGGTTCGATAAGGGAGAAAAGGGCGCGCCGCCGTTCCATCCCGTCCGCCCGAAGAACGTCCTCACGATCGAGCGGCTCGGTGAATTTCACTGGCGGTTTCTCGTCGGCGATCACGCGACGGGATGGGTCGATGATCGCGTAACCGTCATGAAATCGGGCGATGTGACGGCCGAAACGACATGGGAGACCGATGAAAACGCGGCGTCGTTTCGCGATGCGTACGTCGCGTTTTTGCGCGCGCGCGGCATCGATCCGAAGGTGACGACCAGCGGGCAAACCGTCACCGTGCGCTACCACGCATGAATGTCGATTACGAGAACCTCGATCGCGATCTCGCGAGCGGCATGTTTCGCGAGATCCTCAAAGAGGAGCTCATCGTCGGGTTTCGCCAGATTCAAATGACCGGCGAGCGGCTTCCGCTCGCGTCGCATTACGCCTCGCAAATCGCGGAGATCGTCAGCCGCGGCGCCGCCGCTCCGCTGCGTCCCGAAGTCGCGTTCGAGCTGTATCAGGAGATTCTCGAGGCCGTCGAAGCGGCCCGCGCGACCGTGCTGGGCGAGCAGACGGCGCAGTAAGATGGCGAGCGGCGTGCGGCGTGCGGCGTGCGGGAATCACATACCCGCTCGCCGCCCGCTGCTCGCCGCTCGCTTGCGATGAAGCGCAAAATCAAAAGCTATCCGCCTCTGTCGTCGTTCGCCACGACCGGCGGTTGAGCCTGCAAGCTGGGTCAGGATGACCTTCACTCCGTCCTGGCAAAACTCCCCTCGCGCGAAGGGCTGGGAGACCTTCTCGTCGGTCACCGCACGAGCGACGACGCGGCCGTGCTGCGCATCAGCGGCGATCAGGCCATCGTCCAGACGGTCGATTTCTTCACGCCGATCGTCGACGATCCCTATCTCTTCGGCGCGATCTCCGCGGCGAACTCCGTCTCCGACATCTACGCCATGGGCGCCACTCCGATCCTCGGCCTCGCAATCGCGGCGTTTCCGACCGATGTCCTGCCGCTCGAAGTGCTCGAGCAGATCCTTCGCGGCGGTGCCGACAAAGCGGCCGAAGCGGGATTTCCGGTCGCCGGCGGACACACGATCATCGATGACGTGCCGAAGTACGGGCTCGCGGTCACCGGCACCGTTGCGATCGACAGGATCGTCCGCAACTCGACTGCGAAACCGGGCGATGCGCTGTTTTTGACGAAGCCGATCGGCAATGGCGTCATCGTCAGCGCGTTTCGCGCGCTCGAGCATCGCAAGCTGCGCCGCGCCGCGCCGCCCGACATGAGCGAGGCCATCAAGTGGATGACCATGCTCAATCGCGACGTGGCAAACGCGATGACGAACACCGGCGTGAGCGCGGCCACCGACATCACCGGCTACGGCCTCATCGGACATCTGCTCGAAATGTGCGCCGGATCGAACGCCGGCGCGGAGATTCGCGCCAGCGACGTCCCCGTGCTCGCCGGCGCGCGCGAATATCTCGAACGCGGCTACCGTCCCGCCGGCACTCTCCGCAATGCCGAAGCGTTCCGGCGGCGAGTGGACGTGCGCGTGCCGGAATCCGAATACACATTGATGTGTGACGCGCAGACTAGCGGCGGGCTGCTCATCGCGGTATCCGCTGACAGATGCGCGGCGCTCGAGCGCCGGTTCCGCGACGGCGGCCTGTTCTATGCAAAGATCGGAACGATAACGGACCGAGCCGGTTCCATTACGTTGGTTCCGTAGGAGTGATCATGCCGTATTGCCCGAAGTGTAGGCGAGAGTTCCAGAACGCGAAGGAATGTCCGGACGACAAGATTGCGCTCGTGAAAGAGCTGCCGTTTCAAACGCGGCAGTCCGATGACGGGACGACGTGGATCGAGATCGCCAGTACCGCGAATTCCGACGAAGCGCAGCTGATCCAGGGCTTCCTCGATGCCGAAGGGATCGATGCGCAGATCGAACATGCGGAGGCCACTCAGTTCCCGATGACCTTCGGAGACCTCGGGGACATGCGCATCTTCGTTCCTGCCACCGACGAAAAGCGCGCGCTCGAATTGCTGCAACAGCGCCAGCAGGAGTGGGAAAATCTCGAGGACGACGACGATACCGTGGTCACCGACGAGGGCGTCGCCGACGTCGACGAGGAAACAACGACCGAGCCCGAATGACCGATGTCAGTTGCCGCCGGACGCATCGGATCGGCGCGTCTGTGCGCGCCCCTCGCGACGCCGCCGGAGGCCCCCGGCGCTCTGCGCCTCAGGATAAACTCGAGAAAAAATGACTGAGCCGCCCACTGAATCGTCGCGCGAACGCCACGCTCCGGGGGAGCCGCGGATGCCCGGCTGGGTACCGATTGTGATCGGGATCGTGCTGGTGATCATGGCCGGCCTCGCCGTTTGGACGGGCCTGCGCTATCGCAACCCGACGCTCGCCGGCGGCATCATTCACCCCCAGCACACGCCGCGCGGAATGACCGGCGGCGGACCGGACGAGCAGGAGCCGGGCGCGTCACTGGTGTTTCCGGAAAATTCGCCGACCGCGAATGAAACGACGACCGCGGCGGGAGTCATGGTCGCGCGTCGAGCGCTCGAGACGAATGTCGTGCCCGATGACGCGATGGTGTACGTCAACGGCGTGCCGATCGGCGAGGCGAAGCAGTTCGACGCCGCGCACGACGGCTATGACTTTCCGACGGCGGGCTCGTACACCGTGCGCCTCGTTGCGCCGGGGTACAAAGACGCGCAGTTCGTCGTCTCCGCGAGCGAGGACGCGGCGCAGGAGATCGCCAGAATCGATCTCAGGATGCAGCGGCAGCAATAGAAAGCGCCGCTTGCGCGGCGCGTTGTCGGTTGTCTGTTGTCAGATCGTCCGCTTGGACAACCGGGAACTGACAACCGACAACGCAACGCGCCGCTCAGTGTGCGGCGTGTTGCTCTTGTTGCGCTTTCTTCGACTCGGCGATGATCTTTTCCTGCAGGTTTTTCGGCACTTCTTCGTAGTGCGAGAACTCCATGTGGAAGCTGCCGCGGCCCTGCGTGATCGAGCGCAGCGTCGAGCCGTAGGTCAGCATCTCCGCGAGCGGCACACGCGCGTGAAGCGTCTGCGTCTCCTCTTCGGCGTCGACGCCTTCCATTCGGCCGCGCCGTGAATTGAGATCGCCCATCAGATCGCCGACGTATTCGGTCGGCGCGCTGATGTCGACGTGCATGATCGGCTCGAGCAGCGTCGGCCTGGCCTGCTCCATTCCCTGCTGGAACGCGAGCGAGCCCGCGATCTTGAACGCGAGCTCCGACGAATCGACGTCGTGGTATTGGCCATCGAGGAGCCGGACGCGGAAATCGACCACCGGATAGCCGGCCAGGAAGCCCTTGCGCCGCGCGTCCTGAATTCCCTTCTCGACCGCCGGGATGTACTGACGCGGGATCGAGCCGCCGAAGATCTCGTCGACGAATTCGAAATCGGCGCCGCGCGGCAGCGGCTCCATCTTGATTTTGCAGTCGGCGAACTGACCGTGGCCGCCCGACTGTTTCTTGTGGCGTCCGTGCGCGTCCGCCGGCTTTGTGATCGTCTCGCGATACGGCACTTTCGGCGGATGGAGGATCACGTCGACGCCGTACTTTTTCTTCAGCTTCGAAACGACGATCTCGACGTGCAGCTGTCCCTGGCCGCCGATCAGAAACTCTTTCGTCTGCTCGTCACGGCCGAAGACGATGGTCGGATCCTCTTCCATGATGCGAGCGAGCGCCGCGCCGATTTTGTCTTCGTCGCCGCGCGCTTTCGGCTCGATCGCGAACGAGATCGCCGGCTCGGGATAACGAATGTGCTCGATGAGAATCGGATGATCTTTGGCGGCGAGCGTCTCGCCGGTGTGAACGTCCTTGAGCTTCGCCACCGCCCCGATGTCGCCCGCTTTCAGCTCCGCCACCGGCACCTGCTGCTTGCCCTGCAGCAGCTGCAGCTTGCCGACGCGCTCTTCGTGGTCCTTGTTCACGTTCCAGTACGCCGTGTCCGATTTGAAGGTGCCGGAGTAGACGCGGAACAGCGACACGCGTCCGGCGAACGGATCGGAGAATGTCTTGAACACCAGCGCGACGGGAAACGCTTCGGCGCGCCGCTCGAAGGTGATCTTCTCGCCCTTCGCATTCTTCCCGTCGATCGTCTTCGCCTCCTCGGGCGAGGGAAGCAGATTGACGATCGCGTCGAGAATCGGATGTCCGCCGATGTTGTGCGACGCCGAATCGAGCAGCACCGGAAAGATCTGATGATGCGAGACCTCGCGCTTGAGTCCGTCGATCAGATCGTCCTGCGACAGTCCGCCCTGATCGAAAAAGCGCTCCATCAGCGTGTCGTCGCCCTCGGCGACCTTTTCGATGAGCTTCTCGCGCCATTCGGCCGCGTCGCTCTTCCGATCGGCGGGAATGTCGGTGATGTCGACCTTTCCCGAGCCGTCGGCGGCGTAGAGGTACGCTTTCATCGACACGAGATCGATGACGCCCCTGAAGTCCTTCTCTTCGCCGATCGGAAGCTGAATCGGCACGACGTTCTTGCTGAATTTCTTCTGCAGCGCTTCGAGGGTGCGCCCGAACGACGCGCGCTCGCGATCCATCTTGTTGATGATGATGAGGCGCGGCAGCTCGTATTCGTCCGCATACTTCCAGACTTTTTCCGTGGTCACTTCGACCGCGGTCACGGCGCTGACGATGACCGCCGCGGAATCGGCGACGCGCATCGCGCTTCGCGTTTCCATCAGGAAGATGCCGAAGCCCGGCGTGTCGAGCAGATTGATTTTCGCGTTGTTCCACTCCGCGTACGCCATCGCCGCGGAAATCGAGTGCTTGCGGTCGATTTCATCCTGGTCGAAGTCGGTTGTCGTCGTTCCGTCTTCGATGCGGCCGAGGCGCGTGGTCGCGCCCGTGTTGAAGAGGAGCTGCGAAACGATCGTCGTTTTGCCGGTGTCGTTGTGCCCGACGAGCGCGACGTTTCTGATTTCAGAGCCGGAATAGACCTTCATATGGATTGTCCTCGCATCAAGCGGTCGAAATGGGACGTAGATGATAGATTAAATGCGGGTACGAGGTCCCACGAAGCCCCGAGTCCTGTGTCCGGAGTCCTGCGTGGGCGCGGGTGTCTCGGGACTCAGCACACAGGGCTGGTTTTTTTGCGGAGTTATCATTGTCGGCCTATGGGTTTCCCCTCAAAACGGGGCGGGAACGCGCCGGAGAACGCGGCGTGAAGCTCGGCCGTTACGAGATCGTCCGCGAGCTCGGCAAGGGAGCGATGGGTGTCGTTTACCTCGCCAAGGACCCGCTCATCGGACGGCTGGTCGCGCTCAAAACGATTCGCGCCGCGCGCGGTGACGACGACGAAACGCACGAGTTTCAGCAGCGATTCATCCGGGAAGCCCAGGCCGCCGGCATCCTCAATCATCCGGCGATCGTCACCGTCCACGACATCGGTCAGGACGAGTCCGGCGGCACGAATTTCATCGCCATGGAGTACGTCGAAGGACAGAACCTCAAGGAGATTCTGTCGCAGGGACGCCCGCTCAGCTTCGACGAGATCGGCGACATCATCGCGCAGGTCGCCGAGGCGCTCGACTTCGCGCATTCGAAGGGGATCGTGCATCGCGATGTGAAGCCGGCGAACATCATCGTGCTCGAAGGCAATCGCGCGAAGATCACCGACTTCGGCATCGCAAAAATCGCGTCGGGCGGCAATCTCACGACGACCGGCCAGTTCCTCGGCACCCCGAATTACATGGCGCCCGAGCAGATCCGCGGCGCACCCGTCGACGGCCGCACGGACATTTTTTCCCTCGGCATCTGCCTCTACGAATGCCTCACGCGACGCAAGCCGTTCGGCGGTGAATCGCTCACGTCGATCTCCTACAAGATTGTTCACGAGCCATTTCCACCGCTGCACGAAGTCAATCCCCAGATTCCCGACGGCTATGAAGATGTCGTCGCGCTCTGTTTAGCGAAGGATCCGTCGAAGCGTTATCAGCGCGGCCGCGATCTCGCGATCGCGCTGCGTCAGGTGATCCGCGGCGAGCGTCCGGTGAAGCAGCACGAGCCGATGCTCGAAGAGGCGACGGTCATCACGCGCGACGCCGACAAGCTGCCGACGATCGAGATTCCGTTCCCCGAAGCGGGCGTCGGCGCGATGCACGCCAATCCGCACAGCACGATGGCCGCCGCGGCGGTTGCCGGTGGCGGAGCGGCTGCCGCGGCGATGCCCGCGCGGCCGGTGGCGATTCCGAGTCCGCGTCCCCTCGACGTCGCCAAGCGGACGCTCGACGGCATCCGGGCGATGCCGCTTTGGAGAACGTCGATCGCGCCGGCGCTCTTTTTTTCGATTGCCGGCGTTTGCGCGCTCGCGCTGGTGATCGTCGTTGCCGGCATTCGCAGTAAGAACGCTACGGTTCCGGTGGTCGACACCGCCGCGGAAGCGAAGGTCGCGAAGGAGCGGCAGCTGCGAATTCAGGGCGAGCAGCTGCTGCAGCAGGGGAAGACCAGCGACGCGTATGCGAGATTCGATCAGCTGAGCAAGCTCGATCCGAAGTCGCCGTACGTCGCCGGCGTCGTCGCCAAGCTGACCGAGCTCAAACGGGAAGACGAAACGAAACAGCAGCAGCTGCAACAGGCGAAGCAGCTGTTCGACCAGGGGGTCGGCTTCTTCAACAACAAGCAGTATCCGGAAGCGATCCAGGCGCTGCAGGAATCGTTTCATTTGAATCCGAACTCCGACGCCACCACGAACTACCTCAAGCTCGCGCAGGAAGAGCAGCAGCGCGCCCAGCAGGAGCAGCAGGCGGCGCAGCAGGCGGCCGCTCAACGCGCTGCGAGCAAGCCGGGAACACAGCCGCCGCCGCGCGCGCGCGGAACGCAGCCGGCAACGACCACCGCGGCGGCGGCAACAGGCCCGGCGCAGATCACGACGACGTTCAACAGCAACGTCACCGACGGCTACATCATGGTGCGCGTCGGCGCCGACACCGTCGCGCACGAGAACCTGTGGCAGGAGACCGGCCGCTTTCTGCTGAGGCATCGGGTGCCGAAGGACGTCAACGTCACAAAAGAGATCACGCCGAAAAACGCCGACGTCGACGTCTGGGTGATCATTCCGTCGATGAGCATTCAGGAGCACCACACGATGAAGGCGAACTTTCAGCCCGGCAGCTCCCATCATCTGACCGTGTCGTTCGATCCACAGTCGAAAACCTTCGGCTATCAGATGAACTAATGGTTCGCCGTCCACCGCCGGCCGATCGCCGAACCCCCACGGCCAACGGCCAACGGGCAGCGGCGAACGTGTTCACCATGGTTCGTCGCGACGAGCTGTGGGTGCGCGGCGTTCTCGTCGAATCGCGTCTGAACGCAGGCGAAGCGCGCGAGAGCGGCGGCGCGATCGTCGCCCGCAATCTCGTCGATGACGGGCTCCAGGCACGATGCGAGCGCGAATTCGAGCGCGTGCGCAACGCGATCGCCTCCATCCGCGACGCGCGCGTCCGTTGCGTCGTCACCGCGACCGAGGATGAGGTCGAGTCCACGATCGCGATCACGATCAACGGGGTGTCGGTCGTCAGCACGCCGGAGTCGGTCGAACGTGACTACGAACTCCTGAGGGCGTGCGGGACGACTTCAATCCGCCGGCCGAAGCCGGCTCACACACACCTCGTCTGGCGCAACGGATCCGCGGCGGTGTTGCTGCACGAGGCGATCGGACATGCGGCCGAGCACGGACACGAACCGCTCGACTGGCCGAAATGGCTGCGCGTCCGCGACGAATCTCGCGACGGCACCGCCGATCTGATCGCTGGCGAAATGCCGCTTGCTCTTCGACGCGAGTCGTTTCGCGACGTGCCGCTCCGGCGAATGACGAACCTCGTCGCCGACGAGAGCGGCGCGCCGTTCGAGCTGCCCGACCGTCGGATCGAGATCCATCTCGTCGCCGGAGGCGCCTACGAGCCGCTCACGGAAATTGTTACGATAAATATAGCTGTTTCTGATGCGGGGCCGTTCACGTTCCGCGCTCCCCGATCCGCGATCGCCCGCTCGCTCCTCGGTGCCGCCGGGCCGTCCGTTCGCTATCCCGGCGTGATCTGCTCGCGCGAAGCGCAGGAGATCTACGTCGGCTCCCACGCTCCGGCGATGATCACAGCGGACCTCGGATGAGCGAGCTCTATCGCAAGTGGGGCCGCTCGGTGCGCCGTGAAAACGGACGGCTGATTCACGTCGATGAGGCGGGCGACGCGAGCGACGACGCCGGCGTGTTTCGCACGCGCCCGACTGACGAGCAGATCGAGCTTGCGTGGCCCGACTCGGACGCGATCGATCGCGCGGCGCGGGAAATCGAAGGGATGGTCAAGCCTCCGCTTCTGCTCGAACGGCTCTTCGTCAGCGAAGCGAGTGTCACGCATGAGTGCAATGGCATTCGCTGGAGCGAGACGCTGCGGCGCGTGCATGTGGCGATTGCGCGGCCGCCGGTCCGCGCGCTCGTCGATCTCGCCGATTTTGAATTCGACCTCGTGCAGCGCATCGCCGACGCTCTCCTGCGCGCGGGCGGCGAGCGTGAGGCGCCGAAACGCCTCCGCGTTGCGGAGAGCGTCGGCGCGGCGCTTCTGCCGCTGCTCGCGATCGAGCGGCGTCAAATCGCGGCGCCGCACGACGGCAAAGGCCGCCGCATCGACGAGCGGCTGGTGACATCGATGCAGCCGCCGAACTGGTTTCGTCCGAGCTACCGGTTGCGTCCGCGCCGGGCGTGGTTTCATGTTCGAGCCGAGGAGCTCGGAGAAGTCGATGAGGGTCTGCCGGAGGCGATCGCGCTCCTCGCGCCGGTTGGTGAGGCCGTGCAGTTGCTCTGCGTCGAGGGCGATCGCGTCTTTCCAGCGGCGGTGATTCCCGCTCGCCGCCCGCCGCTCGCCGCTCGTCCGTCACGCCGCTGGTATCCGTACGCGGCGGGAACATTCGGCACCGAGCTGATGATTTAACATCGCGAGATGCCCACCAATATCCGGCAGGTCGAGTTTCTCGCCCGCGCGATCGTGAACCGGCTCGAGGATCGAGGCCTCGTGGAGTTCGGCGACGCGGAGATCGGGATCCAGATCGTTACGCGGACGCTCGAGGATAATTTCCAGGCCTACGACTCGATCGAGCAGGAAGCGCGCGGGCGTCTGGCCAGGACCATGCCCGGCCGCGAGCCGAGCGACGAGGAGCTGACCCGCGAGATGGAGCGCGTCGCTTCCGAGCGCAATT
>DATIZY010000223.1:0-11667 GCA_035516895.1 Thermoanaerobaculia bacterium | reverse complement strand
GATGCCTTCGACATCGGCGATCGTGAGCACGATGTGGTAGACGGCCGGATCGAGATCGTGCGTGTAGCCGATGACCTCGCGATGTTTCGGATCGCCGATGAAGACGAGGTGATACCCGTTCTGCAGCGCCGCCTTCGCCTCGCGATGGATGTCGTAGACGAACTTGCAGGTCGTATCGAGGATCTGCAGACCGCCGGATTTCGCGCGATCGTGAAACGACGGAGGCACGCCGTGCGCCGAGAAGACGATCGTCGGCTCGCTCACGGTGTCGATCTCCTCGACGGTCCGGACGCCGAGCTTTTCCATCTCGTCGACGACGCGCTCGTTGTGCACGACCTGGCCGAGGATCGCGCCGCGGCCGCCGGCAGCAGCGAAACGCTTCACTTTGAGATCGGCAATGCGCACGCCGGAGCAGAAGCCGTACTTCTCTGCGCGCTTGATCTTCATCTGTGGCGGTCAACGCTGCGGCCCGCGCCAAAATTCGCGGACGCGACGCGACTCCTTCCGCCCGAAGCGGAGGCATCGGCAGATGGATGCCTCTCGATGTCCCCTTGGGCCTTGAACCTTTGTCGAAGCGATGAATTCGAATTTCGAATTTCGAATTTCGAATGAAGAATGAAGAATTCTGAAAGTTGCCGCCTGATTCTTCATTCTTCATTCGAAATTCGAAATTCTTCATTCGATTGTGGGAGGGCGGAACCGCGCCGAGACCCTCGACTTCGCTCACGCGTCGATTGTCAGTGTTACTCTCCTGACGCCTGACGCCTGACACCAGACGCCCGATCGAGCCGCTGTTCACGCCTGCATTCGCGGGCGTCTGGGCGTACGCGTTCGTGACGTTCTTCTCCGCGTTTCAGCTCCTCCCCGCCATTCCGTTTCGCCTCCTCGAGCTCGGCGCCTCCACTGCGAAAGCGGGATGGTTCCTGTCGGTGTACACGTACGCCAGCGCGTTCTCCGCGCCGCTCATGGGCAGCCTCGCCGATCACATCGGCCGGCGCCGTTTGCTGATCGTCGCCTCGATCGTGTTCATCTGCTTCTCGATTGCGTACGGCCTCGTCACCGATTTTCGACTGCTGCTCGTGATCGGTGCGGTGCACGGCGCGATGTGGTCGGGGCTCATCGCCGCGGCGTCCGCGATCATGAGCGACTACATCCCGCCGTCGCGACGCAATCAGGGACTCGCGTGGTGGGGACTCGCGAGCACCGCGGCGGTGGCGATCGCGCCCGCGGTCGGCCTGTGGGTGTTTCACTTCGGCTGGCTCACCCTCTGCCTGGAGCTCGCGGCACTTTCGACGCTGATGACGTTCGGCGCGCTGCTGCTGCGCGGATCGGAGTCGCGGCGCGAAGCCTCGAAGCTCGTCCTCACGGAAGCGTGGGACTGGCGCGTGATTCAAACGACGCTCACGATCACCGTCGCCACGTTCGGCTACGGCGGCGTGACGAGCTACTCCGCGATCATCGCCATGCAACGCCACGTGACACCTCGCGCGCTTTATCTGACGACCTTCGCGATCGCCATCATCCTCTTCCGCCTCTTCTTCTCGCACCTCGGCGATCGCATCGGGACGAAGCGCGTGCTCTACCCGTCGCTCGTGCTGATTCCCATCGCGTTTGCGGTGCTGGCGATCGCGAACGAGCGCTGGTCGATGATCGCGTCCGCGGTCCTCTTCGGCGTCGGACTCGGCGCGTCGTATCCCGCGCTGGCTACATTCATCCTCGAGCACACCGATCCCGATCGCCGCGCGCGCACGTTCGGCAGCATCGTCTGGGCGTTCGACACCGGCATCGGCACCGGCTCGCTCGTGATCGGCGCGATCGGCGGATCGTTCGGCTTCCGCGCGGCGTTCCTCGCCGCGGCCGCGCTCAGCTGCTTCTCGATCCCGATTTTCCTGTGGCGTGGCACTTCGCTTGCTGAGTCTGTCGCCGATGCCCGACCCGAACGACCGGCCTGACGACGAAGTGCGGCGCAAGGTGGTCTACGAGCGCGTCAGCACGAGCGGCACCACGCGGCAGAACGTGGTGGTCATCGTGGTCATCGCCGTGATCGCCCTCGCGCTGATTGCATGGATCCTGATGCATCTGCATCATTGATCCATGCTGCTGGCAACTCTCCTTCTCGCGACCACCGTTGACGTCCACGCCGCCGAACGATTCGCGAACCTCGCGCTCGCGTGCGTTCACAAGGAGTATCCGAATCAGATCGCGCACGTGATGAACTCCGACGCCGACGTCGGAACGCCCAAGCAGCTGACGCCGGCGTTCTACGGGTGCTACGACTGGCATTCGTGCGTGCACGGACACTGGCTGCTCGCGCGCCTCGTGCGCACGTTTCCCGACGCGCCGTTCGCCGCGCGCGCACGCGATGCGCTGCGCGAAGACATCACCGCCGCGAACATCGAGCAGGAAGCGGCGTACCTCAAAGCTCCCGGCCGGACGAGTCACGAGCGGCCGTACGGCCTCGCGTGGCTGTTGCAATTGGGCGCCGAGCTGCGCGAGTGGAACGATCCGATGGCGCACGAGCTCGCGGCGAATCTCCATCCGCTCGAAGTCGCGGTCAACGATCGATTGAAAACCTGGCTGCCGAAGCTGTCGCATCCGGTGCGCATCGGCGAGCACGATCAGACCGCTTTCTCGCTCGGCCTCATCATCGATTCGACGGACGACCCCGAGATGCGGACGATCGCGCGCGACGCGGCGAAGCGATTCTTCCTACGCGACAAGCGCTGCCCGATCAACTACGAGCCGTCCGGCGAAGACTTCCTCTCGCCGTGCATCGCAGAAGCGGATGTGATGCGGCGAGTGCTGCCACCAAAAGAATTCGCGTCGTGGCTCAGCGGATTTCTCCCAGACGTGCGCTGGCCGAAGCCGGAGGTCGTCACCGATCCGAGCGATCCGAAGCTCGCGCATCTCGACGGACTCAATCTCAGCCGCGCGTGGATGCTGGAAGGCATCGCATCAGGCCTGCCGAAAAATGATCCGCGCATTCCGGGCATCCTCGCCGCCGCGCACGCGCACGCCGAGGCGGGTCTTGCGCACGTCACGGGCGAACATTACGAAGGCGGCCACTGGCTCGGATCGTTCGCGGTGTATTTGACCACTCGTCGCGGAATCCACGACTAGAGCTCACGACGGAGACACAGCACGCGCAGAGTCTTGTCCTCGAGATCTCTGCGTTGAAACGGCTAAACCTTTCCCGGCGCCGGACGTCCTAGTGATCGATGCACTTTCTATTGCTGATTGCCGCCCTACACTCTCCGATTCGCGATGCGAGTTTTGTCCGTATCGGCGGCATCGATCAGTGGGTGACGATCACCGGCGACGATCTCCGCAATCCCATCGTGTTGTTTCTGCACGGCGGCCCTGGAGATCCGTACAGCCCGTACGCGGATTCGATGTTCGCCGGCTGGCAGAAGAACTTCACGCTCGTGCAGTGGGACCAGCGCGGCGCGGGGCGGACCTACGCGCGGAACGGTCCGTCGGTCGAGCCGACGATGACCTTCGATCGCATGGTGCGCGACGGCATCGAAGTCGCCGAGTACCTCACGGAGCACCTTGGCCAGAAGAAAATCTTCCTCGTCGGCGGCTCGTGGGGCTCGTTCCTCGGCATCGAGATGGTGCGCGCACGGCCCGATCTCTTCGCCGCGTACATCGGTGTCGCGCAGATGGTGAACTGGCGCGAAAACGTCCGTGCAAGCTACGGTCGCGTGCTGCAGCTCGCGCGCGAAGCGCACGATGAGCCGGCAATCGCGGATCTGACTGCACTCGGCCCGCCGCCGTGGAGCTCGCTGCGGCAATGGCCGAAATTCAGAAAGTGGCTCGTGGCGTATCAGAAGAGAATCGCGACGGCGCCGGCGCCCAACATGAACGTGGCGCCTGAGTACGACAACGAAGCCGATCGCGCGGCTCGCGAGGCATCAGACGACTTCTCCTTCGTCCATTTCATCGGGATGACGATGAACGGGCCGGAGACGCAGATCGATCTGCCGTCGCTCGGAACGAAATTCTCCATCCCGATCGACTTCGTGCAGGGCGAAGACGATCTGAAGGCTCTGCCGGAGCTCGCGAAAGCGTATTTCGACAGGATCGAATCGCCGCGCAAAGCGTTCTACCTCGTGCCCGCCAGCGGCCATGAGTTCTCCGTACCGATGCTCGCGCGCGTTCGGGCGATCCTCAGCGAGCAGGCTTCCGCAGCGTTGGCGAATCGAGATCGAGCTGACTGAGGGGAATCACTTCGACGGCCTTGAAGTCCTTCCGCAGCGGCGCGAGAAACTTCTTCGCATCGCCGACGATGATGACATCCGGCGCGCCTGAAAAGTGTGATGCCGCGAACGCACGGATCTCGGCGGCGGTCACGTCCTGCATTCCGCTGATGTAGCGATTGAGCTCGTCGAGCGGCAGCCCGTACAGCGCGAGAAACGACACGCGCCCGACCAGCCCCTCGGCGGTTTCGAGCGAGCGGCCGAAGTCGCCGATCAGCGTCGCCTTGCGCGGGCCGATCTCAACGTCTGCCACCGGCTCGTTCGCCAGCTTCCGCATCTCGCCGACGATCAGCGACGCGACCTCCGCCGCCGATTCGTTCTTCGTCTGCGCGCTGGCGACGAACGGGCCGATGTTGCGCCGCAGATCGAATCCGCTTCCCGCACCGTAGCTCAACCCGCGCTTGATGCGGATCTCCTCGTTGAGCCGCGACGAATAGCCGCCGCCTAACACGGAGTTGGTGACCTGCGCGACGCTGTAATTCGGATCGACGCGGCGCAGTCCGGGACGAGTCACGAGCACCGCGGCCTGCCCGGCATCGGGCATGTCGATCACCACCACCCGCCCGGCGGGCGGGTAGCGGGTGGCGGGTGGCGGGTGGGTTCTCGGGGCTCCACTCCACGATCCGAACTGCTCCTGCGCCAGCTCGAACGCGCGCTCGGGCGCGACGTCGCCGCCGAAAACGAGGATCGCGTTCTTCGGCACGTAATAACGCTTGTGGAACGACACGATGTCGGTTCGAGTGATCCGTTTGAGCGACGCGGGAGTGCCGCCGAGGTTGTGGCCGTATGACGCCGCTCCGAAGAGAACGCGCGAAGCGACGAAGCCCGCGAGCTCGCCGGGATCGTGCATCGCGACCTCGAGCGCATCGAGATTTTGCGAGCGCAGCCGCTCGATCTCGCCGTTCTTGAAGACGGGGTTGCGCACGACGTCGGCCATGGAGCCGAGCGCCTTCGGAAGATTCGTCGACATGACGTTCAGCGACACCGCCGACGCGTCCCACATCGCGCTCGAATCGAGCGTCGCGCCCAGCGCTTCCACGTCGCTCGCAATCTCCTCGGCGCTTCGCGTTGTCGTGCCTTTCGTCAGCAGCGACGCGGTCATGTCGGCGTTGCCGGCGCGATTCGGCGGATCGGCTTCGCCGCCGGTCTCGATCAGCAGACGGACGTCGACGATGGGAACGTCGTGCTTCGGGACGACGATGACGCGGAGCCCGTTCTTCAGCGTCCGTTCGAACGGCTTCGGCAGCTGCAGCCGCGGCGGCGGGCCGGGCGGAGGCGGCGACGTCTCGACCTGCGGCGCAGACGCTCCTGGCTGCGCCTGCAGGGGCGCGAGTGCCTGTGCCACGAGAGTCAGTGCGATTGCGAAGATTTTCATTTCGAAACGTAATCGATCGTCAGCGGCTTGGCGTCCGCGAGGTATTGCTTCATGACCCGCTGCACGTCGGCAGCCGTGACCGCCTCGAATTTCCTGATGCCATTGTTGACTTCCGACGCGTCGTGGACGACGGTGGCGTCGTAGCCGATCGAGAACGCTTTGCCGTCGTTCGTCTCGCGCCGGCGGAGCTGTCCGGTGATCAGCTGGTTCTTCGCCTTCTCGAGCTCGGCATCGCTCACCGGTTTCTCTTCGATCGCCCGCAGCTCGGCGTCGATTCCCTTGTTCACCTCGTCGAGCGTCTTGCCGCTGGCGACCGTTGCGTTGACGACGAAGATTCCGGCGTCCTCGCGCGCATCGGCATCCGCGCCGACGTCCGACGCGATCTGCTGCCGGTAGACCAACGATTGATATAGACGCGACGATTCGCCCTGGCCGAGGATCACGGCGGCGATCGTGAGCGGGTAAAAATCGGGGCTCGACCGCGGCGGAGTAAGCCACGTGATCGCGAGCGCCGGCAGCGGCACGTTCGGGCCGTTTTCCTGCACCGTCTTCGCCTCTCGGCGCGGCGGCTCATTCGCGTCCGGCCGCGGAATCGGCGCGTCGGGCTTCGCGATCGGGCCGAAATATTCGTCGACCCACGCATCGAGCTGCTTCGGATCGAAGTCGCCGGCGACGATCAGCGTCGCGTTGTCGGGCCGGTAGTACGTCGCGTGAAATTTCTGCACGTCGGCGAGCGTGGCCTGCTCGAGGTCTTCGATGCTGCCGATCGTCGGCCGGTGATAGGGCGATGCGACGAACGAGTCTTTGTCGATTGCGTACGCGAACAGGCCGTAGGGCGGCGCGAGAACGCTGGTGCGGAATTCCTCTTCGACGACGGAGCGCTCCGATTTGAAGTTCGCCTCGTTGACGTTGAGCGATCCCATGCGATCCGCTTCGGCCCACAACAGCGTCTGCAGGTAATTCGACGGCACCTCTTCGTAGTAGTACGTCGTGTCGTCGGTGGTCGACGCGTTGTTGTAGCCGCCGACGTCCTCTGTCAGGCGGTCCATCGTCTCCGACTTCATGTGCGCGGTGCTCTTGAACATCATGTGTTCGAACAGGTGCGCGAATCCGCTGCGGCCGGGCGGATCGTCGACCGAGCCGACGTGATACCAGACCTGAATCGCGACGACCGGCGCGGAGTGGTCCTCGACCGAGTAGACCTCCAGTCCGTTCGGCAGCGCGCGCTGGCGATAAGAGACCGGCGGGACTTCAACTGAAGTCGAAGCCGAAGCCGATGGAGCCCCGGCTTTAGCCGGGACTAAGGCTAACGCTTTAGCGGAGACCGACCGGCTGAAGCCGGTGCTCCATGCGAGGAGAGCGATCGCAAGAACTGCAAGTCGCTTCGGTAGTAGTAGTTTCTCACGGGGCATACGTCTTTTCCCTTCCCACCACACATCGGAACGACGGTGCGATCGCCGCCGCCGGCCTGCCACGTGTCGCCCGCGGCGATGATGCGGCCGAGCTCGCGTCGAAAGCGCGCGTACTCTTCCCCATACCACACTTCGCGGAGCGAATTCTTGAAGATGTCGCCGAGCGGGCTTCCCTGCAGAATGCAGCACGGGGCGACGGGGCCTCCGGTGCGCACGACGAGCGAATGCCAGCCGACGATGCACGGCTGGTCGAGGCCGGCGCTCTCGCGGTCGACGTGGCGATTTCTGCGGATCCGCAGCTGATGTGTGAGCTTCTCGCGCCACGTCAGGTCGCGCCGGCCGACGAGGCGTGCGATGCGCCGAAGCGTGCCGCGCGAGCGGCGCTCGGCGTCGAGGCGAGTGGCCATCTCGCCGACGGCCGGCCGCAAATCCTGCTCGAAGCTGTCGATCTGCGCGATGCGGCGGAACTCGTCGATGCGCGCGACTCCCTCGTACAGCCGCATCATCTCCGCGGTTTCCTCGCGCGTCATCTCCTGCTCGGGCTTGAGAAAGGCGAGGCCGTTGAAGAGAATCGCATCGACCTCCAGCTCCCGCGCGAGCTCGTACATCCCCGGAATCGTCTTGTAGTTCTCTTTCCAGACGAGGTACTGCAGCAGGATCTGCGGCTCGCGCTTTTTGCGCCGCTTGCGCTCGGCGATGATGTGCCGCACGTTGGCCAGCACGCGGTCGAAGTTGCGCGCCGGCGTCTGCATCATCCGCGCGTAGCTCTCGGCGTCGGCGGTGTTGAGGCTGACGATGATCTCGTCGCAGCGGCCGGCGAGGAGGATGTCGGTCATCTCCTCGCCCAACAGCACGGCGTTGGTCGTGATGTTCTCGATCGGAAGGCCGCTCGTGCCGATCATCCGCAGCATGTCTTTCGTCTTGCGATGAAAGAGCGGCTCGCCGCCGCCGGCGAAGCGGATCGACCGCGTTCCGGCCTCCCGCATCTCGCCGACGAGCTCCTCGATGCGCGCGAGGGGCAGCTCGTCGTTGCCGCGGATGGACGCGGTCGAGCAGAAAAAGCAATCGATGTTGCAGCGGTCCGACGGGTAAATCTCGACGTGGTACGGGCCGCCGTACGCGACGCCGTCGCGCACGCCGCGAAGGATCGTGGCCTTGTCTTCAGCGGTGAGGTACTTCCAGCCGAGCTCCATCTTGGGGTCAGACCTTAAATCTTAAGTTTTCTCCATGACGTAGAAAACTTAAGATTTAAGGTCTGACCCCACAATGTTGATGACTGCGCCGCCGGTCAACCGAGGCAGGTCCGCAGCCGACAACTCGAAGACGGCGTTCGGTGTTCCCGCGGCGGCCCAGATGCGATCGAATCGGAGCAGATCCTCGTCGATCAGCGTGCGGATCGGCGAGGCGTGGCCGAGAGGAGGAACTCCGCCGATCGCGAAGCCGGTCTGTTCGCGAACGAAATCGGCATCTGCTTTGACGATCTCCTCGCCGATTGCGGCCGCAACCGCAGACTCGTTCACGCGGTTCGTGCCGCTCGCGATCACCAGCAGCGGCGCGCCCGACTCTCGCGTCCGGAACACGAGAGACTTCGCGATCTGCGCGACTTCGCATCCGATCGCTTTCGCTGCATCGGCCGCGGTGCGAGTCGTCTGCGGCATCTCCACCACGCGTCCGGTCACGCCTGCGGCGGCGAGCGCCTGCTGCACCCGGACCGTCGCGCTCATTCGTACCGAAGCGCCTCGATCGGATTCAGCTCGGCCGCACGAGCCGCGGGATAAATGCCGGAGACGAGACCCACCGTCACCGAAACGGCAGTCGAAAGGATCAGCGACCACAGCGTGATCACGGTCGGCCACCCTGCATATGCGGCGACGATCTTCGCCAGCCCGATGCCGATGACGATGCCCGACAACCCGCCGATGACGCTGATCGCGAACGACTCGATGACGAACTGCGAGCGGATGTCGCTCCGTTTCGCGCCGATCGCGCGGCGAATGCCGATCTCGCGGGTCCGCTCCAGCACCGACGCGAGCATGATGTTCATGATGCCGATGCCGCCGACGAGCAGCGAGATTCCCGCGATCGATCCCATGACGATCGAGAAAATCCGCTGCGTCTGCTGGCTCTGCTCGAGCAGCGCCTCCGGCACCACGATCTCGTAATCGTCGGCGCCGCCGTGCAGCCGCTCGATCAGAGGCTCGATCACTTTCGCCGCGTCGCGGGTCGATACGCCCTCCTTCATTTGCACGAGCAGCTCGTCGAGCGGCGCATCGAGCGGATCACGGTCGAATTTGCGCATCGCCGTCGAGATCGGCATCCAGATTTCCTGCGCTTCGCTCTCCGAATCGAGAATGCCGACGACGTTGAGCCACACGTCATTGATCTTCAGCTGCTTTCCGATCGCCGGGCCATAGCCGAAAAGATTGCGGCGGATGTCCTGGCCGATGACGCAGACCTGCGCGTGATCGGCCTCGTCGCGCGAATCGAGCAGGCGTCCCGTCGCAACGCGAATCGATGCCACTTGCGGCAGCCGCGACGAGACGCCGAAGACTTTGCCTTTCGTCTTCGCATTCGGCGCGAGAATTTTGTAGGGCTTGATCTCGACGCGCGGCAGCACCGCCACGACATTCGGCACCGCCTCGGAGATCGCCTCGCCGTCGCGCAGCGAAACGCCGAGCGACTTCTTGCGCAGCTCGGCGCGGTCTTCCGGCTTGATCTGCTTCGCACGCACGATCACGTTGCGCAGCCCGAGCCGGCCGATCGCTTCGAGCGCTTTCTTTTCGCCGCCCGCGCCGATCGACAACATCGCGATCACGGCGCCGACGCCGAAGATCATGCCGAGCATCGTCAGCGCGGTGCGGAGCTTGTGCGTCGCGAGATTGGCAAGCGCGGTGCGCAGCGTTTCTTCGCCCGTCATTCGTCGCTCCGGGTGGCGACGCTCGGATCGCGCAGCGCGAGCTCGTCGCCTTTCACGAGCCCTTTGGTGACGACGACGCGGCCCGGCGTGGAGGTCGCGATGTCGACGGGCACCGCCTCGAATCCGCTGCCGTGTTTTCGGTACACGAGCTTCTTCCCCTCTTTTTCGAAGAGCGCCTGCCGCGGGATCGAGAACACGTTCGCGCGGTCTTCGACATCGAGCGTCGCGCGTACGCGCGCGCCGGGCTTCATCACCGCCGGATCGGTTTCGTCGAGCGTCACCGTGAGGCCGAAGTACTGCACCGGCACGCCGCGAAACCGCGGACGCGCCAGTTTGTCGACCTGGCTGACCTTACCGGAATATGCGACGAGCGGATTCGATTCGAGGCGCACGATCGCCTTCTCTCCGACCGCGAGCCCGGCCGCGTCGGCCTCGAGGACGAAGACTTCCGCTTTCATCGCGCGCAGATCCGGAATTTCGCCGAGGGTCTCGCCGGGCCAGACGCTGTTGCCGACGCGCGGCACGTCGCCGCGCCAGTCGCGCTGCAGCACGAGAATGCCGTCGTACGGCGCGCGCATCTCGAGCGAGTGCAGCCCCTGCTCGGCGTTGCGAATCTTCAGTCCCGCTTTTTTCTCCTCGATCGTCAGCAGATCGCGGTCGGCCCTCGAGAGCTTGTCGCGGACGCCGAGGACGTTTTCGGCGTGCTCTTTCTTGTCGCCGGCGAGCGTTTGATCGATCTGCGACTCGATGCGCTGATATCGGGAGAAGATCTCCGCATCGTCGTATTTGAAGTGCTTCGCGGCGATGAGCTCCGCGTCGGCCTGCCGCGCGTCACGCTTGAGGTTCGTGCGCGTCGCATCGGCGAGCGTCACCGTCTTCGAAATCTTGTTCTCGGCCGTTTCGCGGTCCTCGTTTCCGCCTAACAGGTCCTTCTGAAAATCGGTGGGATCGAACGTGACCACGACCTGATCCTTCTTGACGAATGCGCCGTCGTCGGCGATCGACGCGATCCGCAGCGTCTGCTGGATGTTCATCGGCGCGGAGAGCGGCGTCGCTTTGACGGCCTTCAGCACGCCGTCGGCAGTGACGCGCCGCGCGAACTGTGCGGGCTCGGCGGTGTACGTCGGGATCGCATCGCGGTGGCACGCGCACAGGATCAGTGTCATCCCGAGCGCAGCGAGGGATCCCCTGCGCCAGGGGGATCCTTCGCCGTCTTCGCGGCTCACGATGACGCTCACGATTTCGCGTCCTCTTTCTTCTCGCTCCGGAGCAGCACGCGATCGTCGGCCCTCAGGCCGCCGAGGACCTCGACGAAGCGGTCGTTCTGCCGGCCGAGGCGCAGAGGAACTTCGTTGACCGAGAACCAGCCGCGGCGGATCGCGTACGGCCCGAGCGCGGAGACGAACACCGCGTTGCGCGGAACGAGGACGATGTTGCGCTCGCGCTGCAGCTCGACCGTGCCCTGGAAGCGCATGCCGGGCCGCATCTGCACCGGATCGCTGCGATCGAGCGCAATCTCGACGCGCAGCACCTTCGACGGATCGGACGACTGCTGCTGTTTCGGCTGGACCATGTTGGCCACTTTGCGGATCGTGCCGTGGAACTCCTGATCGGGATGGGCGTCGAGTCGGGTCGTGACGCGCTGACCGAGGGCCACCTTCCCGGCATCGACTTCATCGACGTCGCCCTTCGCGATCATGCGCG
>DATIZY010000222.1:0-5079 GCA_035516895.1 Thermoanaerobaculia bacterium | reverse complement strand
GACGGACCCGTGTACGTGCAGAACCTCTCCGGCATGTATCAGACCGCGAAGGCGTACTCGTTTCCGACCAGCTTCATCGACGGCGGATCGCTGCAGGTCGAAGCGGGCCACTATTACGGAAATCTCATGATCAACAGCGTCGGTACGACGACGCTGAATCCGAAATGGGTCGGTGCCACCGATGCCTCCCGCGACGACCTCGCCCTCGGCTGCATGACGGTGCTGGTCAATGCGGGGCATACGATGAAGATCGCAGTCGGCGGCGACGGATTCATCAGCGGGACGACGACGTTCGACATCCCGAATCCGAATTTCAAACGGGTCTCCGATTTCTCGTACGCCGGCAACTACGTGTACGCGACGTTCGAGATCTCGCCGGCCGCACAACCCGGCGCGATCACGATTCTCGTGAAGAGCGGCAACGACTCCGCGGCATTGACGGGCGCGCTGCGTGTGATGGCTGTGCAGTCGCGCGGCCGTGCCGCACGCGGCTGACGTATACTGCGCCGCATGAAAATCCGCACCGCGGTGCTTATCTCCACACTCGCTCTGCCTGTGTCGCTGTTTGCTGCGCATCCCGCAAAACCGGGGAAGTGGGAAGTCACGACAGAGATCGACATGCCCGGCATGCCGGCCAAACCGGCGCCGATGACGCGCACCGTCTGCATCACGCAGGACGATCTGGAGAAGAACCCGGAGACGACGATTCCGAAGCCGATGAACCGCCGCACCGGCGAAGAGCGCAGCGATTGCAAGATCAGCGACTACAAGGTCGACGACAAGACCGTCACCTGGAATCTGACCTGCCAGGGCGAGCGCAACACGGTCACCGGCTCGGGCAAGATCACGTACGGCACCGACAGCTACGACGGATCGATGCAGATGAAAGTCGGCGATCGCGAGATGAAGGTGACCTACAAGGGCAAGTGGATCAGCTCGGAGTGCGATAAGAAGTAGCGCGCGCCGCCCACCACAGCTGCCCGATCATCAGGAGCATGCCGACGTCGCGCAGAACGTCCCAGCGCATGTCGGCGAAGCGCTCGGCCTCGGTTTTGTTCGCATCGCTGACGTTGAAGCAGCCGCAGTCGATCGCGTGACCGCGAATCAGATTGATCGAGATCGCCACGATGAACACCACGAGCATCGCGCCGGCGATCGATCGCGCCGGCCCTTTCCAGATGCCGAGGATCAGGGCGACGCCGCAGAGGAGCTCGAGCCACGGCATCACCAGCGCCATCGCGTTGATCAGCGGCCACGGCACGAGCTTGTAGTTGTAAATCATGTGCGCGAACGAAGGCGGATCAGCGATCTTCGGAAGCGACGCGACGACGAAGATCACGCCGAGCGCGAGCTGCACGCGGATCGTCAGCCACGGGTGCGTCAGCCATTTCATGGGTTCGTGCCCGTGTGCACGGGCTCGCCGCGCTTCTGCCAGTCGGGGAACCCGTCTTTGTAGACGTAAACGTTGTTGAACTGGATGCCCCACAACTTCTGCGCGAGCATGTGCGAGTCTTCGCAGTCGCCGCCCGAGCAGTAGACGACGATCGGCAGGTTCTGTTGCGCTGGATCGGGACGCTCGGCGAAGAGTTTGTTCACCTTGTCGTCGATGTCCGATTCCCAGACCGAGAACGGGCGAGCGCCGGGGATGTGGCCGTCCTCGTACACCGACGTGCGGCGCGCGTCGAGGAACAGCACGCCGTTGTCGTGCAGCGCCTTGACGTCATCGAATCCGATCTCGATGTATGGCTTGTCGGGATGCGGATTGAACGTCTTGGCCGGCTCCCGGGTGGCGGCCGGGTTGAGCGGGTGCTTCGTGTTCGGAACGGTTGGCGTGTTCGGAACGGCCGCCGGCTGCGGCTTCGCGGCCGGCGGTTCCGTTGCTGTTGTTTGGGTGATCGTCGTCTGCGTTGTTTGCGTGACGACCGGCGTTGGCGCTGGGCTGCTGCTCGCCGCTCGCCGCGCGCTGCTCGCCGAGATCGTGCTGACGACGACGAGCTTTCGCTCGCGCGATGCGATTGCGTTCGAGATGAAGGCGCAGAGGACTGCGGCGACGATCAGCGTCGCGGTTTCGAGTGCGTATCTTCTCCAACTCATTGAGTCTTGAGACGTCATTTGCCGCGCGAATGTTACGGTACGCTGCGCGGATGTCGGACAAAAAAGTTTCTCGACGGTCCGCGAGTGCCGCGGGTCGCTGTCGCGCGCTGAACGATGCGCCGGCTGATCTTCGCCTCGTTACTCCTGGCGGTCGCCGCGCGCGGCGCGACCCTGCACAGCATGCAGGCCGTGCATCGGGTCGAGATCGTCGATGAGGATGGGATGGCCGGCACACGCGATGAGTGGGACACATTCGCGTTGCAGCGGCGCGAAGAGCTCGATCACGCGCAAACATGGGAGCGGGCATGAGATCGCCGTCCACCGCGTGCAGCGTCATTTCCCGGCTCCGCACGCCTGCGGCTCAGCTCAATCTTGCCGCGACGATGGCCACGCCACCCATTAATGGGGTCAGATCTGTCGTCTGTCGTTTTTGCTACCGCCTGGAGACATTCGAGAGGAATCAGCGTGGAGGAAACGCGCGAACTCGGTCGCCCAGATTGCGTTTAAAACCTCTTGTCGACGCATGACTTGAAGCTTCAGCGTACTTCGTAACTCTACGAAAGGTAGAAAAAGCGACAGACGACAGACCTGACCCCGCTAGCCGGCGCGGCGAAGGACGAACATCGAGTAGGCCTCGAGGTTCACCTTTTCGCCGGCGCGAATCTGACGGCGCTCGCGAAGATCGGGAACGCTCCATCGCGTGTCCAGCACCGGCGCCCATGCTTCACCCCACGGGCACGACGGCAGTGTGAAGTCGAGCGCCTCGTAGTGCGCATTGAACAGAATGCAGAAGCTGTCGTCGACGATCGCGTCGCCCCGCGCATCGGGCGTCGGAATCGCCTTCCCGTTGATGAAGACGCCGAGGCTGCGGGCGAAGCCGTTGTTCCAGTCGTCGTCGGTCATGACCTCGCCGTCGGGCTTGAACCAGCTGATGTCGTTCGCGCCGGCGCCGTGAAGCTCGCTGCCCACAAACCACCGGCGCCGCTGAAACGTCGGGTGCTCGCGCCGGAACTGAATGATGCGCGACGTGAACGCGAAGAGCTCGTCGTCGACGCGCTCCCAGTCGTACCACGAGATCTCGTTGTCCTGGCAGTACGCGTTGTTGTTGCCGCCCTGCGTGCGGCCGATCTCGTCTCCGCCGCAGATCATCGGCACTCCCTGCGAGAGGAACAGCGTCGCCAGGAAGTTGCGCTGCTGCCGGCCGCGGAGCGCATTCACGTTCGCGTCGTCCGTCGGTCCTTCCACGCCGCAGTTCCACGACCGGTTGTCGTTCGCGCCGTCGTTGTTGTTTTCGCCGTTCGCCTCGTTGTGTTTGTCGTTGTACGAGACCAGATCGCGCAGCGTGAATCCGTCGTGTGCCGTGACGAAGTTGATGCTCGCGTACGGCCGGCGGCCGGTCCACGCGTACAAATCGGAGCTGCCGGTCAGGCGGTTCGCGAATTCGCCGAGGGTCTGGTCGGTGCCGCGCCAGTAGTCGCGCACCGTGTCGCGGTATTTCCCGTTCCACTCCGACCACAACGGCGGGAAATTGCCGACCTGATAGCCGCCTTCGCCGACGTCCCACGGCTCGGCGATCAGCTTCACCTGGCTGATCACCGGATCCTGCTGAATGATGTCGAAGAACGCCGACAGGCGATCGACGTCGTGCAGCTCGCGCGCGAGCGTCGCCGCGAGATCGAAGCGGAAGCCGTCGACGTGCATCTCGAGATGCCAGTAGCGCAGCGAATCCATGATCAGCTGCAGCACATGCGGATGACGCATGTTCAGGCTGTTGCCCGTGCCGGTGTAGTCCATGTAGTAGCGCGGATTGTCGGCAACGAGCCGGTAGTACGCCGCGTTGTCGATCCCCTTCATCGACAGGATCGGCCCGAGATGGTTCCCCTCGGCCGTATGGTTGTAGACCACATCGAGGATGACTTCGATGCCGGCATCGTGCAGGTGCTTGACCATCTCCTTGAATTCCTGCACCTGCTGGCCTAACTGGCCGCTCGACGAGTACTCGTTGTGCGCGGCGAGATAGCCGATCGAGTTGTAGCCCCAGTAGTTGCGCAGCCCGCGATCGATGAGCGTCTTGTCGTGAATGAACTGATGCACCGGCATCAGCTCGACGGCCGTGATGCCGAGGTTTTCGAAGTGCCTGATGGCCGCGGGGTGGGCGAGCGCGGCGTACGTTCCGCGCAGATTCTCCGGAATGCCCGGATGCCGCCTGGTGAAGCCCTTGACGTGGACCTCGTAAATGATCGTCTGGTGCCACGGCGTTCGTGGATGGCGATCATTGGCCCAGTCGAAATACGGGCTCGCGACGACGGACTTCGGCATGAACGGCGCGCTGTCGGCTTCGTTCTTCGAGTCTTCACCCTGATCGAAGCGGTAAGGGAAGATCGCTTCGTTCCACTGCACGTCCCCGGCGACGGCTTTGCCGTACGGATCGAGGAGGAGCTTCGCCGGATTGCATCGTTCGCCGCGCGAAGGATTCCACGGACCGTGAACGCGAAAGCCGTAGCGCTGTCCGGGCGTGACGTTCGGCAGATAGCCGTGCCAGACGAAGCCGGTCATCTCCGGCAGATCGACGCACGTCTGATTGCCGCCGTCGTCGAAGAGACAAAGCTCGATTCGCTCGGCGGATTCGGAGAAGACGGAGAAGTTTGTGCCGGCGCCGTCGTAGGTTGCGCCGAGCGGATAAGGATTTCCGGGCCAAATTTTCATAAGGCAGAAGGATGAAGGATGAAGGATGAATCACGAAGAATGAAGGAAGACGAGATGGCGGGCCTTCTCTGCATTGGACACGGTCGGTTCATCGCTCATCGTTCATCGTTCATCGTTTGAGTATTCATCCTTCATCCTTCATCCTTCATCCTTCATCCTTCTGCCTTCCTTGAGATCCTTCTGGTTTCATCCGTATGAAAATCTGGCCCGGAAATCCTTATCCGCTCGGCGCAACCTACGACGGCGCCGGCACAAACTTCTCCGTCTTCTCCGAAGCCG
>DATIZY010000221.1:0-6144 GCA_035516895.1 Thermoanaerobaculia bacterium | reverse complement strand
CACGATCGATCTCAGCGGGGCGCTCGCGAGAACGGCCCCGGTGGCGCCCGCGCTCACGTTGCCGAAGGACTTCCTTTCGCTGCATTCGACGATGGTCGTCTCGCCGAACAGCTTCTTTACGATCGACGTGCATTCGATGCGGTAGGCGGCGTCAGGCCGTCAGGCGTCGGGCGTCAGGGCGTTAGGCGTTGGGCGTTAGGCGTTGGGGTTAGGCGTTCGGGTTAGGCGCTACGCGCTCGGCGGCTGGCGCCCCGGCACTCGGCCTTCGGCCTCAAGCGTTTGGCTTTCGTGCTTCGGCGTCGGGCCGGGCTCGCTGTCGAGTTCGCCGCGGCAGTTCGCCCGCCCCGGCGCCCGCGGCCTGAATTTATCGAGAAGTAACAGCCGGCGGAGCGCCGATCGTACAATGTTCGGTACACAGGAGAATCCCCCCATGCGCCGGCCCGTAGGCCTCGCGAGCATCCTTCTTCTTTTCGCCACGGCTCTTGCAGGGCAGGTGCGCGAAACGATCAACGTCAACTACGTCGAAGTGCCGGTGACGGTGCTCGACCGCAACGGCGATCCCGTGCGCGGACTGACGAAAGATCGATTCGAAATCTACGATCAGGGCAAGCTGCGGCCGATCTCCAGCTTCGACACGATCGACTTCGCCTCGCCGCAGTCGATGAAGTCGGCGTCGCCGCTCAATCCCGCGCTGCGCCGCAATTTCCTCCTGCTGTTCGATCTGACGTTCTCCTCGCCGGTCGGCCGCGCGAAAGCGCAGGAAGCCGCGCAGAACTTCATCGCCCGCGGGATGAAGCGCTATGACCTCGCCGCGGTCGCGACGGTCGATGTCGATCGCGGATTCCGCCTGCTGACCGCATTCACCAGCGACCGCAATCTGCTCAACGCGGCGATCGGCAATCCGGTGCTGTTCCGCTCGAGCGATCCGCTTCAGATCGCCGGCCAGACCACAGTCGATCTCACGCTGGCGGAGACGCCGCAGCAGCAGGCGAACCGAACGGAAAAGGACATCAACCTCGAGGATGTCGCGTCGGAGATCGTCCGCGAGCAGACGCGCATGAACGAGCGTTTCTATCGCAGCCGGATCGACCGCGAGGTGCGCCTGCTCGAAGGCATCGCGCGGACGGTGCGCATGCTGCCGGGCCGCAAGCAGGTCGTCTTCTTCTCGGAAGGGTTCGATCCGAGGCTCATCGAGGGGCGCGATGCGCAGGCGATGAACGAGTCCATGCAGGAGATGGATCAGGTCGAGAACGGCGAGACGTGGAAGGTCGATACCGATCTGCGCTACGGCAACACGAGCAGCCTGAAGCTGGTCGACGAGCTTGCGGCGGCGTGCCGCGCATCCGACGTCGTGCTCGACGCCGTCGACATCCAGGGCGTGCGCGTCAACAACAGCGTCGAGAACGGCGCGACGATCAATTCGAACGCCGGGCTGTTTCTGCTCGCGCGCGCGACGGGCGGAGAAGTCTTCCGCAACTCAAACGATCTCAGTGCCGATCTGGAGCGCATGCTCCGTGCCCAGGAAGTCGTCTACGTCCTCGGTTTTCAGCCGCCGGTGACCGTGCCCGGCAGGTTTCACGAGCTGCGCGTGCGCGTGAAGGACGTGCCGGGTGCGCGCGTGTCGGCGCGCAGCGGCTATTACGAGCACGGCAGCGAGAACACGCTCGAGCGCACGCTGACCGCGGCGCAGATCATCCTCAACGACATTCCGCAGAACGAGATCGGAGTCGCCGCGCTCGCCGCACCGTTCCCCACGGCCGGGAAGTCGCAGGTGCCGGTCATCCTCGAGATCGACGGCGCGGATCTCATGGCGAACGCAAAAACATCAATGATTAATGTAGAAGTTTATCTATACGCGTTCGACGACGACGGGATGGTGCGCGATCGCATTTTCCAGGTGATCGGTCTCGATCTGCCGAAGGTCGCTGCCAAGCTGCGCGAGAACGGGATCAAGTATTACGGCACGCTCAGCCTGCCGGAAGGGAAGTACACGATTCGCACGCTCGTGCACGTGCGGGAGACCGATCGCAAGGGCTACGCGCGCACCGACATCTCGGTGCCGGGGACGAGCGACGTCGCCGTGCTGCCGCCGTTTTTCGTCGAGGACCCGGGCAAGTGGCTGATGGTCAAAGGCGGCTCGCACGACGCGACCAACTCCGGGTATCCGTTTCAAATCAACGGCAATCCATTCATTCCGAGCGCCGCGGTGCGCGTGCGCGCGGGCGAGCCGCGGCAGTTCGCCGTCTTCGTTTACAACGTCGGCAAAGACGAGCTGTCGTGGCAGACGAGCGTCCGCGACGGCGACGGCTCTTCGCATGAGGTTGCCGCGAAAGTCGTGCAGGAGATCAGCGGCGGCGACGTCACGAAGCTGATGTTCCAGTATGCTCCGGATGCCGCGGACGGGAATCCCGAGCGGCTCGATGTCACCATTCACAAGAAAGGTTCGACGGACGAGCGGAAGGTGAGCGTTCCGCTGACGCTGCTTCGATCGAAAGAGGAGATCCGATGAAACGAGCATTTGCGGTTGCTGCAGCGCTTGCCGGCGCGGTCACGCTGCTGGCCCAAATGAAGGAGACGATCAACGTCAGCGTCGTCGAGGTGCCGGTGACGGTCGTCGATTCCGCCGGCAATCCGGTGCGCGGCCTGACCGCGGCGAACTTCGAGGTGATCGACAACGGCGCGAAGGTCGCGATCACAGGCTTCGATGCGATCGACTTCGCATCGAATCAGTCGATGAACGCGATCTCGCCGCTCAATCCGAACGCCCGCCGGCAATTCATGCTCCTGTTCGACCTCGGTTACTCCACGCCGGGCGCGCTCGCGCGCGCGCAGGAAGCGGCGCGCAAGTTCATCAGCGACGAAGTGAAGCCGCGCGATCTCGTGGCCGTGTCGACGATCGAGCCCGATCGCGGCTTCCGCCTCATCACCGCATTCACCACCGATCGCGCGATGGTCGCGTCGGCGATCAACGATCCGCGCGCCTATCGCGGCGCCGATCCTCTGCAGATCGCGAACAACACCGTCGCGTTCAAGCCGCCCGACGAGTCCGCGCAGCAGCCGACGGGTTCCGGCAACGCTGCGATCGCCGACGCGGAAGAGCGCGATACCGCGGCGCGGCTGCAGCGCATCAACGAGGACGCCGTTCGTCAGCGCGTCGAGCGCGAGATCGATGGACTGGGCGCGTTGGCCAGCACGCTTCGCGCCGTCCCAGGACGCAAGCAGATCGTGCTGCTCAGCGAAGGCTTCGATCCGAAATACATTCAGGGCCGCGACGCGCGCGCGACCGTCGATGCTTTCAATGAGAGCGAACAGGTGATGAGCGGCTCGAGCTACAACGTCAACAACGACAACCGCTACGGCAGCACCACCAGCCAGTCGCTGCTCGATCGCATGGCCCAATACTTCCGGCAGTCCGACGTCGTGCTCGACGCGATCGACATCAAAGGCGTGCGCGTGCAGAACGACGTGCAGGAAGGCGCAACGATCAACTCGAACGCCGCGCTGTTCCTCCTTTCGCGACCGACGGGCGGTGAGGTCTTCGAGAACGTCAACAACCTCAAGACCGATTTCGAGAAGATGCTGCACCAGCAGGAAGTGGTGTACGTGCTTTCGTTCCAGGCTCCGACGCAGAAGCCGGGCACGTTTCACAATCTGAAAGTCAAGCTGCTCAACGCGCCCGGCGGCGCGCGCGCGTACAGCCGCGCCGGCTATTTCGAAGGCGGCGGCGAGTCGTCCGTCCAACGCACACTGAGCAACGCCGAGATCATCATCAACGACATTCCGCAGAACGACGTCCACGTGAACGCGCTCGCCGCCGCGTTTCCGACGAACGGCCCGCGGCTGCAGGTGCCGGTCATCCTCGAGGTTCCCGGCAGCGATCTGCTCAAGGACCTGCGCGGCAATTCGGAGAAGCTCGAGTTCTTCGTCTACGCGTTCGACAGCGACGGCGTCGTTCGCGACCGGCTCTATCAGTTGCTGACGCTCGATCTGCGCAAAGTCGGCGACAAGCTCCGCTCCACCGGCGTCAAGTACTACGGCACGCTGTCGCTGCCGCCCGGGCAATATGCGATCAAATCGCTCGTCCATGCGGTCGAGAACGATCGCCGCGGATTTGCCCGCTCCGACATTGTGATTCCGAAGCCGGGCGAAGTCGCCGGATACAGCGTCGTGCCGATGGAGGAACAGGCGAAGTGGGTGATGTTCAAGGGCGAATCGCACGCCGGCAACGCACCGTATCCATTCGTACTCAACGGCGGCCAGTTCTTCCCGACCACTGTCGCCAAAGACAAGGTCGCCGTGTTCGTGTACGGCGCGAAGACGCAGGACCTCACCTGGCAGACCACGCCGAAAACCACGTTCCTCGGCCGCGCGGACGGCGCGGGCGACGGCGCGGCGGCGCTGGTACTGCAGATCGATCCCGCGGCGGCGAACGTCGCGTCGCTCGACATCACGGTCACGAAGAAGGGGACGAACGACTCGAAGAAGCTCGCCGTGCCGATTTCGCAATAAACCAGCCGACGAATTAGGACTTAGGACTTAGGACTTAGAATTTAGGACTTAGGACTTAGGACTTAGGACTTAGGACTTAGTCCCACCACCCCTTCGCCGAGTCGGACTGCGCGTGCTCTCGAGGAGCGTGACTAAGTCCTGAGTCCTGAGTCCTAAGTCCTATGGTGCAGTCCTACCAGCCGAGGATGTACGCGAAGACGAGCGGCGCGACGATCGCGGCGTCCGATTCGATGATGTGCTTCGGCGTGTCGACGCCGAGCTTGCCCCACGTGATCTTCTCGTTCGGCACGGCGCCGGAGTACGAGCCGTAGCTCGTCGTCGAATCGCTGATCTGGCAGAAGTAGCCCCACAGCGGCACGCTGGTGCGCTGCAGGTCCTGATGCAGCATGGGCACGACGCAGATCGGAAAGTCGCCGGCGATGCCGCCGCCGATCTGAAAAAATCCGATCGAATTCTTCGTGCTCGTTTTCGTGTACCAATCTGCTAACTCGATCATGTACTCGATTCCGGTGCGAACCGTGTGCACGTTCTTCACGTCGCCGGAGATGCAGTGCCCCGCGTACATGTTGCCGAGGGTCGAGTCCTCCCAGCCGGGAACGAACATGGGGAGGTTCTTCTCCGCGGCGGCGATCATCCAGGAGTCTTTCGGATCGATCTGGTAGAACTCCCTGATCGAACCGTCGCGAAGGATCTCGTACATGAACTGATGCGGGAAGAGGCGCTGGCCTTTCCTGTCCTTCTCGACCCAGTGCCGCAGCACCGCCGCTTCGATGCGCCGCATCGCCTCGCCCTCGGGGATGCATGTGTCGGTGACGCGATTCATGTGCCGGTCGAGCAGCGCCTTCTCGTCTTCCGGCCGCAGTTGGCGATAGTGCGGCACCTGCTCGTAGTGATCGTGCGCCACGAGATTGAAGATGTCTTCTTCGAGGTTTGCGCCGGTGCAGCTGATCGCGTGCACCTTGTCGCGCCGGATCATCTCTGCGAGCGACATGCCGATCTCCGCGGTCGACATCGCGCCGGCGATCGTCATCAGCATCCTTCCGCCGCGATCGAGGTGGCGGATGTAGTCATCCGCCGCCGCCCGCATCGCAGCGGCGTTGAAGTGGCGATAGTGCTTCTGAATGAAATCGTGAATCGGGCCGCTCATCGGGCGCGAATGATAAACGAGTTCTCTGTTCTCTGTTGTCTGTTGTCTGTTGTCTGTTCTCTGGGCGCTGATGACAGACAACAGACAACAGACAACAGACAATTATCCGCACGCCTCCAGCTTGCGCAGCAGAAATCGCTTTTCGGGCATCGAGGACGGCAGCTCGAGCGCGCGCGAGAACTGCTCGGCGGCGCGCTCGCGGTCGCCGCGGCGCAGCCACAGTTCGCCCAAAGTCGAGTAGAGGAGCGGGTAGTCGCGGAGCGATTCGCGGCCTTCGATCGATTCGACGGCGTCGATGCCGGCGCCCGCGCCGTCGATCATCGCGATCGCGACGGCGCGGTTCAGCGCGGCCACCGGCGACAGATTCAGGGCGATGAGGTCGTCGTAGAGCGACACGATGCGGCCCCAGTCGGTTTCCTCGAACGACGGCGAGGCGGCGTGGCACGCGGCGATCGCCGCTTCGATGTGGTACGTCGTCATTTCGTCGC
>DATIZY010000220.1:0-26573 GCA_035516895.1 Thermoanaerobaculia bacterium | reverse complement strand
CGGCCGCCGTCGCGCTCTGTCATGCCCTGCGCAATTTCATCGATGACGATCGAATCTGGGTCTACTATCGCCGGACGCCTCTCGTCCCCATGCTGCGCGTGAACGACCTTGCCAATGCCGGCTGCGAGCTGCAGCTGCCCGAGTCGCGGATGCGCACGGACGTCGAGGGGCAGGCGATCTGGGTCACCGTCGCGCGCATGCTCATGTCAACGCCTGGAAGCTCCCCGCCGGATGTCACGCTCGTTCGATCCGTGCTTCGCGAGCTGGCCAGGGACGATTTTGCACTCATCCGAACGGATCCGCCACTGCTCTACCACAACGACCTCACGGCGACGGTTCCTCGCTACTATTGGTCCGAGGACGCCGGCTACGCGCTTTGGCTAAGGCTTTATCGGCAATATGAACTCCTCGGTCATCCACGACTCGGAAACTAGGGCCTCGGCGGCCCGCTACTTTTCCCGGCTTCGCGTCCAGGACATCCTCGTCCTGCAGGGACCGCCACTCCTCGGCGCCGCGTTCGCGATGACGCATCCACACGCGCGCGATATCGATTCCATCATCGTGCTTCTCGCCGGCAACCTCTTTCTAATGACGCACGTCTTCATGATCAACGACTGGGCAGGCCTCGCAGCAGATCTCGCCGATCCCAACAAGGCCGCGGGCGTTTTCACCGCCCGTGGCGCCGGGACGAGGGAAATCGGCGGAATCACGGCCGCGCTCCTCGTCGTGAGTCTCCTGATCTTCAGTTGGCTGGGCGCGGTAACGGTTGGCCTCGCGCTGGCCATCGCCGCACTGAGCGCTTTCTACTCACTGCCGCACTTCCACTGGAAAGCGAGACCGCTCCTCAATTCAGCGACGCACCTCTGTGGTGGTGTTTTGCACTTCCTCCTCGGATATTGCGTGGGACACGCTCTCGATCGCCGGGGCCTGGTCACCGGCATGTACTTCGCCCTCGTCTTCGCCGCGGGACATCTGACTCAGGAGGTCCGCGACTATGCAGGAGACGCGACGAACGCCATCCGGACAAATGCCGTCGCCTTCGGACCGCGCCGCACCTTCATCGCCAGCCTGATCCTGTTCGCGTCGGCGCAAGTGCTTTTTCTCGCGCTTGCCTTCGAGAACATCGTTCCACGCGGGCTTGCCGCCGTCGTCCTTCTCTTCCCGATCCAGATCTACTGGTCGCTGCAAACTCTGAGGGAAGGCCTCACGTACGAAAACGTCTCGCGGCTGCAGGCCCAATATCGCGTGCTCTACGCATTCATCGGAATGTGCATTGTCGCCGTTCTCCTCGTCGCGCGCGTCCACGCGATCGCGCTCTGAGCCGCGATGCACTACGTGGTGCTGCGACCCAGCAGACCCTCGCGCATCGCCGCGCGCAGCCGCCGCGGAATCAGCCGAACGATCGGCCGCGCTCGCGAGAGAAAGTGGTACGCATGGAACGCGGCGCGCGCGGAAAGCGGCGCCCTTCGTTTCTTGATTCCCCGAAACAGCTCCGGATGTCCGAACGGATTGCCGGCTGCAGCATCGCGGAGGTGCGGCGATCTTCGGTATTCGAGCCGAACGACATCAGCGATTTGCGAGCCGTCGGCGAACTCTGCATATGCATACGGCGCATCGCGAAACGAGTCGAAACCAGCGGCTCTCAGAGCGATCGTGTACTCACGGAAAAGCAGCGCTGCGTCGCCCGACGAAGCGACCTTCTGCGAAACGTCGTGACGCGAAACGAGGGTCGGAACGGAAGGATCGAACCCGCTGAAGTGAAAAAACCGCAGAGGCTGTCCATTGACGAGAAACCCGCCGGCGGCGCCTCGCGTCATCGTTCGCTGCTGAAGATTCCAGTAGGCCACGTTATAGCCCTCGTGGCGAAGCGCAGTGACGCGGTCGAAGAGTCCCGGGACGAGATCGATCCACTTCTGATCGACGAACAGTCCCTGCTCGGGCTCGACGACGCACTCGCGTTCCAGCCGCCTCTTCCACCAGCCGAGAAATGCATCGAGTTGCGGATCTCGCGTGATCGCGATGAAGCCGAGGTTCCAGACGCCGGCGAGAAGAATGGTGCGCTCGCGCGCGTGACCGGCCTCTTCGACCGAACCGGTGAGATGTGGCGTCAGCGTGATGAACGGCGCGTCGGGGCGCTCGAGCTCCGCGAGCCGGCTGTAGACGACGATGTCGGGATCGAAATACATGACCCGGTCGTATCCGCGATCGAAGAGGTGCGAAATCAGCCACGGCTTCATGGCGGTATCCAGCTCGAGCATCGTGTAACGAAATGCGAGATCGGTGATTGCAGGGAGTCCGAGCGAATCGATGGCGACCAGCTCGAACGGCTCTTCATCGCCGACGCCCGCGGCTCCGCCCACCACCAGAACGTAGCGGTCCCATTCGGGATGGTGTGAGCGCAGAGACGCCATGAGCACCCGGGCCAGGGGGCGATAGTTCGGAGAGATCACGGAACAAACGGCGCTGCGCATAGTGGCTGCAGTTTCCCGGTCGTCAGCGCGCAGGATGGCCGGCGAAGATTGTTCGTCGCCAAGGATACGCACCGGAGATCATACTGCCCGTGCCGGCCGGCGGAGCCATCTGAGCGGATGAGTCGTTCGCCATTCGCAGAATCGGTTCGCTGCGAACGGATTGAGGAGGTTCAGCGCTTCGGCTCACTCGCGAAGCTCGGAGATTCATCCCGAGGGCAGTAAGCCGCGATCACCTCTCGCACGGGGCCGTCCGCCACGATCCGTCCTTCGCCGATCCAGAGAGCCCGCGAGCAGAGGCCGGCGAGCGGATTGAGCTCATGCGACACCACCACGACGGTCGCGCCGCTCCGCACGTAGCGTCCGATGCGGTCGTTGCAGCGTCGGCGGAACGCGGCGTCGCCGACTGCGAGAATCTCATCGAGCAGAATCGTCTCCGCCTCGATCGCCGTGGCGACCGCGAACGCCAGCCGCGCCACCATTCCGGTCGAGTAGGTGCGCAGCGGTGCGTCGATGAATTGCTCGAGACCGGAGAAGTCGACGATCTCCTCCACGCGTGAGCGCATGTAGGAGCGGGAGACTCCCAGCAGCGCGCCATTGAAAAAAATGTTCTCGCGTCCGGAGAGCTCCGCCTCGAATCCCGTTCCCAGCTCCATCACCGGCGCAAGCGTGCCGCGACGGATGGCGACCCCGTCCGACGGCGCGATGATGCCGGCGGCAACGCGGAGCAGCGTCGACTTGCCGGCGCCGTTCGCCCCGATGATGCCGATGGCCTCGCCCTGCCGAATGGAAAGCGAGACGTCGCGCAGTCCATAGAAGATGTCCGGTCGCGGCCTTCCCTTCGACCACCGGATGACCGCTTCTTTGAGGCTGCGAATCTTCCTCTCGCGAAAACGGACGCTCACCCGCTGAAGCTCGATGACATTCATGGTCAGAGGTGCGCGTGGAAGCGCGGCGCAAGATGACGAAAAATCATCCAGCCCACGGCCAGGGATCCGAATGCAAGCACCGCCGCGATCACCAGCGTCTGCGGCGCCGGAGCGATGCCGTAATAGATCGGATCGCGGACGATCTCCACGATGTAAACCAGCGGGTTGAGCTTGATCGGCCAGCGGAGCCGCTCCGGGACAATCGAGATCGGATAGATGATCGGGGTCAGGTACATCAGCGCCGGCATCCCGGCCTGCACCATCTCGCGCACATCACCGAACAGGACCGAAACGGCGGTGAGCGCGAGCGAGACGCCGAAGGTGAAGATGCCCAGCAGCAGAAGGCTCACCGGGAGAAAGGACAGCGACGCGTGCAGAGGCGCGCCGACGGCGAGCATGATCGAAAACAGCACCACGAGAGAAAGCCCGAGGTTGACCAGGCCGGCCACGACAATGGCGAGCGTGAAGATCGACTGCGGCACGCGCACGCGCTTCATCAGCGGTCCGTTCCATGCCACGCTGGCCATCGCATTGACGGTCGTCTGCGCGAAGAAGTTCCACGCGACGTACGCCGACAGAAAGTACGTTTCGTAGTGCGGCGTGCCAACGCGGAAGATCGTCGAGAAGACGAGCACGAAGATCATCATCAGCAGCAGCGGATGCAGCATCGTCCAGACGAATCCGAGAACCGACCGCTTGTATCGCACGGTGAGATCGCGATGGACCAGCTCGTAGAGCAGCGTGGCATGCGCGCGCAGGTCGCGCAGCTCTTCGCTCCAACGCAGCGGCTGACCGGCCACGCTGCGGCGCTCGAGGACCATGGACGACACGCAGATCTTGTACGCGAGTGGCGGGAGCGAATCAAGCCTCGACAATCTTTCGCGCGATCGGACGCGACTCCGTGGCGCGCGAAGAAAACGGAGGAATCGCGAGAAAGCGACGGGATTGCCAATATGATCGTCCCTGAAAATGCTCGTGGACCTCAGCCACTCGATCGAGCACGGGCTCATCACCTACGACGGCCTGCCCGCGCCGGCGATGTCCGACTTCCTCTCGCGCGAGGCCTCGCGGACTCGCTACGCGCCCGGCACGGAGTTCCGCATCGGCCGCATCGAGATGGTCGGCAACACCGGAACCTACATCGACGCGCCGTCACATCGCTTTCGCGACGGAGGCGACATCGGCTCGATCGATCTCGATTCGATCGCGAACGTTCCTGCCGTCGTCCTGCGCGCGACCGGCCGGCGATCGATCGACTCCGTTCCGCAGGACCTGCGCGGCAAAGCGCTGTTGATTCATACCGGCTGGAGCCGGCACTGGAACACGCCAACGTATTGGAACAACCAGCATCCGTTCCTGACGCGCGCCGCGGCGGACGCGCTCGCGCAAAGCGGCGTTCGCATCGTCGGCATCGACTCGTACAACATCGACGACACCTCTGATCTCGCGCGTCCCGCGCATACGGAGCTGCTCCGCGCGGGCATCCTCATCGTCGAGCACCTGACGAACCTCGACGCGCTCCCCGATCGAGGGGACATCCGCTTCTTTGCCGTGCCGCCGAGGGCCCGGGGGATGGATTCGTTTCCGGTGCGGGCGTTCGCAATGGTGTAATTGTTTCGATTGCGCAAGCTGGGGCGCGAGCTCGCCGCCTTCGGACTGTTTCTGCTGCTCGCGATCGCGCTGACGTGGCCGCTCGCCATCCGTCTCTCCACCGCCGTCTCCGACCTCGGCGACCCTCTGCTGAACACGTGGATCATCAACTGGGACCTCTACGATGCGACGCATCACGTCGCGAACGTGTATCAGGCTCCGATTTTTTATCCGGCGAAGGACCCGCTCGCGTTCAGTGAAAATCTCTTCGGCATCGCGATCTTCGGTCTGCCGTTCTATCTCGCCGGCCTGACGCCGCTCGCCGTCTACAACATCCTCTTTCTTCTCGGCGTCGCGTTCTGCGGGTACGGCGCGTACGTGCTCGTGCGCGTTGCGACCGGAAGCGCGCTCGCCGGAATCATCGCCGGCGTCTTGTACGCATTCGTGCCGTTTCGATTCGATCACCGCCCGCACATTCAGATCATCTGGGGCGGCTGGCTGCCGCTGATTCTCGCGGCGATCCTCGCGTACTGGCGGCGGGCGTCGTGGCCGATCGCGATCGGCTTCGGCGCGGCGCTGCTGATGAACGGCCTGACAAACCTCCACTACTTTTTGTTCGGAACGCTCGCGGCGGCGATCGCCATCGTCGTCCTGGCATTCGTCGATCGAAGAAGCGGCTGGCATTTCTGGCTGCGGCTGCTCGTCGCCGGCGCGATCGCGCTGGCGCTGATGATTCCCGTTCTGCTGCCGTACAAAACGGTGTCCGAGGTGTACCACATGACGCGGACTGCGGACGAGGTCGAGTTCTTCTCGGCGACGTGGAGCGACTGGCTGCATCCGACGTACTGGAGCGCGACGTACGGCAGATTCGCGTCGCCGGAAGACAAGTTTCCCGAGCGCCATCTTTTCCCGGGCCTGATGGTCTTGTTTTTGACCGCGGCCGCGCTGCTCGTCGGCGACAAGCGCGAGCGCGTGCCGCCGGCGCTCCGCGCGCTGGACGTGCTCATCGTGCTGCTCGCGATCCTCAGCGCGTGGCGCGCGATGTCACCCAAGCACACCGCCGACGTCGTCTTCACGGCGCTGGTGATCGCGATCTTCATCCGGCTGTGGCTGCGACGACCGGTGGCGTGGCGCGGCGGATTGCGATTGCCGATCGCGTTCTGGATCGGCGTGCTGTGGGTCGGCATCGGCGTCATCGGGTCGCTCGGCATGCACGCCTTTTTTCATTCGCTGCTCTATCACCGCGTCTCCGCGTTTCACGGAATTCGCGTGCCGGCGCGGTGGGCATCGATCGCGTACGTCGGCCTGGCGCTCACCGCCGGTTTCGGCGCGTCCGTGCTGATCCGCCGCCGGACGATGCCGCTGTTCACGCTGCTCCTCGTGCTGGCGATTCTCGATGTGCGCCCGCGGCCGGGCTGGGAGTACGCGATCACCGACGTCGATCCGGTCTATCGCTGGCTGCGCGACGCGAGCTATCGAGGCGCGGTGGTCGAGCTGCCGGTCGAGGAGGGCTGGATCGAGTGGCAGTACCTGCTGAGTCAGACGTTTCATCACCGTCTGCTCGTGAACGGCACGTCGGGCTACGACCCTCCTGACGACGCGAAACTGCGCAAGCTCACGTCCGAAAAAATCTGGACGAGCGAGCTGACTTCGCATCTGCAGAACGCCGGCGCATCGATCGTCATCGTTCACGACGACTGGCTGCGCGGCGCAGGCAACACCGCACACGCATGGCTCAGGAACGAGCTCGCGAGCGGACGACTCGTCTTCCTGCGGCGGTTCGACCATCGGAACGGCGGCGATTTCGTTTTCGCGATTCCGGCGAATTGCACGGGGTGCGCCGCGCTGCGCAGAACCGATCAGCAGCCGGACCTCGAGCGGATGCTCGATGGCGAGCCGGTGTATCTCGCGCGGACGTTCGGCTATCTCGATTCGCCGCGCGAGTTCACGATTGGTAAGCGTTCACTTACCATTTCCGGCTGGGCCCTGTCGCCGAACGGCATCGCCGGGGTGGACGTGCTGCTCAATGGAGCGCAGCGGCGCTACCCGGCGACGCTCACCGATCGGGGCGACGTGCAGGCGATGTTCCCGTGGTATCCGAATGTGCGGCACGCCGGCTTCACGCTGACGATTCCGAAGCGTCCGCACGGCGTGCCGAAGTACACCGACGTGCAGGTGGAGATCGTCGACGGCAGCGGCGAACGCACGCGCCTGCCTGACCACGTGATGGAGTGGTAGGCTGTACGCCTCTCAACATCGGAGGTTGTCATGCGCAAAGCGGCGTTCGCGGCAATTCTGTTTCTCATCGCCGGAAGTCTCATCGGCGGCACCTGCAACGATCCTTACGTGCAGCTCAGCGGAATCTCGGGCGAGCTGCCCGCGCCGTGTCAGGGCGCGTTCGAGTACACGCGAGTCGACCTCACTCCCTCGTCGATCACGGTCACCAAGACTCTCGACGCGGCATCGCCGGGTCTGTTTGCGGCCTGCGCTTCCGGTAAACACATCCCGACGGGCACCCTGAAGCCCTCGGCAGCCGAGACGATCAACATCAAGGATGTGGTCGTGAGCTCGTTCAGTCAGAGCGGCGATGGCAATGGCAACGTGCAGGAGCAGGTCACGTTGAACTTCGCCAAAATCGAGATCGAGTCCGGCGGCAGCAGAGGCGCCGCCTCGTTCATCGGCAGCGCCCGCGCCGCAGTCGGCAGAGTCGCCGTCATCGACTCGGATGGCCAGCAGGGCGGAACGATCCAGCACTTCCAGATCACGGTCCGCCCCGGCGGCGCGGTCACGAGCTCCATTCAGTTCGCGGTTCAGCCGACTCCGCCGCCGATCAAGGCCGGGATGATGCGGGTGAACACGGCGGCCAGCACCGCGCCGCAGCCACAGATGAACAGCGGATTCATCGAGCTGCGCGGGGCGAACGGAGCGGTGCTGAGCCGCTATCAGTTCACCGGCGGCACGCTGATCAACGGCAATCTGCGCATGTCGCGGCTGAACCTCGCGACTACTGCTGCAGGATTGCGGCGATAGCGTCGAGCGCGCGGGGATCGTTCTTCTGGCCGAGCCAGAACGCGGCCTTCTTCCGCACCTCGCGGCTGCGGTTGTGCTCGAGCAGATCGATCAGCATCGGGATCGATTGATCGTTCGGCAGCTGCGAGATTCCGAAGACGGCCTTCGCGCGCACCGACTCTTCCGGGTCGTTGTCGACCGCGTCGCGCAGCGCGGCTGCAGCCTTTTCGCCGGCCGCCTGTGAAAGCCAGAAGAGCGCCTGGCCGCGCAGATGTCCGCTCGCGTCGTGCCGCGCGATCTCGATCAGCGGATCGATGCCGCCTTCGTGCATCGCGAGCGCGAAGAGCGCGCTCTCGCGCCCACTGTTCGTTCCGTCCTCGATCGCGCGACGCAGAAATGCGATGCTCTCGGATGGCGAGACGTTTTCGACCCAGGTCACGGTCTGATGGTCCGCGTCGATCTCGCACGTCGAGAACAGACGGACGCGCGCGACGTGGCCGTCGTCGAAGCGCGCGAACAGTACGCCGGCCGACGGCTCGCGGCTGACGTCGCTCATGTTCTCGCTGCTGCTGCCGAGGTGACAGCCGCAGGTCGTAAAGGTGCGGTTCAGCGTGACGGCGTAGCCGATCCAGCCGGTCGATGGCGCTTGCGCCAGCGACGGCACGCTTTGCAGGTTTGCGTTGATGATCCGCGCCGGCGCGGCAAGAAGCGGCGCCGCGAGAAAAACGATCGCGAGCATCTTCGTCTTCATGCCCGCTTAGACTCGCCGTGCGGCGCGCGGTTAGCTGCTCTACTGCCGCGGAAGCTTTTCTGCGATCGACTGGGCCAGCGGCCCGACGATCTTCTCCGACTCGCGATCGGCGGTGCGCGTCGTGTATTCGATCGACGCGCTGCGGCTCGATCCGAGGGGACGGCCGGTCGCGAGATCGTACGCGGTGATCGTCACGCGCGAGCTGTACGCCGGCTCGCTGCGGCCGAGGTAGTTCAGCTCTCGCTGGCCTGTGGGATCGACGCGGGCGAGCAGCAGCACAGCCTGACCTTCGGATCGCAGGCGCTCGATCAGCAGCGCTGTCGGCGCATTGCCGCGCACGAGGTCCTCGGTCGAGGGCAACGTTTGCGCGTCGACCGCTTTGAGACCCGCAGACTCCATCTCGGACATGATCACGCTGGAGACGGGGCCGGCGAGTCCCGGATCGCCGGTCACCGCGACGGCAACGCCGGAGAGCGAAATGTGACGGCTCGTTTTCTCTGCAGGCTCCGACCGGCTGACGCCGGTCGGGACACTCTGCTTCGCTTCTGCGGACTCCGACCGGCTGACGCCGGTCTGCGCACTCTGCTTCGCGATCGACGGCTTCGGTTGCTCCGTCTCAGCGACGACCGGCGTTGACTGCTGCGAATCAGGGACTACGGGCTGCGCCCGCGGCGGTGCAGCCGGGCTGTCCGTCGTAAGCGCAGAAGCCGCCGGATTGATCGGCTGCGACAGAAGGACGGCGGCGGAATCGGTTTTCGGCGGCGCGGGGACAGCCGCTGCCGGCTTCGAGACTTCCGCAATGTTTGTCTGCTGCGGTTTTCTCCACCGGTTGAAGGTGCGAACGCCGAAGAAAACCGCGGCGCCGCCAACGCCGATCACGAAGACGATCGCGATGAGTGCCGCGATCAGCGCCCCCGAAGACTTGCGCGGTGCCGGACCCGGCGCGGGAACCGGCGTGACGAGCGTCGGCGGCTCGGTCGACTGGATCTCGGGCATCGTCACCGGCGCGGGAGCGGGCGCAGAAGAGGACACGACAACGGTCGGCGCCGCCGCTGGCCGCGGTGTCGTGATCGCCTCGGTCGCAACCATTGGAGGCGGTGCCGCTCCCGCCGCCGGCGACGGACGCATCGCCAGACCGGCCGTGACGCTGCGAACACCTCGATTCGCGATGTAGTTTTCGAGGTCCGTCACGATCTCGTGGCAGCTCTGATAACGCCGGTCGCGCTCCTTCGCAATCATCTTCCCCAGAATGCGACGCGACTCTTCATCGACATCGGGATTGAGCGATCCGATCTCGGGCGGCTGTTCCTGGGTGATCTGGTGCAGCAGCGCGAGCGGACTCTCGGCTTTGAACGGCGTCGTTCCCGAAAGAAGCTCGTAGTACGTGACGCCGAGGGCGTAAATGTCGGTGCGGTGATCGACGGCTTCACCGCGGCACTGCTCGGGCGAGAGGTAGCCCGGAGTTCCCATGAGCAGACCGGTGGCGGTGAGCCGCGAGCCTGCATCGACAGGCAGTGCGAGTCCGAAATCGGCGATCTTGATGATCCCGCGCTCGTCGAGGATGAGGTTCGCCGGCTTCATGTCGCGGTGGATGATGCCGTGGTCGTGCGCCGCGGCGAGGCCCTGCGCTGCCTGCAAAATCATTTGCGCGGCGCGCGGATTGCCGATGCGTCCCTCGTCGCGCAAAACGCGGTTGAGCGACCGCCCGGTGACGTACTCCATGACGAAGTAGGGGTTCCCCTGGTCTTCACCGATGTAGTAGATCTGAATGATGTTCGGATGCGAGATCGCCGCCGCCGCGCGCGCCTCGCGAACGAACCGCTGAAGGAACGTCTCGTCGTCGGTCAGCCTCTCGGTCAGAACCTTGATGGCGACGAAGCGGTGGAGCGACTCGTCCTGAGCCTTGTAGACGACACCCATCCCGCCCCGACCGAGCTCGGAAACGACTGTGTACTGTCCAATTTTTTCAGGCATGGGAGGGTGAGAGGCGCCGGCGCAACGGCCGGCACCTCAATGCGGTTTTAGTTTTCAAGCGGGTGGATGGCCATCCCTTTGCGGACAGCCGCAGCGTTTCCGCCGGCAACGGTGCAGATCGAGAGTTTCTCGCGCACTTCGCTCACCCGCAGACGCGCAACTTCCTTGACTTGTGTGTCGAGCACTTCGCCGGTATCCGGGTCGCGGATGACATCGGCAGTGCCGCAAACGAACGACTGCCCGACGCTGACTCCCTCGCGGCTGCCGCGGTTGATGTAGACCTTGCCGCCCGCCGACTGCACGACGGTGCCGCTCCACGGAATCTTCGGCAGCTGATCGACGAGGAACTTCACTGCCTCGCCGACCGCCGACTCGACGGCTTTGCCGACGTTGTCGTTGTGATGTCCGCCGGCATTCGCGCCGACGCCGTCGTGGTACACGCCGACGCTCAGGCCGCGCTGCGTCGAGGTGCCGACGACGCTTTTCGAAGCGAGCACCTGGCCGGTGGTCGAATCGACGATGTAGATCGTGGCATTCACTTCGCCCTTACCGCCTCTGCCGCCGACCGAGACGCCGCCGAAGCTGATGCCGCCGTGGCCGCCCGACGTGTCTTCCTGAACGTGGGTGATCGCGCCCTTGACCAGCAGCTGCGCGGGAGTCATTTGTCCGGTCACCGGCGCTTTGTTGCCGCCAGCCGTCCGGCCCGACGCCGCGAAGTCCTGCTCCGCCATCGCCTCGGATCGCATGTCCTTTTCCCCGAGGACGATGAATTTCCCGGTCTGGTTGAGCTGGTCGGTCATGACGGTGGCCCAGGCATCGCCGATGTCCCACTGTCCTGCCCAACCGGCTTTGTTCTCGAATTTTGTGACGGTAATCGAGTAACGAAGTCCGCCAGCCGCGTTGTCCGCCATCACCTGTCCGGCGAACGCGACCAAAACGAACAAAACCGAAGTTACCGCTCTCGACAATTTCACGGAATCCTCCTTGAACGATGGGGTCACGATTGTAGCCGTCCGGCGCGTCATTGGCTATACTCCGTGCCCGAATGCGTCCGACGAACACGACCACGACGATGACGACGACGGGCTCACCGCCCTGTCGATGATCTTGTTTTCAAACGATCAGATGACAGGGCCGAGCAATCGGCCCTTTTTCATTTCCGAAAATGAAAAATTTCAAATTTCAAATAAAAAATGAAAACGGGCGATGGCGACTCCAGTTTCGATTTTTCATTTGAAATTTGAAATTTGAAATTTCGAGGTCTTCATGCACGTACAACTTCCCGACGGTTCCCAAAAAGAAGTTCCCGACAACGCGAGCGTGGCCGATGTGGCCGCGTCGATTGGAAAGCGTCTGGCGAAAGACGCGATCGCCGGCAAGGTGAACGGCAAGGTCGTCGACGTCTACACGAAGGTCCCCGAGGGCGCGCGAGTCGAGGTCGTCACGCCGAAGAGCGAGGCCGGGCTCGACACTATCCGCCACTCCACCGCGCACCTGATGGCGATGGCGGTGCAGGAGCTCTTTCCCGGAACGCAGGTCACCATCGGTCCGGTCATCGAGAACGGCTTCTACTACGACTTCGGCACCGATCGTCCGTTCACCGACGAAGACCTCAGGCGCATCGAAGAGAAAATGTCGGAGCTCGCGAAGAAGAACCTGCCGATCCGCCGCGAAGAATGGGACCGCGAAAAAGCGATCAAAGTCTTCGACGAGATCGGCGAGAAGTACAAGGTCGAGATCATCAGGAGCATCCCCGGCGAGGAGACGCTGTCGGTGTATCGCCAGGGCGACTGGTTCGATCTCTGCCGCGGCCCGCATGTGCCGTCGACCGGAAAGTTGGGCGCGTTCAAGCTGCTGAATGTGGCCGGCGCGTACTGGCGCGGCGACGAGCGCAACGCGATGCTGCAGCGCATCTACGGCACCGCGTGGGCGGACGAAAAAGATCTGCAGGAGTATCTCCACCGGCTCGAAGAAGCGAAGGCGCGCGATCACCGCAAGCTCGGCAAAGAGCTCGACCTCGTCTACTTCCATCCGTTCGCGCCCGGCGCGGCGTTCTGGACTCCGAAAGGCACCACGCTCTACAACGTGCTCGCGCAGAGCATGCGCGAGCTCGTCCGCGACAACGGCTACCTCGAAGTCAAAACACCGCTGATGTACAACAAAGGTTTGTGGGAGATCAGCGGCCACTGGGGCAAGTACAAGGAGAACATGTTTCTCGTTCTCGACAACGAGACCGGCGAGCACGACTTCTCGCTCAAGCCGATGAACTGCCCCTCGCACTACCTGCTCTACAAAATGAAGCGGCACAGCTATCGCGAGCTCCCGATCCGCTACGCCACCCAGGACGTGCTGCACCGCAACGAAGCGTCGGGCGTTCTCAGCGGACTGACTCGCGTCCGGCAGTTCGCGCAGGACGACGCGCACATCATCAGCACAGAGAATCAGATTGAAGAAGAGGTGCGCCGCTTCGCGCTGCTGCTCGACAAGGTCTACGGCTGGTTCGGCCTCGATTACACCGCGAAGTTCGCCACCCGTCCGCCGCAGCGCATCGGCGACGACGCGCTTTGGGACCACGCCGAATCCCAGCTCAAGCGCGCCCTCGACTCCCTCGGCCGTCCGTATGAGCTCAAACCGGGCGACGGCGCGTTCTACGGTCCGAAGATCGACTTCGAGGTGTCCGACAGCATCGGCCGCAAGTGGCAGCTCGGAACGATGCAGCTCGACTACAACGCGCCCGAGCGTTTCGATCTGACGTACGTCGGCGAGGACAACAGCGAGCACCGGCCGGTCGTGATGCACCGCGCAATTTATGGATCGATCGAGCGGTTCATCGCGATTCTGATCGAGCATTTCGCCGGAGCGTTTCCCGTGTGGCTCGCGCCGGTGCAGGCGGCCGTGCTTCCGCTGTCGGAGAAGTTCGTCGCGTACGGCAACGAAGTCGCCGCGAAGCTGCGCGCGGCCGGCCTGCGCGTCGAGGTCGACGAGTCGAACGAGAAGCTCGGCGCGAAGATCCGCAACGCGCAATTGCAGAAAGTGCCGTATATGCTCATCGTCGGAGAGAAGGAAGCGTCGGCCGTTTCCGTGAGTCTTCGCAAGCGAACCGGCGGCGATCAGGGCGCGATGCCGGTCGACGCGTTCATTGCCGAAGCGCGGAAACAGATCGATTCCCGCTCCTTGACTTTGTAAATCTTTGTCCCTAATTTAAGGCGCTCAACAACAGGAGGAATCAAGTATTTACCCGCCACGCAGAGGATCACGATTCGACCGTAAACCCGCAGAACCCCAATCCAGAATCAACGACATGATCCGGGCCGCAGAGGTCCGGTTGATCGACGCCGAAGGCAAGCAGGTCGGAGTCGTTCCTCTGCAGCAGGCGCAGGACCTCGCACGCGAGAAGGACCTCGATCTCGTGGAGATCTCGCCGACCGCCAATCCGCCGGTCTGCAAGATCATGGACTACGGGAAGTACGTCTTTCAGCAGAAGAAAAAGCAGAGCGAGGCGAAGAAGAAACAGAAAGTCATCATCGTCAAAGAGGTGCAGTTCCGCCCTCGCATCGACGAGCACGACTTCGAGTTCAAGAAAAACAACATCATCCGTTTCCTGCAGCACGGCGACAAAGTGAAGGCATCGATCCGCTTCCGCGGCCGCGAGATGAGCCACATGGAGCTCGGCCGCGCGGTGCTCGACCGGCTGCTGTCCGACATCAAGGAGTTCGGCGCGGCCGAGAGCGCCCATCCCGACGTGCAGGGCAACCGGATGACCATGGTCATCGCCCCGAACAAATAGCGGGTGGCATTTGGCGGGTGGCGGGTGGGCCTACCCGCCACTCGCCACCCGCCGGGAATTGATAACCCCGACAGTAAGTTAGAAGTCGCGCTATGCCCAAACTGAAGACGCATCGCGGTGCCGCGAAACGGTTCAAGAAGTCCGGCAGCGGCAAGCTGCAGCGCAATCACGCCTTCCATTCGCACATCCTCACGAAGAAGCGTCCCGGCCGCAAAGCCGCTCTCGCATCGGAGACCGAGGTGTCGAAGGCGAACCGGAAGACCGTGAAGCGGATGGTCCCTTACCTGTAGTCACGAGTGCTGAGGACTGAGGACTGAGGACTGAGACCCACCACCACTCAGTCCTCAGTCCTCAGTCCTCAGTCCTGAAGACGAGCGCGCGCCGGTAACTGTTTCGAACTCCTGACCGCGCCGCTCACGAAAGCCGAACGAGGAGACGTCAATGCCCAGAGTCAAACGCGGTCCCAAGAGAAAAAATCGTCGCGCAAAAATCCTGAAGGCGGCCAAAGGCTACTTCGGGATGAAGTCGCGCGGACACCGCATCGCGAAAGAGCAGGTCGAGCGCGGACTCAATTTCGCGTTCGCCGCGCGGAAAGATCGCAAAGGCGAGTTCCGCAAGCTTTGGATCGCGCGCATCAACGCCGCCGCGCGCGCGAACGGAATCTCGTACTCGCAGCTGATGGCCGGGCTGAAAGCCGCCGGGGCGACCGTCGATCGCAAAGTGCTCGCCGACCTCGCCGTGCGGGATGCCGCCGCCTTCTCGGCATTCGTCGAAACCGCGCGCGGCGCGCTCCAAAAAGCTTCCGCGAAGTAAACTTCGCCGAAGCGTTGTCGGTTGTCCGTTCTCTGTCGTGGGCAGAGAACCGATGACAGGCAACAGACAACACCTCGTGCTCGACGACATCAACAAAGCTGCCGGGAACTTCGATCGCGATCTCGCATCCGCCAGCGACGCGCGAACGCTCGATGAAGTCCGCGTCCGCTACTTCGGCCGCAAGAACGGCCTGATTCCCGCGCTCTTCGACCGGCTCAAGCAGGTCCCGAAGGAGCAGAAGAAAGAGGCGGGCGACGCGCTCAACAGATTCCGCGATCGCGCGAAGAGCGCGCTCGATGAAAAACTCGCGCACGCCGCGGCGCAGAAACTGACCGGCGAGCGCGGCGTCGACGTCACGCTTCCCGGCAACGCGCCGAAGCTCGGCCATCTGCATCCCATCACGATCGTCCGCCGCGAGCTCGAGGACATCTTTCTCGAGATGGGCTACTCGCTCGACCCCGGCCCGGAGGTCGAGAGCGACTGGTACAACTTCGAGGCGCTCAACTTCACGCCCGATCACCCCGCGCGCGACATGCAGGACACATTCTTCCTCGATGTCGATCAGCTGCTGCTGCGCACGCACACCTCGAACGTGCAGATCCGCTCGATGGAGCGCATCAAGCCGCCGCTGCGCGTGCTCTCCTGCGGCCGCGTCTACCGCCGCGACGAGATCACGATGCGCAAATCGCCCGTCTTCCACCAGGCGGAAGGATTTCTCGTCGATCGCGAGATCCACATCGGGCATCTGCGCGCGACGCTCGAGCAGTTCATCAAGCGCCTGTTCGGAGCCGACCTGGCGATGCGCATGCGTCCCAGCTACTTCCCGTTCACCGAGCCGTCGGCGGAAGTCGACATGTCGTGCGTGTTCTGCCGCGGGAAAGGCTGCAACACCTGCTCCTTCACCGGCTGGATGGAGATCCTCGGCAGCGGCATGATCCATCCGCAGGTGCTGCGGAACGTTGGGATCGATCCCGACGAGTGGAGCGGCTTCGCCTTCGGCTTCGGCCTCGACCGCGCGGCGATGATCAAGTTCGACATCCCGAACATCCGCACGCTCTTCGAAAACGACCTGCGCGTGCTGCAGCAGTTCTGATCAGGAGATCGGCCGCCGCTCGCCGGTGAGCGGATTCCAGATCACGACGCCGTCCGGCGTCGAAGCCAGCATCGGGATCGAGGCGAGCCCGAACGACGCTGGCCGAATCCCGTTCTCCCGCCGCAGCACGACGCCACGATCGACGTCGACGACCGCGGAGTCGGCGCGGAATCCGACAACGACACGGCTCGCACCAACATCGGTGACCACTTGCGGCCGTCCCGCTCCGATCGGAATCTGCCGCAGCGGCACGCCGTCGAAGCTGAAGACATCCAGCGTCTGCGGCTCGAGCACGGCGATGCGTCCGTCGCGAAGGAATCGCATGCCGGTGAAATGTCCCGGAATCGTGTGAAGGAGAGCGCCGCTGCGCGCATCGCGAATCTCGACCGCGCCGTCGGTGGGAAGAAGCAGCCGCGTGTGGTCCGCGCTCAACCGAAACGAGAGCGTCGGCAGTGCGCCGGTCGAGATCAGATGCTTCTTCCGGACGTCGAATTCGAAGATCGCACTCGGCCCGCGGCGCTCGTTCGCGTAGATGCGCACGACGTCCGGGCTGGAAAAGAATCCGAACCAGTAGTCGCCGGCCGGAATCCGAACGGATCCGAGAAGATCCCCGCTCGCAACGTCGTACACCGACAGGATCGACTGACGATCGATCACAGCGAAGCGACTCCCATCCGGTGACAGGTTGTAGAAAGAGACGCTCTTCACCGCGACCGGAGTTTTCATCGGCCGCGGGTCGGAGGAATCGAGCCTCGCGACCCATAGCTCTTCCGCCGCAGTCGTCCGGACCAGCCAGAAGGCATTCGATCCGGACGGCGTCAAGCCGAACTGCCACCACTGCAGCACGCCGCGGACGCGAAATGCGCGGCTCGTCTTAATATTATATAAAAATATAGCGTGATAATCAACACGATTCTTGCCGAGCCCCTCGATGAACGCCCAGTCGCCGCCCGACGGAACCGCGCGCTGATTGATCAGATCTCCGGGCCCGACCGCCGCCACCCACCCGACGAACGCCGCGACGACCAGCACACCGCAGCCGATCGACATCCACAGAAACCGCGACAGCTCGAGGTGGCTGCGCTTGCGGTCCGTGCGTCCGCGGGCGATCTGCCACGCGCCGCCCGCAATGACGACCGCGGCGATGAAGACGGCGAAAATCCTTCCGAGCAGCGCCGTGAGCAGCTCGGCAGATCCGGCGAGGAGCATGCGGGCAAGCATCGACAGCCCGACGCCGCACACGACGGCGGCGATGAAATCAAAGAGGAACCACGCCGAGCGCGAGCGGACAAACGTGCCGAGGACGTGCGTCAGCAGAAACAACGCGGCAGCGGTCGCCAGGATCGCTGCGAACACCCACAACGATCCGCGCGAGGTCCACGTGGTCAGCACTGCCGCGCTGCCTGCGATCAGCGCCGGCAGTCCGACGATCACGAACACTCCGAGGATCAGGACCGCGGCGGCGAGCAGCTTGCCCCACCAGATCGACGTCGCCGGAACCGGCTTCGAAAAATAAAACGAGAGCCGTCCGTCGCCGAGCTCGCGCCCGACAATCGACGAACCGAGAATCGCAGCGAGACCGATCGTGAGCACAGCGGCAAGAACGAGCGACGCCACGACCAGCACGGGGCCGCGCTCACCGGCGTGCACGCCGGGCATGAATGGAATTGCAACAGCGAGCGCGAGGAATGCGAGCGCGGTGACGAAGACGAATCGTTTTTCGACGAGCTCGCGGCGAGCGATGACGAGTGTGCTGTTCATCGGGATGTTCCTTCCGTGACGGCGATGAAGATGTCTTCGAGCGACAGCGGCGCCGACTCTCCGAACGCATCCGGCTGCGCGGCGACGCGGATGCTGCGGAAGCGCGACTTCAGCGCGTCGAGCTCCTCCTCGACGAGCAGCGCGCCGTTTTTCATGATCGCCACGCAATCGGCGAGCGTTTCGATCCCGCCGAGGTCGTGCGTCGTCACGAAAACGGTGATGCCGCGGTCGGCGAGCTCGGCGATCACTTCCTCGAACAGCGAGCGGCGCGCGACGACGTCGAGGCCGAGCGTCGGATCGTCGAGCACCAGGAGATCGGGCGACATCGCCAGCGCGAGCGCGAGCAGCGTCTGTTTTTTCTGCCCTTTCGAAAGTGCCCCGAACTTAGCGCCCGGCGAGATCTCGAATCGCGCGAGGCGGTCGTCGACCTCGCGCTCGTCCCATCGCGCGTAGAGTTGCGAGCAGAACCGCGCCAGCTGCGCCACCGTCATCTCCGGCGGCGCATCCGCCTCCTCGGCCACCACTCCGATGCGCTGCATGAGCGCGGCGCGATGCGTCCAGACGTCCTCGCCGAACGCGCGAATCGTCCCGCCGTCCGGCTTTCGCTGACCGAGGAGACAGCGGACGAGCGAGGACTTGCCGGCGCCGTTGCGGCCTAACAACGCGTACACCGATCCACGCGGCACCGCGAGCGAGACGTCGCGCACGGCCATCACGCGGCCGTAGCGCACCGTCGTGTTGGAGACTTCGATCGCAAGCTCGGTCATGCTCGTTTCCTCTCTTCGCGAACGAGTTTCGCGTAGGCGGATTCGACGACAGCGAGCGCCTCGTTCAGATCCGCACCGGCCGCGACCGCGGCGCTGACGAATCGCATGGCGGCATCGCGCAGCATGTCGTGCTTCTCCGACTTGCGCGGCTGCGCGGGCTCGTCGGCGACGAACGTCCCCTCCCCGCGCTTCACCGCGAGCACTCCCGCCTCGGTCAGCCGCTGATACGCGCGCGCGACCGTGTTCGGATTCACGCGCAGCTCGCGCGCGAGATCCCGCACCGAGGGGACGGGTGCGCCCGCTTTGAGCGAGCCGAGGGCGATGAGACGTCGCATGCCTTCCTCGATTTGCTTCCAGATCGGCGCAGGATCGGCGGCGTTGATGGCGAACATCTATTTTTTCTTCGTCCGATCGAGATTGACGCTTCGCACTTCGTAGCCGCCGTTGCCGTCGAGCTGATACACGAACGGCGCTCCCCATTCATCGACCATGGGAAGCTTCCTGATGAAATCGGGTTGCACGAGCGCGCGCAGCTCTTCCATCGACTTCGCCTGCGGCCACTGGTTGTGCGCGCCGGCGTAGCCTTCGACGGCGGTCCTGATCACGCGAATCTCGGATGCGGTCTTCTGCGCACGATCGTCGTCGTTCGATTTGAACTCCCACATGCGCAGCCACCAGCGGCCTTCGTTGGTCACGACGGCGTCATCGTCGAACGACTGGAGCCTGCCGCCGGCGGCCCACGTCTCCGGCTTGAAGACGCCGTCCGCACCGGCGCTGACGATGCGAAACGTCTTGCCGTCGGATTCGATCCGGTACGGATTGCCCCACGCGTCGTTGAGCGGAGCGGCTTTGATGTAGTCCGGCTCGGCGATCGCACGCGCCTCCTCGACCGAACTGACGTGCGGATACTCGTTGTGATCCGTGTAGTAGGCCTGGAAGACCGTCTTCCAGCTCATCATGTCGTGCATCGTCCAGCGGGCGCGCTCGGCATCCGTCGGAATGTAGGCGGCGATCGAAAATACGGCGGCGAGAAGGACGATTCGCTTCATGAAACGCTCCTTGTCTCACTGTACTAGATAACTAATACAGTAAGTCGGCAGGAGCGGTTTGTCAAGGCGTCATGCGGCCGGGCGCATTCTCGAGGCGGCCGGCGGCGGGGACGAGCCGCGTCGCCTTCCCCAGGCCGAACGGCGGCATGTTGACGTACACGCATTCGAAATTGCCCGCCGTCACGCGATAGGTCTCGTGCCACACGCCGACGTCGGCGTTCTTCGCGACTCGGCGGTTGAACTGTCGCCAGGCCGGCAGATGCGCGTGCTCGGGCGTCGTGGCGTAGCGCTCGAGCGCATCGAAACTCTTCCAGTACTGCAAAAGAATCGTCGGATTGCCGATCCATTGATGGCCGCCGAGGCAGCCGAGCTCCGGGTGGGCTTCGAGCTCCTTGAGCATCCGCGGCATCGCCATCGCCACCGGCCACCACTTGTGAACCTTCCACCAGCGATTGACGCGCATTCCGATGAGGAAGACACACACTCCGTCGTCCGGCTGTGCCGTCAATCTCTCAGCAGTGACCATTGGAACGGCACCAAGATAGTTTCGATCGAGCGATTCGACAAGCAGGCGAGAGGTTCAGTGGACCGCACGCCGTCGTGACGCGACCGAAAACGCCGGCTCGATCGTGTAGTCGAGCGTGTTGCCGGAATCATCCTCGACGTGGAGCTCGAGGTCGATCGCGCTTGCTCCCGAGCTTGTCGCCGCGGAGAGATCGCCGCGGAAAATCGTTCCGGCCGGAACGTGGCCGAGCGCGTCGAAGCCGTCCTGCCCGTTGGCCACTTCGCTCGCGCCGATCGTCAGCGGCACGGCATTCCACTGCGTCGCACCGTGGATTCTCCATCGCACAACGGTGGCATTCGCGCGCACGAGACGGAGCTGAACCGACTCGGGAAGCGCCTTGCGATCGATCGCCGAAAAGAAGATCGTCGCCGGTGTGTTCGCCGCGAGGCGCGACGCGACGCGCCCGCTCGCGTCGAGAAGCCGCATCGCCGTGAGCGCCGGCGGCGCGCCGTCCTCGAGCCGCGTGTCGAATGAGGCCGTGAGCCGCGCGTCGCCTCCGCCGGCCAGCGACTTCGTGGCGCTGAACGTGTACGCGCCGGCCAGGAGATTCAGCGGCGACTGCACAACGCTCCCGGACGCATCGCGCAGCTCCGATGTCACTCCGGCCGATTCGGCGGCGCCCTCTTCATCGAGCGGACCGACGAATCCCGCCCCCGCCAGGAGATCGCTGCCCTCCATCCAGATCGACGACTTCGCAACCGGCGGCCCTTCGCCGAACGAGAGCGTCTCGCCCGGCGCCGCAATGTACGTCGCCGGAGAAGTCGTCAGAAACGGCCAGAGAACGACGCCATCCGCCGTGCTGCGGATGTACCCCGACGTCAGCGTCTCTTCAGGAGGAACCGGGAGCGGCGAGTCCTGAGATGCATTTCCTTCGACGATCAACTGCACGGCAGCGCTGACGGACGGATGCTGCTCGCGCGTCAGGTAAACCGTACCCTCGAACGGAGAGCTCGAAGGCAGACCTCGCGCGCCGATCGTCAGGGCAAAGACCCAGTTGGAGCCGCGCCAGGTGAAACCGGGAGAGAGATCGGCCGAAAGCGTCTGCGCCCCGTCGGGCGACGTTGCGCGCACCGGCACACGCGTCCACAGCGAAGGATCGACGGTCGACGTGACCGAAGAACTGATTCCCTGCAGCGGCGTGAGCTGTGCGGAAAACGCCTCGTGCGCTCCGTAGCAGTACTGGAACGGCAGCAGCGTGAAGCGACTGCTCACCGGCGAGAGCAGGAACTGCTCGCTGCGCGATTTCTCCACCGCCGACATGGCGAGCGCCGAATTCGGCGGCCACATCATCACGAGCGCGTCGAGGCAGCTCGAACCGCCGGAAATCGATTGCACCATCGGCCGGCCTGCTGCATCGGCCGGCGACGGAACGATCTCGAACGCCGCCGCGTCGCGGTGAAGAGAAATCGTGGCCGTGTCATCGACCTTCTGCTGCTCGATCAGGAAGATGCGGTGGTCCGTCGCAAACCGCTCTGGAAAGGTCTGCACTTTGATGTCGTACTCGCCGGCAGGGACCGCCGCCGTCGTCGTGTGCTGGCCGATGTCGCCGACGACATGCCCGAATGCGAGCGAATGCGTCGAAGCGACGAAGCCTTCGTACGGCTCATCGCCGTCGTAGTCGATCGTGACGAGAGCCGCTTTCACGAACGCCCACGGCACGTGGATCGGAATCGCGCCGCCGGTGATCGTCACCGTCCCGGAATACGCCAGCGACCCCTCGGTCGGCGACGGAATGCGAGTGTTGTCGACGTCGATCTCGAGATGAACGTCGCGCGACGCGCCGGGAGCGAGCGTGAACGATGTCGCGTCGGTCGAGGTCGCGATGTCGCTGCGCGGCGAGGCGGCGCCGAGGACGATTGTGCGCGATGTCGTGCCGCGATTGGTCAGCGTGACGGTCCGCGTGTTCGTCCACGATGCGGCCGACAAATTGTCGCGGCCGAGGTTGAGGGTGCTCGGCGACACGACGACGTCCGCGGTCGCTGCGCGCAATGCGTCGACGCGTCCCGCGCCTTCCGCCATCACGTCGTTTCCGAGCACTACGGCCGTTTCGACGATCGCCGCCTTGATGTCCGCCACGCTCCAGTCGCGGTGAATCGCCCGCAGCAGCGCTGCGACGCCGGCGACATGCGGCGTGGCCATCGACGTGCCGCTCGCGCTCAGCAGACCGCCTCCCGCTTTCGCCGACACGATGTCGACGCCGGGTGCGACGACCTCCGGCTTGATCGCCATCATCACGGGATCCGGTCCCTTCGAGCTGAAGCTCGCGATCTCGTCGTCGAGCGTCGTCGCGCCGACCGTGATCGCCGACGGTGCGTCGCCCGGCGAGCTGACGGTCCAGAAATCGCTGCTGTTTCCCGCGGCGATGCAGAAGACGAGGCCCGCGGCCGATCCCGTCTCGACTGCTTCGACGAGCGGATCGTCCGGCAAAGCGGCGCCGCCGAGGCTCATGTTGACGACGCCGGCGTGATCGGAGGAGTCGCCGTCGCCGTTCGGATCGGCGGCGCGCTCCATTCCGGCGAGAATGTTCGACTCGGTGCCGTTGCCGTTCGAATCGAGCACCTTGTACGCGAGGAACGTCACTCCCGGAGCGATCCCGGTGACGCCCCCGCCGTTGCCGCCGACGATTCCGGCGACGTGCGTGCCGTGGCCCGCGTCATCCATCGGATCGGCGTCGTTGTTGACGAAATCCCACCCGCCGGCGACTCGATGTCCGGCGCCGAATCCGCCGCCGAACGCCGGATGGTTGTAATCGATGCCGCTATCAATGATCGCGACGACGACGCCTTCGCCTCGCGTCCCGAACGCCGACCAGACGTCCGGCGCATGGATTTTCGCCAGGCTGTCGTCGAGCGATGCGTGCATCGCGCGGTCGGCATGAATGGCGCGGACGTAATCGAGCTTCGCAATGCGATCGATGACATCCGCGGAGGCCGTGACTGCGGCGCCGGAGAACAACCGCGAGTAGCGCTGCGTGATGCGCGGGACGTCGCCGGATTTCGCGCTCGCGCCGGCGAGGCGCGCGAGGTCGCTTTCGAATTGCACGAGCCGCTGCGCAGCCTCACTCGTTTTGGCAGCGGCGCGTGGAGCCGCGAAGAGGGGGACGTCGCGGAATTCGACGATGACCGTGCTGGCATCGCCCGGCGCCGCAAACGGTGACGGGACGATCCTGCCGTCGCGCAGCCCGGTTTGCGCGGCAGCCGGAAGGGCGAGCGCCTGCAGGAGAACTACGCCCAACACCGCACGGAGGCGAGTCATGGCGAACTGTTCCTCAACTCTAAACCAGAGCGTCGATCGCGCGGCATCAACAAATCTCAAAACACAGGTGTGGCAGTGTGTGTGCCTCTGACGCGAAGCGCGGCACGCGCGTTGCTGCGGAGCCTGCCATGCGAATGACGATTGCTGTAGCCACCCTCGTGCTGCTCGCCGCGTGCAATCAGCGAACGGAAACGACCACCGTCACCGATTCGACGGGCACAACCGAGACGAAAACCACGACCATCACCACAACCCTGCCGAAGATCGACACCACCGCCGCCGCCGAGGCCAAGCAGGATGTGAAGGACGCGGTCCACGACGCCGCGCGCGCGACGGAGAAGGCGGCAAAGAAAGTCGAGCAGAAAACGAAGCACTGAGGTCGTGCTCGTGCTCCTCGCGCATGCCGCTCGGTCAGGCATCGACGACCGCATGGGACATCGACGCTAGCGGGCCGAGTCTGCGCGATAGCCGGCTCCTCGGTAAAACTGCCGACGCGGACGCGCGGCTCACCGATTTCACCTCCCGGCTGAAAAGGTGCGCGCGCCGATGCTCGCCGCCGCACGCGGCAAGTAGACGTCCTCCGGCACGATCGCGATTGCACCGAACATCGCAGCGAGGCTGAACACGTACGGCACGTTGATGAAGAACCCAACGTAGCGGACGATCTGCCGCAGAACGAAGAACGCGACGTTCCGCCCAAGCCGCCGCTCGCGCAGCGGATCCACCTACGGCGCTTCTCCACGCGCGGCGTCGAGACTCTTTTCGCGCCGAAGCACGACCCAGAGCGCGACAGAACAGACGAGGACGAGCACGGAAAACGTGATCAGGTTCCGCCGCTCGTCGAAAATCAGCGCGCCGGTGGCGAACATGATCGAGTACACGAGCACGACACCGACGACCCAGGCGATCGCGTTGAGGGTGAGCTCGCCGCGCGGCGCGCGCACGCCGGTCTCGTTCGCGAATTGCGCCCATCCGGGTCCTGCCGGCCGCGCGCGGCGGTAAAAAGCGACGAGCGTCTCGTGCGGCTCGGGTTTCGTCAGCAGTGTCACGGCAATCCAGACGACCGTCGTGATCGCCGCCGTGACGATCAGATTCAGCGCGAAGCCTTCCGCGGACGTCGTATCGACCGCGAAGCGCATCGCGAGCGACGTCACGAGGGCCGCAGCCATCGCGCTCACCTCCGACCAGGCGTTGATGCGCCACCAGTACCAGCGCAGGATGTAGACGAGCCCCGTCCCCGCGCCGAGCATCATCAGAAACTCCCACGCGTGGCTGATCTGATTCATGAACGCGGTCGCGATGATCGACAGAATCACCGTGAGCACGACGGCCATGCGCGACGCGAAGACGTAGTGCCGCTCGCTCGCGTTGCGCACGAGAAAGCGCCGGTAGAGATCGTTCATCAGATAGCTCGAGCCCCAGTTCATCTGCGTGGCGATCGTCGACGAATACGCCGCTGCGAACGACGCCAGCATCAGTCCGCGCAATCCGTACGGCAGGAGGTCGACCATCATGCGCACGTAGTTCTTTCCGGGATCGGCCGCGTCGACCGCGCCGCCGTACAGCACGAGCGAGCAGAGCGCGGTGATCACCCACGGCCAGCTGCGGATCGCGTAATGCGCGATGTTGAAAAAGAGCGCGGCTGCGCGGCCCTCGTTCTCGTTGCGGGTCGCGGAGATGTTCTGCACGACGTAACCGCCGCCGCCCGGCTCGGCGCCGGGATACCACGACGCCCACCAGTTCACGCCGACGAGCGCGGCGAGCGTGATCGCCGGCACGACCCACGCTCCGCTGCCCGACGGCCAGAACGCAAGGACATCGCGGGCCTGCCCGAAGATCGTCCCGGCAGGTGCAGCGGCTGGATGGGCATCACCGAGCTTGCGATACAGCACCTCGCCGCCGCCGACCGCACGCCACGACACGATCGCCAGAATGATCGCGCCGCCCATTTCGAAGATGTATTGCAGTCCGTGCGTCGCCGTGATTCCCCAGTAGCCGGCGAGCACCGTGTAGCTGAACGTGATCGCCAGCGCGACCGTCAGTGCCGTCCACTTCGAAACGCCGAGCGTCCCCGACAACACCTTCGACATGCCGAGGTTCACCCAGCCCATGATGATGATGTTGACGATGAGGCCGAGGTATGCGGCGCGGAACGCGCGGAGGAAGGCGGCGGGTTTGCCGTGATAGCGAAGCTCCGTCAGCTCGACGTCGGTCACCACCTCGGCGCGGCGCCACAGACGCGCGAAAAAGAACACGGTCAGCATGCCGGAGAAGAGCATCGACCACCACAGCCAGTTGCCGGCCACGCCGTTCTTCACGACCATTTCCGTGACCGCGAGCGGCGTGTCGGCGGAGAACGTCGTGGCCACCATCGCCGTTCCGGCAAGCCACCACGGCATCGAGCGGTGCGAGACGAAGTAGTCCAGCATCGAGCGCTTCGCGCGCTTGATGAAGATGCTCGCGGTGCCGATCGCCAGCGCGAAATACGCGGCGATCACTGCGAAGTCGATCGATGTCAGGTGCATGGTTGATCGCCCTAGTCCTGAGCGAAGCGAAGGATCCCCCACGATTGTGTCTTGAACGAAGCGAAAATCCCCTCAAGCCGCACGGGGTCCTTCGCTTCGCTCAGGACTACCGAGATTGTGTCTTGAACGAAGCGAAAATCCCCTCAAGCCGCGGGGGGTCCTTCGCTTCGCTCAGGACTACCGATTGTGTCTTGAACGAAGCGAAAATCCCCTCAAGCCGCGGGGGGTCCTTCGCTT
>DATIZY010000219.1:0-6954 GCA_035516895.1 Thermoanaerobaculia bacterium | reverse complement strand
CAGCGTGAAAAAGAATTATTAACGATATTTGGTGACAAAATTTACGGCTTCGACAGCGACACGCTCGAGGCCGTGATCGGACGGATGCTCGTCGACCGCAAAGCGACGGTGGCCGTCGCGGAGTCGTGCACCGGCGGACTGCTGGCGTCGCGCATCACCGACGTCGCCGGCAGCTCGGCGTATTTCATGGGTGGCGCGGTCTGCTACACGGCCGACGCGAAGATGATTCTCGTCGGCGTCGATCCGGCGAACATCCAGCAGTTCGGCGAAGTCTCGGAGCAGGTCGCCGTCGATCTCGCGAAGGGCGCGCGTCGCAGATTCGGAACGACGTACGGCATCGGCGTCACCGGCATCGCAGGGCCGGGCGGCGGATCGGAAGCGAAGCCCGTCGGCACCGTGCACATCGCCGTGGCCGGGATCGATTCCTATCAACACCGCAAACTCTTCTGGCCGATGGCGCGGCCGATGTTCAAGTGGTTCGCCTCTCAGTCCGCGCTCGATCTGTTGCGGCTCACGATGTTGCGCAGTCCTACCGGCGCATGAGCTGCGTGATCTGGATGAGGTTCCCGCAGGGATCGTTCAGCCTCGCGATCTTCGATCCGGTCACGTCGGTTGGCGGCATCGTGAACGCGGCGCCGCGCGCTTTCATGCGGTCGTAGTCGGCCTGAAGGTCGTCGGTGAAGAACATGGCCGCCGGCTGTCCTTGCTGCAGCATCGCCTGCTGGTAAGCCCTGGCCGCGGGATTGTCGTTGAGCGCCAACTGCAGCTCCGTGCCTTCCCGCTCCTCCGGCGAGACGACCGTCAGCCAGCGAAACGGTCCCTGGCTGAAGTCCGCTTTCTTCACGAAGCCCAGCACCTCGGTGTAGAAGCGCAGCGCCTTCTCCTGATCATCGACATACACGCTCGTCAGTCTGATCCTCATCGATTCTCTCCCGTGATGATGGCGCGTGCGGCGGCGACGATCGACTCGCGCAGCGATGGCGGATCGAGAACCTCGACCTGATCGCCCATGCCGAGGAGAACGATCCTCGCGACGTCAGCCGAGTCGAAATGCAGGCGCACGACGTCTCCCTCGACTGCATCAATCGCGCCGTAGCGCATCATTCTGCGCAGCCACTCGACCGCCGTGGTTCGGACTACCACGTCGAAGCGCGGCAGGCGTTCCTTGAATCGCGCTGCCGACTCGTTCCAGAACCGCTCCAGATCGAACGCTGCAGGCCGGACAAACGACTCGTCGAGCACCCACGCGCCGCGCACGCGCGACACGCGATAGCTGCGGACGTCCTCGGCCGCCTGAGCCACGAGATACCAAACGCTTCCCTTGGCCACGAGACCGAGCGGACTCAGGATGCGCTCGGCGGAGCCGACGTCGTCGCCGTACAGGATCCGGATCTTGCGATCGCGCCAAACCGCATCCAGCAGTGTCGACAGATGCGGCACCGGATCGCTGCCGCGATTCCAGCCGGTGATGTCGATGAAGATCCGCTCTCGTGCAAGATCGGGGCGGGAGATCCTCGGAACATGCAGATCGGCGAGCAGCTTCTCGGGCCTGGCGACGAAGAGCGCCTGCAGCTCGCCCTCGCTCAGGCCGGTCAAATTGGTTCGATATCCATCCATCAGGCGCCAGCCGCCGCGCGCGCCGCGCTCGGCGAATACCGGCACGCCCGCCGAGCCCAACGCGGTCATGTCGCGATGAATCGTCCGCTCAGTGACCTCGAGCCGCTTCGCGAGATCGCGCGTCGTCATCCGGCCGCGCATCTGGAGCTGCAGCAGGATCGAGAGAAGACGGTCGGCGCGCATGAGCGATAGCTACCCGCCAGATCCAATATATGACACATGATGTCGTGAATCGCGACCGATGCTATCTCCATGAAAACACTTGAAGGCAAGGTCGCTCTTGTCGCCGGCTCTGCGCGCGGCGCGGGCCGCGGAATCGCCTGCATGCTCGGCGAAGCGGGAGCCACGGTCTACTGCACGGCGCGAAGCGCTTCCGCGCTCGACGAGAGCGCGGCGATGGTCACCGCGCGCGGCGGCGCCGGCATTCCGGTGCGCGTCGATCACACGAAGCCGGACGAAGTCGAGCGGCTCTTCGAGCGCATCAGGCGCGAACAGGGCAGGCTCGACGTTCTGGTCAACAACATTAACGGCGACGCCCTGCACATGTGGAAGTCGTTCTCGAAAATCCCGCCGTCGATCGGCCTCGAGATTCTCGCGGCCGCGATCCACGCGCATCTCGTCAACATTCATTTCGCCGTGCCGCTGATGACGCGCGGCCTCATCGTCGAGATCACCGACGGCGACGGCTTCTACTACCGCGGCAACATCTATTACGACCTGTCGAAGGTCAGTGCGATTCGCATGGCGATGATCTTCGCCACGGAGCTGCGCAGAAAAAAAATCGCCGCGGTGGCGATCACGCCCGGCTTCCTGCGATCGGAAGCGGTGCTCGAATCGCTGAAGGTGACCGAGGAGAACTGGCGCGACGCGATCCGGCGGAGGCCGGAGTTCGCCGAATCGGAGACGCCCTGCTTCGTCGGCAGGGCGATCGCCGCGCTCGCTGCCGATCCGAACGTGATGAAGAAATCGGGCCGCGTATTCAACTCACTCGAGCTCGCGAAGGAGTACGGTTTCGCGGATGTCGACGGCCGCACGCCGCGGATCTGGGAGTGGCTCTCGAATTCGAAGTTCAAGTACAAAAAAATCGACGACGCGTTCTATTCGTACTTCGACCTGAACTACGACTTTCTGGAGAGCGAGGTGCGGAAGCTGCGGAAGGAGATCAGCCCTTCTTCATCAAAATCACGTTCGTGATCACGTCGTTGTAGATCACGACGATGAACAGTGCGGCGAGAAGGGCGAGGCCGACCTGCTGCACGCGCTCCTTCGTCCGGATCGACAGGTCGCGCCGTGCTGCGCCCTCGACGAGAAGAACCATGATGTGGCCGCCGTCGAGCACCGGGATCGGAAGCAGATTCATGATCCCGAGCTGCAGCGACAGCATTGCCATGAGGAACACGACCGGCAGGAATCCCCGCCGCAGCATGCTTCCCGAGACGCGCGCGATCGTGATCGGACCGCTGAATTCCTTGACGCTTCCTTCACCCGTGAGAATGCGCCCGATCGCCGCGCCGGTGAGCTTCACCGAGGTCCAATTCTCGTCGAGACTGTCCTCGATCGCCGGCAAGAACGCCAGCTTCCGCAGCGTCGTCGGCGGATAAATTCCGCGGAACAGATCCTGCGCTTTTGGATCGACTGCCGGCAGGACGAGGTGGACCGGCGTTCCGTTCCGCACCACATCCATCGCGACCGGTGCGCCTTTCACGCGAGAGAAGATGTCGTTGAGCTGCATGAGATTCGCGATCGGCTGACCTGCGGCGGACGCGATGCGATCGCCCGGCTTGACGCCCGCGCGGGCGGCCGCGGAGTTCGGATCGACGCTCCCGACGACGGGATCGATCCACGGGCCGATTCCGATTTTCCCCACCGGGCCGAACTCGGTGTCCTGTTTTTCCGGAACGACGCTGATCGTGTGCCGCACGCCGCTGCGCGTGAACTCGAACCTCAGCGGTCTGCCGGCGTTCATGTTGATCAGCACCTGCATGTCGCCGAATTCGTGGATTGGACTTCCATCCACCGCGACGATGCGATCGCCGACCTGCAGCCCGGCGTTCGCCGCAGGTTTTCCCGCGACGACCTCACCGATGACCGGAGGCTCGAACACGGTCTCCGTCCCGACCATGTTGATGCCCGCCAGGAACGCGACGGCGATCAGCACGTTCATGAACGGTCCGGCGAAGAGGATGAGGAAGCGCTGCCACTTCGGCCGCGAGAGGAACTCGTCGGGATCGCCTTCCGTGCGCTCCTCCGGAATGTCGCCGGCCATCCGCACGTAACCGCCGAGCGGGATCAGCGAGACGCGATAGTCGGTGTCGCCGCGCTGCACGCCGAAAAGCCGCTGACCGAAACCGAACGAGAAGACGAGCACGCGCACGCCGAACAGCTTGGCCACGATGAAGTGCGCCGCTTCGTGGGCGAAGATGAGGAATCCGAGGACGAGGACGAACGCTGCGAGGTTCGTCAGAACATTGCTGAAAATCATACTTAACTTGGCTCGCTGGGCTCGCGTTGTCAGTTGCTAGTTGTCAGTAGGGCACGGCTGCGCCGTGCCGAACTCCGGACGGGATTCGGCAGCGCACAGCGCCGCCCTGCAACAACGATCGTCAGTTCTTCTCACCGTTCCCCACAAGACACAACGCGCGCTAGCGCCGCAAGATTGCAACATCAATTCCGCGCGCTTCGTTCCTGGCCCAGCCGTCCCACCCGAGGGCATCCTCGAGGGAACGGATCGGGCCGACGTTCCGGGCATGTTTTTCGATCACGCGGCTCACGATGTCTACGATTGAGGTGAAGGAAAGTTCGCCGGCGAGAAAGCGCTCGACGGCGATCTCGTTCGCCGCATTCAGAACGGCGGGCATCGATCCGCCGGCGCGGCAGGCGTCGTAGGCGAGTTTCACGGCCGGGAAGCGTTGCGGATCCACCGGCAAAAAATCGAGCGTGCGGATCTTCGCCAGGTCGAGCCGGGCGAACGGCGCCGTCACGCGGTCGGGGTAGAGCAACGCATATTGAATCGGGAATTTCATGTCCGTCGTCGAAAGCTGGGCCATGATCGAGCCGTCGATGTACTCGACCATCGAGTGCACGATCGACTGCGGATGAATGAGGATGTCGATGCGATCGCACGGCATGTCGAAGAGATGGTGCGCCTCGATCACCTCGAGACCCTTGTTCATCATCGTGGCGGAGTCGATCGAGATCTTGTTGCCCATCTTCCACGTCGGGTGTTGGAGCGCCGCCTCGACGGTGATGTCGCCGAAGGTCGCCAGCTCGCGTTTGAGGAACGGTCCGCCCGACGCGGTGAGGATGATGCGCTGGATTTCCTTGTGATCGCCGCAGCGGAGCGCCTGATGCACGGCGTTGTGCTCGGAGTCGACCGGCAGGATCTCGCCGCCGCTCTCGCGCGCGGTGCGTGTGATGACGTCGCCCGCCGCGACGAGCACCTCTTTGTTCGCGATGCCGACGCGCTTGCCCGCTTTCAGCGCGGCGTGAACCGGAGGAATGCCGGCCGCGCCGACGATGCCGGCGATCACGACGTCGGCGTCAGGGATCGTCGCCACCGCGCACGCGCCGGCAGCGCCGTGCACGACGTCGATCGGTTCGGGAAGGAGGCTGCGCAGGCGATCGACATCGCGCAACTCCTTGACCGAAACGAGCGCCGGGCGGTACTGGATGACCTGCTGTGCGAGCAGGTCGATGTTACCGCCGGCGGCGAGAGCGACGACGGTGAGCTCGTCCCGAAACGCGTCGACCACCGCGAGCGTGCTTCGCCCGACCGAACCGGTGCTGCCGAGGATGGCCACGCGTTTCATCGTTCGTTTTGGGGTGTCTGGGACGGCCTCAGCCGGCCGGCGAGAGACGGCCCACACATTTCATGCGGACATAATCCGCAAACTCGAAAATCCATTCTGTATCAAGACCCAGTAGACATAAAGGATCGGCGCGGTGAAGAAGATGGAGTCGAAGCGGTCGAGAAAGCCGCCGTGGCCCGGAATCAGCGTGCCGGAATCCTTCACCGCCGCAGACCGCTTCCACATCGATTCGGCGAGATCGCCGATCACGCCTGCGATCGACAGGATCACTCCGGCGATGACCGCGTGGACGAGCGGAAATTGCGGGAAAAACGTGAAATGAATCACGATCGCGGTGATGATCGACGTGAGGATTCCTCCGATCAGACCTTCGATCGTTTTCTTCGGACTGATGACTGGCGACAGCTTGTGCCGGCCGAATCGCTTGCCGACGTAGTACGCGCCGGCATCTCCGAGCCACACCACGAGCAGCAGGAGGAAGACGAGCTTCGGGCCGATCTCGCGCGGGAAGTCGTTGCGAAGGCGGATCAGCGAGCCGCCTAACATGCCGACGTACAGCGTGGCCATCACGGCGATCGCGCTCGACTGCAGCGCGTTCTCCAGCGGACCGGGCGTGAAGACGAACGATGCCGGAATGACCAGCAGCGTGAGAAAGACACCCATCTCCACCGAGATCGGCTCGAGGACGAACGCGAGCACGATGAACAGCATCACCAGGATGCAGAGCGTCATCGGCACGGCGTAGCCTTTTCGGCGTCCGAGGAGCAGGAACTCGTACAGAGCGAGAGCGGCGATGAGCGCGATCGTCGCGTCGTAAACGTAGGGCGGCGACCAGCCGATGATGTAGATCGCGATCGGCGAGAGCACGAGTGCGGTGAGCTCGCGGGTGTATTTCATCGTGAGTTGCCGGTTCCCGGCTGCCGGTTGCGGGAAGCGCGCTGCTGGGAACCGGAAACCGGCAACCGGCAACCTTCCTACGACTCGCGCTCGGCTTCGATGAACATCTGCGCGTCGGAATCGTCGACGGCGCCGTAGCGGCGGTCGCGCGACTGGAAGTCGATGATCGCCTCGAAAAGATGGCGGCGGCGGAAATCGGGCCAGAGCACTTTCGTGACGTGAATCTCGGCGTAGGCGATCTGCCACAGCAGAAAATTCGACACGCGCAGCTCGCCGCTCGTGCGGATCAGAAGATCGGGATCGTCGATGTTCGCCGTGTAGAGATGATCGCCGAAGAACTGCTCGTCGATGACCGCGTCGGTCATCTCGCGCTCGCGCAGCACGGCCATGATGCGGTTGCAGGTGTCGACGATCTCGGCGCGGCCGCCGTAGTTGAGCGCGATCTGAAACAGGAGGCCGGTGTTCTTCGCCGTCTCGTTCTCCGCGTAGCGCAGCTCGCGCTGCACGCTCGGATCGAGTCCTTCGATGCGGCCGATGGGAGCGAAGCGGATGTTGTTTTGCATGAGGGTGGCGAGCTCTTTCCGCAGGTACTCCTTGAGCAGCATCATCAGCGTCGCCACCTCGTAGCGCG
>DATIZY010000218.1:0-10680 GCA_035516895.1 Thermoanaerobaculia bacterium | reverse complement strand
GATTGCGGCCGTCCCACTTCGCGTCGCCTTCCACCCAGCCGCCGTTCGCCGGCACTTTCTCCACTGCCGGGGTGAACTGCAGGAACACCGCTTCTTTCGCCAGCGTCTCGGGCGTGAGCGCGCGCAGCGGCGTGATGTCGTCGACAATCCAGATTCCGCGGCCGTGCGTGGCGATGACGAGATCGTTATCGCGCGGATGAATCACGAGATCGCGGACCGCGACGTTCGGCATGTCGCCGCCTTTGTACTGCGCCCAGTGCGCGCCGCCGTCGAGCGAGACCCACAACCCGAATTCGGTGCCGAGGAACAGGAGGTCGGGGTTGACGAGGTCCTGACGGACGACGTGCGCGTAGCCGCGCACAGGCGAATCGGACGCGATGATGGGCGTCCACGTCTTGCCGAAGTCCGTCGTCTTGAACGCGTACGGATGCATGTCGCCGAACGTGTGGTAGTCGAGCGTGACGTACGCCGTGCCTTCATCGAAGTGGCCCGCGTCGATGTACGAAACCCACGGGTTCTTTGCGATGCCCGTGATGTTCGCGACTGTGTTCGTCCACGTCTTTCCGCCGTCGCGCGTGACCTGGATGTTGCCGTCGTCCGTGCCGGCCCAGATCACATTCGGATTTTTCGGCGATTCGGCGATCGCGTAGATCGTGCAGTGCATCTCGGCGTACGAGTTGTCGACGGTGACGCCGCCCGACAATTCCTGCTTCTGTTTTTCTGGATCGTTTGTCGTGAGGTCGGGAGAGATGCGGTCCCAGGTTTCGCCGTGATCGGCGGATCGATAGAGATACTGCGAGCCGATGTAGAGGACGCCCTTCTGCGTCGGGCTCATGTGAATCGGCGTGTTCCAGTTGAAGCGCTCTTTGCCTTCCTTGTAGCGCGGCAGCGGTTTGAGGCTTCGCGATTCGTGCGTGACGCGGTTCACGCGTCCGATCTCGCCGCCCTGCGCTTCGGCGTAGATGTAGGTCGGATCGGCGGTGTCGGCGAACATCCAGAAGCCGTCGCCGCCGAACATGTTCTCCCACCGGTCGTTGCTGATGCCGCCGGGGTACTGCGAGTCGCCGACCCATGCGCTGTTGTCCTGCAGTCCGCCGTAGACGTGGTACGGCCTGTCCATGTCCACGCTGACGTGGTAGAACTGCGAGACCGGCAGGTTGTCGGCCTTCCACCATTTGTTGCCGCTGTCGTACGAGTACCAGACGCCGCCGTCGTCGCCGACGATCAGGTGGTCGGTGTTGCGCGGATCGATCCAGACGCAGTGGAAATCGCCGTGTGCGCCGCCGGCGATGTTGCTGAAGCTCTTGCCGCCGTCGTTCGATGCGATCAGCGACAGATCGGGCTTATAGATCTTCTCGGGGTTCTTCGGATCGACGATGAGGTTCGCGAAGTAGAACGGACGCCAGATCATGTTCTGGCTGCGGTCGCGCATCTGCCACGTTTTGCCTCCGTCATCGGACCGATAGAGCGCGTTCCTCGGCGGTACCGTTTCGACGAACGCGTAGACGATGTTCGGGTTCGACGGAGCGACGGTCACCGCCACGCGTCCCCACGGCTTGGGCGGCAGGCCCGGCTCGTTCGAGATCTCGTTCCAGGTCGCGCCGCCATCGGCCGACTTCCAGAGACCGCTGCCGCTCGGAGCGTCGGGACCGTCGCCGCCGGAGCGGAACGTCCACCCTTTGCGGCGGAAGTCCCACATGCCGGCGTAGAGCGTCTTCGGATTCGAAGCGTCGAGCGACATCATCGAGCAGCCGGTCGAGAGGTTCGCGCCCTTGAGCACGAGCGTCCACGTTTTGCCGCCGTCCGAGGTCTTGTAGACGCCGCGATCGGCGCTGTCGCTCCACAGCTTTCCGGGGACGCAGGCGAACACGGTGTTCGTGTCGCTGGGGTCGATGAGGATCTTCGTGATGTGCTCGGACTCCTTGAGACCCATGTTGGTCCAGTTGTCGCCGCCGTCGGTCGATTTGTAGATGCCGTCGCCGACCGAGACGCTGTTGCGCATCCACGATTCGCCGGTTCCGACCCAGACGACTTTCGGATTTTTCGGATCGATGGCGATCGCGCCGATCGACTGCACCGGCTGTTTGTCGAAGACCGGCTTGTAGGTCGTCCCGCCGTTCTGCGACTTCCACACGCCGCCGCTCGCCGCGCCGATGTAGACGGTGAGGCGATCGCCTTCGTGGACGGCGTCGATCGCGGCGATGCGTCCGCTCATCGCGGCCGAACCGATGTTGCGCGCGCCGAGCCCGGAGATGGTGTCGGAGTCGATGCGGACGGGCGACTGCGCGACGAGCGCGGCCGCGGACAAAATAATAATAATCAATAGTATCGTTTTCTTCACTTCGTGCCTCCCTTCGCCGCGCCCGCGGTCTTCGGCTCGATGAAGCGCGCGTCATCGAGCGGCACGTTGACCTCGATCTTCTCGATCGAGATCTTGGCGCGGTTGGGATTGCCCTTCATCCCGCTCTCCATCGAGTAGGGGAAGTAGACGCCGTTCACCTCTTTGTAGTCGCCGAGGTAGGTTTCGGATTCGCGTTCTTCGCCGCGGATGAAGCGCGTCGTGCCGATCTTGATCGGAACGTAGTAGTCGGTGTCCATGTAGTAGTACTCGACGTCGCCGTTCTTGAGCGTGACCTTGAGTTTGTACGTGTCGTCGCCCTCGACCGGGTCGATGCCGACGTATTCGACTTTGTTGCCTTTCGCGGCGTAGTCGACGAGCGGACCGTCGAAGTCGGAGTCCTCGACGATCGACTTCATCTCTTCCTCGCCGAGGGCTTCCGGATCTTTCTTGCCTTCCCACGGCTCGATCTTCCAGCCGTTCTTGCCGTCGTAGGCGGTGACCCCGACCATGCCCTGGATCTGGAATTCCTGGCGGATGTCGTCGGGGCGCTTTTTCTCCTCGACGACTTTGGCCTCGAATCCGCCGCCGCCGGTGAACTTGCCCGTGCGGCGCACGGTTTTCACGGCTTCGAGTTTGTCCATGCCGCCGATGGTCTTGACGTACTTCGCGACGATCTCGTCGGCGGTCTGCGCGGCGAGCGGCATCGCAACGAGCGCGACGAGTGCGCACAACAGTCTTCGCATGTTCTCTCCTTGAATCGGACGATTACGGCTGAGCATTCTATCGGGTTTCAATTTTGCCGTTCAGGCCGCGTGCAGGAGAGGGATCTTCGCGCGAAGATCCGCGCACGCGTCGTCTCCTTTTTTGAAGGCGCGCGGCTTGCTAACGACCAGAAAGAGCGAAACGATTGCGGTCCTCGAGGCGCTGGAGCGCTGGCGCGCATCCAGCGACGCCGAATTTGTCGTCGTCAGCCTCGAGGATTGCCGGCTCGAAGAGGAGCCGCCGAACGTTCCGGGCATGCCCGAGCGAAGCTGGCGAAAGAAATGCGGAAATCTCTCGTGGAAGTGCGCACGGACCCGGCCGTCGCGCACATCCTCGTGGCGGTGAACGAAGGGCGAAGGGGATCACATGGCAAGTCGAAGTAAGAAGGATTCGGAGACGACACCGGGCGGGCCGCCGCCGGAGCAGACGCCTCCGAAGAAGCGCCGCATGTCCGCGAAGACCACATCCGCGCCCCGCAAGCGCGTTGCGCGAAAGAGGCCGGAAGAGGATCCTGCTGCCGTGCAGCAGAATGTCACGGCGCCGCCGCCGGTTGTCGACGCCATCGCCGAAGAAGCGCAGAACGTCGGCGCGGATGTTGTTCCGCAAGGCACGATCACGACAGAAGAAACTCAGTCCTCCGTCCTCAGTCCTCAGTCCTTTTCACTTCTGTCCGACTGGGATTACCACCTCTTCAATGAGGGCAGTCATCACCGCCTGTGGGAGAAGCTCGGATCGCATCCCACCGAGCAGAACGGCGTCGCCGGGACGATGTTCGCCGTCTGGGCGCCCAATGCGCGCTCGGTCAGCGTGATCGGCGACTGGAACGGCTGGAGCCCGAATTCGAATCCGCTCGATTCGCGCGGCGCGTCCGGAATCTGGGAAGGCTTCGTCCCGCACGTGCACAAAGGGATGAAGTACAAGTACCACGTCGTCTCGCGGCACAACGATTACGAGGTCGACAAAGCCGACCCGGTCGGCATCCATCACGAGACGCCGCCGCGCACCGCGTCGGTCGTCTGGGATCTCGACTATGACTGGAACGACGCGGAGTGGATGCACTCGCGCGGCGCGCGCAACGCGCTCACCGCCCCCATTTCGATCTACGAGGTGCACCTCGGTTCCTGGCGGCGCGGCGAGTACGGTCCGCTGTCGTATCGCGAGATCGCGCAGCCGCTCGCCGAGTACGTGCGCAGGATGAACTTCACACACGTGGAGTTCATGCCGGTGATGGAACATCCGTTTTACGGATCGTGGGGATATCAGGTCACCGGATTTTTCGCTCCGACGAGCCGCTACGGCACGCCGCAGGATTTCATGGAGCTCATCGATGTGCTGCACCAGAACGGAATCGGCGTGATTCTCGACTGGGTGCCGTCGCATTTTCCGACCGATCAGCACGGCCTCGCGTACTTCGACGGAACGCATCTGTACGAGCACGCCGATCCGAAAAAGGGTTTTCACCCCGACTGGGGATCGCTGATCTTCAACTACGGCCGCAACGAGGTGCGCAGCTTCCTCTTGAGCAGCGCCCTGTACTGGCTCGGCGTCTACCACGCCGACGGTCTGCGCGTCGACGCCGTCGCATCGATGCTCTACCTCGATTACTCGCGCAAGCAGGGAGAGTGGATCCCGAACGAATTCGGCGGACGCGAGAACATCGAAGCGATCAACTTCCTCCGCCGCCTCAACGAAGACGTCTACAAAGTGCATCCCGACGTGCAGGTCATCGCCGAGGAGTCGACGGCGTGGCCGATGGTGTCGCGGCCGACGTGGGTCGGCGGACTCGGATTCGGCCTGAAGTGGGACATGGGCTGGATGCACGACACGCTGCGTTACTTCTCGAAGGAACCGATCCACCGCAAGTTCCACCACAACGACCTGACGTTCCGGATGATGTACGCGTTCACCGAAAACTTCGTGCTGCCGCTGTCGCACGACGAGGTCGTCTACGGAAAAGGATCGATCATCGGAAAGATGCCGGGCGACGACTGGCAGAAATTCGCGAACGCGCGGCTGCTCTTCGCGCACATGTACTCGCAGCCCGGCAAGAAGCTGCTGTTCATGGGCGGCGAGATCGGCCAGTGGGCGGAGTGGAATCACGAGAAGAGTCTCGAGTGGTTCCTGCTCGACTTTCCGCCGCACGCGGCGCTGCAGCGCTGGGTCGAGGACCTCAATCGCGCGTACCGAGACATCCCCGCGCTCCACGAGCTCGACACGCGCGGCGAAGGCTTCGAATGGATCGACTGCTGCGATACGGAGAACAGCGTGCTGTCGCTCGTTCGCAAATCGCAGTCGAATCCCGAGCAGATGGTGGTCGCCGCGCTGAATTTCACGCCGGTGCCGCGCCACAACTACGCGATCGGCGTTCCGTCCGGCGGCTATTGGCGCGAGATCCTCAACAGCGACGCGCCGCTGTACGGCGGAAGCGGGCAGGGCAACATGGGCGGCATCGACGCGGCGCCGATTCCGCTGCACGGCCGCCGCTGGTCGATCAACGCCACACTCCCGCCGCTCGGCGCGGTGTTCTTCGTCAATGAGTAGGCCGTCGGACTGTGTAGGGCACGGCTGCGCCGTGCCGCGGCGCGCCGCAGGCACGCCCTACACGCAATGAGAAACCTTCCTGGCGCAACGCTGATCGACGCCCGCCGCTGCGAATTCCGCGTGTGGGCGCCGAATCGCAGCGAGGTCGCGGTGCGCATCGGATCGCAGCGATTTCCGATGACCAAAAACAGCACTGGTTATCATGAAACAATTCTCGACGCGCCCGCCGGGTCGCGCTACAAGTTCCTCCTCGACGGCATTGAGCGCCCCGATCCCGCTTCCCGATTTCAGCCGGACGGCGTCCACGGCACGTCGGAAGTCGTCGATCCGGATTTCGAATGGCACGACGCGAGCTGGAAAAACATCGCACTCGAAGACTTCGTCATTTACGAACTGCACGTGGGCACCTTCACCGCGGAGGGAACGTTCGATGCGGTCATCCCGAGGCTCGACGCGCTCAAAGAGCTCGGCATCACCGCGGTCGAGCTGATGCCGGTCGGCCAGTTCCCGGGCGATCGCAACTGGGGTTACGACGGAACGTACGTTTACGCGCCGCAGAATTCGTACGGCGGACCGCACGCGCTCAAGCGGCTCGTCGACGCGGCGCATCAGCGCGGCCTCGCGATGATCCTCGACGTCGTCTACAACCACCTCGGTCCCGAGGGCAATTACCTCCGCGATTTCGCGCCGTACTTCACGGCTCGATACAAAACCGCATGGGGAGATGCGCTCAATTTCGACGGGCCGCACAGCGACGACGTGCGCGAGTTCTTCGTTCAGAACGCGCGGATGTGGGTCGAGGAGTTTCATTTCGACGCGCTGCGGGTCGATGCCGTGCATGCGATCGTCGACCACTCCGCACAACCGTTTCTTGGGGACCTCACCACCGCCGTGCATGCATTCGCGCGCAAGGCATACGTGATCGCCGAGAGCGATCTCAACGACCCGCGCGTGATCACGCCGAAGGAGCAGTCAGGCCTCGGATTCGATTCGCAGTGGAGCGACGACTTTCATCATTCCCTGCACGCGCTGCTCACGGGCGAGACGTCCGGCTACTACGCGAGCTACGGCGGCGTGAGCGATCTCGCGCGCGCGATCCGCACCGGTTACCTCTACACCGGCCAGTACTCGCCGTACCGCCGCAGAAGATATGGAGCGGAGCCGCAGACATCGAACGGCGCGCAGTTCGTCGTCTCCGCGCAGAACCACGATCAGGTCGGCAATCGGATGAACGGCGACCGGCTGTCGACGCTCATTCCGCGCGAGAAGCTGAAGCTCGCCGCCGCGGCGATCATCCTCTCGCCGTTCCTGCCGATGCTCTTCATGGGCGAGGAGTACGGCGAGACCGCGCCGTTTCAATACTTCACGTCGCACTCCGATCCGCAGCTGATCGAAGCCGTTCGCAAAGGGCGCCGCGAAGAATTCGAGGAGTTCGCGTGGCAGGGTGAGGCACCTGACCCGCATTCCGTCGAGACGTTTCAGCGTTCGAAGCTGACGCGGAACGACGACGGCGAAATGCGCGCGTTCTATCGCGAGCTGCTGCGGCTGCGTTGCGAGAATCCGGATCTGAGGTCGCTCGATCTTTCGCGCGTGGAAACGACGGCCGATGACGAGCGCAAGCTGCTGACCGTTCGCCGCGGCGGCGTGACCCTGGAATTCAATTTCGGGGAAAGAGCGGGGTGGCGGGTCGCGGCACGCTGAGCGCAGGCCCACAACGGGTAGATTGCGGCGCTCTCCGATCTGACGTTGCAGCTGTCATCCGGAGCGTAGCGAGGGACCTGGCTGGAAGGGCGGCTACGAGCGGTAGATTTGTTGCGCAGCTCGCGCATGTCCACGCGATGCGACTGTATTACGTCTACATTCTCGCCAGTCGAAACCGCGTTCTCTACGTCGGCATAACACGAGACCTCGGCAAGCGGCTTTTGGAGCATCGTTCAGGGTTGTATCCGCGCTCATTCGTCGCAGTACAGAGTCACGAGGCTCGTGTACTGCGAGGAATTCACCGACGTCCGGCAGGCCATCGCGCGCGAGAAACAGCTGAAGGGCTGGAGACGATCCAGGAAGGTCCGCCTCATCGAGTCGCTCAATCCCGAATGGCAGGATCTCGCGCCGCACCCCCGCCCGGGTCCCTCGCTACGCTCGGGATGACATTTGCAAATGATTCCGCGGATGTACCGCCGGCCCCGCGCGACATACCGTCTTCAGCTCAACGCGAGCTTCACGTTCAACGAGGCGCGGCGCATCGTCCCGTACCTCGCGGACCTCGGCATCTCCGATCTGTATCTCTCGCCGATTCTCAAAGCGCGAAAAGGGAGCGCGCATGGATACGACGTCGTCGACGCCTTCGCGCTGAATCCCGAGCTTGGAACCGACGAGGATTTCGCCGCGCTGCAGCAGGAGGCGTCGAGCCGCGGGCTGGGACTTCTCATCGACATCGTTCCGAATCACATGGCCGCGAGCGACGAGAACGCGTGGTGGATGAGCGTTTTGGAGAACGGTCCGAATTCGCGCTACCTGCATTACTTCGACATCGATTGGAATCCATTCACGAGCCGCGGCCAGACCGTCAACAAAATTCTCCTCCCGATCCTCGGCAAACCGTACGGCGAAGCGCTCGACGCGCGCGAGATTCAGCTGGCATTCGACTGCGATGGATTTTTCTTCACGTACTACGATCGCCGCCTGCCGGTCGCGCCGCACTCGTACAGCCGGATTCTTCGGGACACCGTCGATTCGCTGCCGAAGGAGGGCGTCGGCATCGAGCTGCACGATCTCGTTGTCGGCGAGACGAACGTGCCGAACAGCCGCTTTCTCAAGGAGACGCTCTGGCGGATTTACGAACAGGACCGCTCGTTTCACGACGCGCTCGACCGCAACATCGCGCGCATCAACGGCGAGGTCGACGCGCTCGACGATCTGCTGGACCGGCAGTGGTACCGCCTCGCGTACTGGCGCATCGCCAGCCAGAAGATCAACTACCGCCGCTTCTTCGACATCGTCGATCTCGTCGGCGTTCGCGTCGAGAATCCCGAGGTGTTCGAGGCGCGCAATCGGCGCATCTTCGAGCTCGTGCAGGAGGGAAAGATCACCGGCCTGCGCATCGATCACATCGACGGCCTTTACGATCCGATCGGATATCTCAGAAAGCTGCAGCTCCGCCTGAACGAGGCGGGGGCGCCGCCGGCCACGGCCAGCGACGAACGGAGAACGATCAGCTTCTATGTCGTCGTCGAGAAAATCCTCGAGCGATGCGAAGACCTGCCGCGCGATTTTCCGGTCAGTGGCACGACCGGCTACGACTTCCTCGACACGCTGAACGCGCTCTTCGTCGACAGCGACGGTCTCGCGCGGCTCGACGCGTTCTATCGCTCGTTCACCGGCCTGACGAAATCGTTCGCGGAAGTCTGCTACGACAAGAAGAAGCAGGTAATCGAGGAGCTTTTTTCGGGCGAGATGCGATCGCTCGGCAAGCGGTTGTCGGGAATCGCGATGGCGGACCGCAACGCGCGCGATTTCGCGCCGGTCGACCTCACCGCCGCGCTGACCGAGGTGACGGCGTGCCTCGATGTGTATCGAACGTATCTTCGCGAAGGCGGCCCGGACGACGCGGATCGCGCCGCGCTGGAACGCGCGCTGGCGTGCGCACGTCAGCACGCGGGCACGTCGCTCGATTCCCGTCTGTTTCAGTTTCTCGAGCTCGTGCTGCTCATGAATCCCCATCCGTATCTCGAATCGGAGCGCGACAACTGGCTCGCGTTCGTCATGCGATGGCAGCAGTTCACGGGACGCGTGATGGCCAAAGGCGTCGAAGACACGGCGTTTTACAGCTACAACCGCCTGCTGTCGCTCAATGAAGTCGGCAGCGATCCGGGGCGGGACGATTTCGACGGACTGAAAGAATTTCACGAGCGCAATCGGCGCGTGCAGAGCGAGTGGCCCGGCACGCTCAACGCGACCTCGACTCACGACACGAAGCGCAGCGAGGATGTGCGCGCGCGGATCAGCGTTCTCTCCGAGATCCCGGACGCGTGGACGCGTCACGTCAGGCGCTGGTCGAGAATGAACGCGCACCTCCGCTCGAACGGCGTTCCCGATCCGAACGAAGAGCTGATGCTGTATCAGACGCTCGTCGGGATGTGGCCGCTCGATGAGGAGGAGCGCGCCGGCGTTCGCGACCGGCTGAAACAATTTCTGGAGAAGGCGGCGCGCGAGGCGAAGGCGCACACGAGCTGGGTCTCGCCGGACGCGGGGTACGAGAAGGCGCTGCTCGATTTCGCCGACGCGCTGCTGAATCATCAGGAGTTCTGCGGAGATTTCCTGAAATTTCAGAAGCGCATCGCGTTCTACGGCGCGATCAACGCGCTGTCGCAGGTCGTGCTGAAAGCGACATCGCCCGGCGTTCCCGATTTTTACCAGGGCAGCGATCTGTTCGACCTGAGCCTCGTCGATCCCGACAATCGCCGCGCCGTCGACTACGAGCGTCGATCGATGATGCTGCGGAAGATGAAAGCGCTCGGCGAGCGGCTCGATCTCGCGACGCTGCTGCGGCGCTGGCACGACGGCCGGCTGAAGATGTTCATCACGTGGAGACTGCTCGATCTCCGCTTCCGCCGCGGGGAGACGTTCGCGAACGGCGCATACGAGCCGGTCGACGGCGGCCGCAATGTCTGCGCGTTCAGGCGCGGCGGCGATGTGCTCGTCGCGGTGCCGCGGTTCGTGACCGAGATCGTCAAGCCCGGCGTTTTTCCGGTCGGCGAGGTGTGGAGTGGAAATCTCTCGTGTTCCGGACGATGGCGCAATGTCTTCAGCGGCGACACGATCGATACGCTGCCGCTCGCGCGGGTGTTCGAGAAATTTCCTGTCGCGGTGCTCGAGAAGGTTTGATCACCTCCTCGCTGTGGTCAAATCATTTCAGTGCGCCGCAAACTCTTTTTCGCCGCGTCCGCCGGCATGTTCGTCTTCGGCATCTCGCTGGCGATCCTCGGCGCGCTGTTCGGCGTGCCGCAGATGCGCGAGCGGATGCACGCCGATCTCGC
>DATIZY010000217.1:0-39761 GCA_035516895.1 Thermoanaerobaculia bacterium | reverse complement strand
GAGCGAATCGAGGACGACACGATCGGGCTTGATGCGGTCCACTTCCTCGAGCATCGACTTGATCGTCTGACCGAGCTCGACCTCCGACGGGTAGAACACCGTCGTGTCCTCTTCCTCGAGGCTTCCTTCGCCGACGAGCTGTTCGAACACGTGAACGCTGCTGAGGTCCCAGTGGTGCGACGCGCCGACAGCGAGCAGCTCGTCCTTCGTTTCGGAAAGCGTGATATAGAGCGCCGTCTCGCCGTTGCGGACACCTTCGAGAAGAAACTGCAGGCCGAGGGTCGTCTTGCCGACGCCGGGATCGCCCTGCAGAAGATAGACGTGATTGCGCGGAAAACCGCCGAGAAGAATATGGTCGAGGCCTTCGATCCCCGTTGCCGCAACTCCGTTGTTTTTCATACTGCGCTCCGGATGGTCGTGACCGCTTCCTATGCGTGCGGAATGCCAGCGCAAACGACAGCGACAAGGATTGAGGGCTGAGGGCTGAGGGCTGAGGACTGAGGGCTGAGGACTGAGGGCTGAGGACTGAGTCTGCACGCTCAAAAAAACCAGGGCGGGCTACTGAGTCCTGAGTCCTGAGTCCTTCGAGCTGCTGAATATTGACGCGTGGGGAGGCGTTCTCTACACTCGCGAATCCTCTCGCCAGAGTCGGAAAGGGCGACGTAGCCAAGTGGTAAGGCAGAGGTCTGCAAAACCTTCATCCGCCGGTTCGATTCCGGCCGTCGCCTCCATTCCGGCGCCTCCCGGCTTCCGCTTCGATTCGACCGTCGTCTCGCACGGCTGGTATCTGCTCGCGCCCTTCCGCTGGTCGCGCTCCGAGAAACTCCTCTACCGGCCGGAGATCCTCGGCGGCAAGGTTCGTCATCTGAAGATCACCAGCGAAGCGGCGGCGAGCACCGCCTCGACTGCCGCTGTGCCGGCGGGGACGCCCGCGCGCACTCGAATTCGCATCGAAGGTGCGAAGGACTCGCCCGAGCTGCGCAGGAAACTCGCGCGCATGTTCCAGCTCGACATCGACATGTCGGAGTTCCACGCGATCGCGCGCGGCTCCGCGGATCACGCGTGGGTCGAAGCGGCGGGATTCGGGCGTCTGCTTTGCGGCAGCACGCTGTTCGAAGACGCGGTGAAGATCATCACGACCACGAATACGACGTGGCGGCAGACGATGCGCATGGTGGAGCTGATCGTCGAGAAGTGCGGCCGCGACGGGGCGTTTCCCGAGCCGAAGGACGTCGCGCGCTTCTCGCCCGCCGACCTTCAGCGCGACTGCCGGCTCGGTTACCGCGCCAAGTCGATCCAGGCGCTGGCGAGCGGAATCGCTGACGGGTCGATCGATCTCGCATCGATCAGCGATCCTTCACAAACGACGGAGGAGTTGTTCGCAAGCTACAAGAGACTGCCGGGGATCGGCCCGTACGGCGCGGCGCATCTCCTGGCAATGGATGGCCGGCACGACTTCATCGCGGTCGACAGCGAGTTTCGCCGCTTCGTTCGCGAGCGGCATCACAAAGGCCGCCGCGTGAGCGACAGGACGATGCTGCGCCGCTACGCGAAGTGGGGCAAATGGAAGTATCTCGCGTACTGGTCGGAGCTGTGGGGCGGGTATCGCGATTCGGGTGTGTTGCCGTGAGCGAATGAAGAATTTCGAATGAAGAATTTGACGGAGGTCGAGCTTCGTTGGCGCTTCTGAATTCTTCATTCGAAATTCGAAATTCGAAATTCGAAATTCGGAATTTACCTGCTGGCCGCGCTCAGCGCGGCAGTGGCCAAACGTTTGCAGCCCATGAAATCCGCGGACAAGTAGTGTACTCCGCTCCGTCACGCGCCGGAATCTTGACCGCGAGGGTGCCGTTTGCGATAGTCGAAATAAGAACGTGGACGAGAAAATCAAACAGCTTCTTCGCGAGCTTGGGACGGCGATCAACGAATCGATCTCCGGCTCCGACGACGTGAACAAGCAGATCCAGAAAATTCGCGACGAGGGCTACAACCTTTACGTCGTGCTCGATGCAACGATCGGACTCAATCGCGAGGGCGAACCCGAACCGGAGCCGCAGCCCGAGATCGCGGTGAAGGGGAAGGACGTCACGTTCCGCATCAACATCAACGACCTCGCTCTTCTCCGCTCCCTCGGCATCGACCCGACGCGAAAGGTGCGCACCACCCGCCGCATCGAGCCGATCCCCACACCCAGTGACGACCAATGATCGCGTCAACCTCTACGATCTCGCTCCATCGCAACTTCACGCGACGCTGAGCGCCGCCGTTTCTCCCCCTTTTCGCGCGACGCAAATCGTCGAATGGATGCATCGCCGCGGCGTGGCATCGTTCGAGGCGATGAGCAACCTGCCGCGCGAGCTTCGCGCCGAGCTCGCGGCGAAGTTCACGCTCGACTTCCCACAGGTCGTGGAGCGAACGCCGCCCGCTTCGGACGGCAGTCAGAAATATCTGTTCGTCCTCGACGACGGCAACCGCGTCGAATCGGTGTACATGCCGATGGGCGAACGCACGAGCGTTTGCCTCTCGTCGCAGGCGGGATGCGCAGTCGGCTGCACGTTCTGCGTCACAGGATTTTTCGGCGCGGGACGGAACCTGCGTCCGTCGGAAATGCTCGGCCAGCTCTTCGCCGTCCAGCACGAGCATGAGGTTGCGTTCGAAGCGATGAACGTCGTGTTCATGGGCATGGGCGAGCCGCTGCTGAATCTCGACAACCTCGAGGCGACGCTCGAAGTGCTCTACGCGAACATCGCGCCGAAGCGCATCACCGTGTCGACCTCGGGAATCATTCCGGGCATTGACGCGCTGGCGAAGCTCGAGCGGCGGCCGAACCTCGCCGTGTCGATCAACGCGCCCGATCGGAAACGTCGCGAAGAGATCATGCCGATCACGAAGGCGTATCCGCTCGACGATCTCATCGCCGCGCTGCACCGCTATCCGACGGAAAAAGGGCGCGAGATCACGATCGAATACGTTCTTCTCGCCGGCTACAACGACTCGAAGCAGGACGCGATCGCATTGGCGCGCCTCATTCGAGGGCTGCGCGCAAAAGTGAATGCGATCCCGTTCAACGAGGACCCGAATCTTCCGCGGTGGATGAAGCGGCCGGATGACCGGGCGATCGACGCGTTTGCGGAGACGCTCGTCGAGCATGGCGCGCACGTGACCGTGCGCCGCTCGAAAGGCCGCGAGATTGCCGCGGCGTGCGGACAGCTACGCGGGCAGACGGAGCGGAAACGTCCGCAGCGCGGTGTGGACGGCGCCGTTCGAATCGAGCCGGCTCAGATAGAGCGTGACCTCATGAACGGCGAACGGCGCTGATTGGAAATCGCGCAGCGTTTTTTCAAACAGCTCTGTCGCCATCGGGGGCCAGTGGTCGCGAATGCGCATGAGCGTGAGATGCGGTCTGAATTCGTTTGCCTCGAGCGCAATGCCCGCCGCCGCGACCCCATCGCGAACGAGCCCGGCGAGGGCGACGAATCGCTCGGCCGGCTCCGCGCCGACCCAACCCACCCGCGCGTGACGGCGGTTCGGGAAAAATCCACAGCCGCGAAGACGCGCGTCGAAGCGCTCGCCGCCGCCGATCGAGATGCGATCGACGACTTCCTCCGGCTGCTCACCGAGAAACGCGAACGTCAGATGCTGCGTCTCGGGACGGAGCCACGATGCTTTCGGCAGCCTTGGCTTGAGTCTCTCCACACGTTCGTTGAGCGGACGGAGAACGTCCGGCGGGAAGGACGTCGCGAGGAACAGCCGCATTTTGGACCGGCGAAGGATATCGCACCACAGAGGCGCGCGAGGTCTCTGTGAATCACGAGCGCGAGATTACGTCGAGAATGCCAGGGCCGAGGTCCTCGAGCTTTTTCTCGCCGATGCCGTACACCTCGGCGAGCTGCGTCAATGTGCGCGGACGCAGGCGTGCGACCTCACGCAATGAGCGGTCGCCGAGGATGATGTAGGCGGGGACGCCGCGCGCGGTGGCGAGCTCACGCCGGAATTTGCGCAGCGATTCGAAGAGCGCCGCGTCGACGCCCTCCCACGATTCGCTCTCGCTCTGCGACTTGCGGCGCCGCTCCTTCCGGGCGATCTGCACGAGCCGCACGGCTTCCTCGCCGCGCAGAACCGGCCGCGCGGCGGCGGTGAGCTTCAGGATCGGATAGCGATCGCCTTCCTGCCGCAGCAGCCCGTGCCCGATCAGCTGATAAATCCAGTCGCGCAGCTCGGCCTCGCGATAGTCGGAGAGCAATCCGAATGTCGACAGCCGGTCGTGACCGAACTTCGTGACGCGCTCATTCGTCTCGCCGCGAAGAACGGAGATCACCTGTCCGATTCCGAATCTCTGCTCCACGCGCACGACGCACGACAGAATCTTCTGCGCGATCACCGTCGCGTCTGCGGCTTCCTCGACGTCGCCGAGGCAGAGGTCGCACGCGTTGCAGTTGGGTTTGGCGTACTCCTCGCCGAAATAGGTGACGAGCGCGCGATGCCGGCAGACCGCGCCGCGCGCGTAGCGATCCATCTCATCGATCAGCCGCATCTGCCCGCGCTCCTCGGCCGCGCTCTTTTCGAAGATCGATTTCCAGACGAGGACGTCGGCGGCGGAGTGGAGAAGCACGCAATCGGCTTCGAGACCATCGCGTCCCGCGCGGCCGGTCTCCTGCTGGTAATGCTCGATCGATTTCGGCAGGCCCGTGTGGAGGACGAAGCGGATGTTGGAGCGATCGATGCCCATTCCGAAGGCGACGGTGGCGACGACGATGTCGCAGGACTCGGAGGCGAACGCGTCCTGCGTCGCGGTTCGCTCCTCGCGCGTCAGGCCGGCGTGGTACGGCCGGGCGTCGATGCCGCGTTTGCGGAGCGCGGCGGTCCGCTCGTCGACGTCCTTTTTGCGGATGCAGTAGATGATGCCCGCCTCGCCGGAGTGGCGTTCGATCGTTTCGAGCGTCTGTTCGAGCGGCTTGACGCGCGGCAGCACGCGATAGGAGAGGTTGGTACGATCGAAGCTGCCGACGAGGATTTCCGGATCGCGGAGCCGAAGCTGCGCGGCGATATCGGCGCGCACCGCCGCGGTGGCGGTGGCCGTGTACGCGTGCAGCGCGGCGTTGGGAAACGTTCCGCGCAGCTCCCCGAGCTGGCGATACTCCGGACGGAAATCGTGGCCCCAGTGGCTGATGCAATGCGCCTCGTCGATGGCGAACGTGCGCACCTCGAGCGACGCGAGGAACTCCTGGAATCGATCGAGCGCCAATCGCTCCGGCGACACGAAGAGCAATCGAAGGCGCTTGTCGCGCGCGGCGCGAACGACCTCGCGCTTTTCGTCCTCGGAGGTCGTGCTGTTCATCTGCCGCGCGTCGACGCCGAGCTCGCGCAGCGAGTCGACCTGGTCTTTCATGAGCGAGATGAGAGGCGAGACGACGACGGTCAACTCTCCCGTGAGTAGAGGCGGAAGCTGGTAGCAGAGCGATTTGCCGCCGCCGGTGGGCATGACCACGAGCGAGTCGCGCCGTGCAAGAGCCGCGTCGATCGCACGCTCCTGCAGCGGGCGGAGCGACTCGTATCCCCACGTTCGACGGAGGACCTCGAGGACTCGAGGATCGGGCACGGACAATTATCGCAAGGCGAGCGGCGAGCAGCGAGCGGCGAGCAGGGAAAAACATCCCGCTGCCCGTCCGCTTCTCACTGCCGCTCTGCCTGTCCCGCCAGAAACTCCGGCGTGAAAATGCGCGCGATCTCCTCTTCGCTGAGTAATTTCTTTTCGCGCAAGAGCTGCGGGATGGGCTTGCCGCTCTTCGCCGATTCCTTCGCGATCTCCGCCGCGCGCGCGTAACCGATCAGCGGATTGAGCGCGGTGGCGAGCGAAGGTGAGCTGATGTAGTAGGCCTCGCACTGCGCGCGGTCGGCCTCGATTCCGCGGATGCATTTGGCGACGAAGACGGGCAGGAAGTTCTTGAGGATGTCGATCGAGAAGAGGATCTCGAACGCCATCAGCGGCATCATCACGTTCAGCTCGAGCTGGCCGGCCTGCGTTGCGTAGGCGATCGCGGTGTCGGAGCCGATGACGTGGAACAGCACCTGGTTCATTGCCTCGACCATCGACGGATTTACCTTGCCCGGCATGATCGAGGAGCCGGGCTGCACGGCCGGAAGGATGATCTCCGCGAGCCCGGTCTGCGGGCCGGAGGCGAGAAGGCGAAGGTCGTTGCAGATGCGCGTCATCTCGAGCGCGAGATTGCGCATCGCACCGGAAGTCGCTGAGAGCGGCAGCTGCGACTGCATCCCTTCGCGCAGGTCGTCCATCGATGTGAACGTCTCGCCGGTCATCTGATTGAGGTACTTCACGACCGCGAAGCGATATCCCTTCGGCGTGTTGATGCCGGTGCCGACCGCGGTGCCGCCGATCGCGAGACCGCGCAGCTCCGCGGCGGAGTCGCGCAGGAGTCTCGTCGCGCGGCGGACGGCGGCAGCGTACGCTTTGAATTCCTGGCCTAACGTGACCGGCACGGCGTCCTGCAGATGCGTGCGGCCGGATTTGATGATGCCGGCGAAGGCGTCGCCGCGATCGTCGAATGCGTTCGCGAGCTCGTCGATCTCCGGCCAGAACTCGTCGAGCAGCAGCGTCGTGGCCACGCGGATCGCCGTCGGGAACACGTCGTTCGTCGACTGCGCGGCGTTCACGTGATCGTTGGGATGGACCGGCTTGTTGTCGCCGGGCTTTCCGCCGAGCGAGCGGTTCGCGAGGTTCGCGATGACCTCGTTGACGTTCATGTTGAACGACGTGCCGGCGCCGGCCTGAAAAACGTCGACTACAAATTGATTACGATATTTGGTATCGTTTTTGAGGAGCTCGTCGCACGCGGCGACGATCGCGTCCGCGAGTTTGCCGTCCAGCGCGTTCAGTTCCCTGTTCGCCAGCGCCGCCGATTTTTTCAGGATGATGAACGAGCGGATGAAGATCGGATGCTCGCGCAGGCCGCTGATGGGATAGTTTTCGACCGCGCGCTGGGTTTGTGCGCCCCAGAGCGCGTCGTCGGGGACCTGAATTTCGCCGAGGGTATCGCGTTCGATGCGCATTCCGGAGTGCCGCGGCCACGCTGCCGCTCGTTTCGGTGCAATCGTAATGCTAGACCGTGTGCCCGGAGCATCTCGACCTTACGGGCCGCTCTGGCGGTCGTGTGAGGACCGGCTTCAGCCGGTCGGCCGGCGAAAGCCGGCCCTCACACTTTGTGCGACTGGCGCACGGCCGCGCAGTGCCACCGGGGTTCGGTCGAGCGCAGCTCGACCCTACACATGCGGTGGATCGGGTTGTGCGCCGCGCCGTCCGCGCCGCGCGGTGGATCGGGTTGTGTGGCGTGCCATCGGGGTTCGGTCGAGCGCAGCTCGACCCTACACGCGTGGTGGATCGGGTGGTGTAGGGCACGGCTGCGCCGTGCCGGACTCTCGTGATCGATTGATGGGCGCATCGGCACTGCCGAGCGGCACTCCAGATCAGGCCTTGAGCGCGGCGAGGCGCTGTTTCGAGTCTTCGAGCACCTGTTTGTGCAGCGACTGGCCGTGCGCGTCCATCGTCACGATGGCCATGAAGTCTTCGACCCACAGGTGCCAGATCGCTTCCGGAGAACCGAGGTCCATCCAGTCGACGCCGTCGACGCGTTTGATGGCGTTCGCGCAAACCTGCGCGGCGCCGCCGATCGCATGCAGATAAACCGCGCCGTACTCCTTGCACGCGGCGAGGGTCTTCTCGCCCATGCCGCCCTTGCCGATCACGCCGCGAATGTGGTGATCGCGAATCACTTCCCACTGGTACGGCTCTTCGCGCGAGCTGGTGGTCGGGCCTGCGGCTTTGCAGACCCACTTGTCGCCTTCCTTCACCATGACCGGACCGCAGTGGTAGATGATCTGCCCGGCAAGATCGACGGGCGGTTTCACGCCCGTGTGCAGGCGATGATGAACGGCATCACGCCCGGTGTACAGACGGCCAGTGATGGTCACCGTGTCGCCGACGTGGAGGCTTCGAATCGTTTTTTCGTCGATCGGAGTCGTGAGTTTGATGTTTGGCATGTGGTCTCGAATTTCAAATTTCAAATGAAAAATGAAAATCGGGTCCCTTTCAATTTTTCATTTGAAATTTGAAATTTTTCATTTCTAGTACAGCCATTCGGTCGGACGCCCGCTCAAATCGAGGTTGACGCCGCGTCTGCGGAACGCCCAGCACATGTACGCGATGCTCACGAAAAACGAAGCCGGCAGACGATTGAGTTTGCCGATCTTGCACGCGAGCAGCGTCGTTTTGCCGCCGAAGCCCATCGGCCCGATGCCCGACTGATTCGCCTTTTCCACGACGCGCTGCTCGAGCTCGGCGAGCTGCGGATCGGGATTCGCGTCATTCATCGTGCGCAGCAGCTGTTCCTTCGCGAATGCGTAGCCCGTGGCACGGTCGCCGCCGATGCAGACGCCGAGGATCCCCGGGCCGCAGCCCTGGCCCTGCGCCTGGAGAACAGCGTCGAGGATCGCGTTCTCGACGCCTTTCAGATCGCGGCCGCCGAGGTCCGGATGCGGCAGGGAATACTGTGCGTTCATGTTTTCGCAGCCGCCGCCCTTGAGCATCAGCTTCACTTCGATATGCGGCTTGCGCCACTGATTGAAGTGAAAGACCGGCGAGCCCGGCCCGGTGTTGTCGCCGGTGTTCCTGCCGGTCACGCTGTCGACGCTGTTCTGTCGCAGGTAACCGACCTTCGTCGCTTCACGAACCGCGTTCGTCGCGATCTCTTCGAACGCGAGCTGGTCGTAGCCGGCCGGCGCGTGCACGTAGAAGAGGATCGTGCCGGTGTCCTGACACAGCGGCAGCGAGCTCTCCTTCGCCAGCCCGATGTTGCAGCTGATGACGTTCAGCGCGACGTCGGCGTTCGATCCTTCCGCCTCATTCGTGCGAGCGGCGGTGATCGCGGTTACGACGTCTTCGGGCAACTGCGTCGATGTGCGGCGGATCAGTTCGAGGATGCTTTCGAAAAGAGAAGGCTGCGCGGAGACGTCGCGCAGAGGTGCGGTCGCGGTCATGACTTGCGATTCTAACCGTTCGCCGTTGTCTGTTGGCCGTTGTCTGTCACGACAGTGGGTGAGCGGAATGAAAGGTGCAAGCGCACGGTTTAGAAACCTGAGTCTCATTGACTCATATTGAGGCAAGCACATGAATTTCAACAAACTTACGGTCAAGGCTCAAGAAGCCGTCGTCGAGGCGCAGAACCTCGCGCGCGGCGCCGGAAACCCCGAAGTCACGCCCGAGCATCTGCTCGTCGCGATGCTGAGGCAGGAGGGCGGCATCGTCGCTCCGATCCTCAACAAGCTCGGCCTCAATCCGGCGACGATCGAAGCCGAGGCCGCTGCGGAGGTCGCGAAGTTTTCGAAGGTCGGCGGCGCATCGGCGGAGCCGATGGTCTCCGCGTCGCTGCGGAAGATCTTTGACGACGCGTTCAAGTCGGCGGACGACTTCAAGGACGAGTACGTCTCGACCGAGCATTTCCTGCTTTCGATCGCGCAATCGAAGGAGCGGGTGCTGGCAAACCACGGCGTGACTGCCGATGCGGTGCTGAAGGCGCTGCAGAGCGTGCGCGGAACGCAGCGCGTGACCGATCAGAATCCCGAAGACAAATATCAGGCGCTCGAGCGCTACGCGCGCGATCTGACCCAGCTCGCGCGGCGCGGCAAGCTCGATCCGGTGATCGGGCGCGACGAGGAAATCCGCCGCGTCATCCAGGTCCTTTCTCGCCGAACGAAGAACAATCCCGTGCTCATCGGCGAGCCCGGCGTCGGAAAGACCGCGATCGTCGAAGGCCTTGCCCGGCGCATCGTCGAGGGGGATGTGCCCGAGGGCCTCAAAAACAAACGCGTGGTCGCCCTCGACCTCGGCGCCATGATCGCCGGCGCGAAGTATCGCGGCGAGTTCGAAGACCGCCTCAAAGCGGTGATCAAAGAAGTGGAGGAGAGCGAAGGCAACGTCATCCTCTTCATCGATGAGCTGCATACGTTGATCGGCGCCGGAGCCGCGGAAGGGGCAATGGACGCGTCGAACATGCTCAAGCCGGCGCTCGCGCGCGGCGAGCTGCGGGCGATCGGCGCGACGACGCTCAACGAGTACCAGAAGCACATCGAAAAAGATGCCGCGCTCGAGCGGCGTTTCCAGCCGGTGTATGTCGGCGAGCCGTCGGTCGAGGACACGATTGCCATTCTTCGCGGCCTCAAGGAGCGCTACGAAGTGCATCACGGCGTGAAGATCACCGACTCGGCGATCGTCGCCGCGGCGACGCTGTCGCATCGCTACATCACCGATCGATTCCTGCCGGACAAGGCGATCGACCTCATCGACGAAGCGGCGTCGCGTCTGCGCATCGAGCTCACATCGATGCCGCAGGAGATCGACGAGCTGCAGCGCCGCATGACGCAGCTGCAGATCGAGAAGCAGGCGCTTTCGAAGGAGAAAGATCCGGCGTCGCGCGATCGGCTCAAAGCGATCGAGTCGGAGATCAGCGAGCGGCAGGAAAAAATCGCCGGACTGAAAGCGCAGTGGGAGAGCGAGCGCGACGTGATCAAGCAGATTAACGAGCTGAAAGCGAAGCTCGAGGAGACGCGCGAGGCCGCGAACCGCGCCGAGCGCGACGGCGATCTGAACAAAGCCGCGGAGCTGCGCTACGGTGCGCTGCCCCAGCTGCAGCGCGACGCCGACGCCGCGTCGAAGAAGCTCGCCGAGATGCAGAAGAACGGCGCGCTGCTGCGCGAGGAAGTCACCGACGAGGACATCGCCGAGATCGTCTCGAAGTGGACCGGCGTTCCGGTCACGCGAATGATGGAGTCCGAAGTCCAGAAGCTCATTCGGATGGAGGAGAACCTGAAGCTGCGCGTCGTCGGTCAGGACGAAGCGATCGAAGCGGTTTCCAACGCCGTCCGCCGCGCTCGAGCCGGACTCAAAGATCCGAACCGGCCGATCGGCTCGTTCATCTTCATGGGTCCGACCGGCGTCGGAAAAACCGAGCTCGCGCGAGCACTCGCCGAGTTCCTGTTCGACGACGAGAACGCGATGGTGCGCATCGACATGTCGGAGTACATGGAGCGCCATGCGGTCGCCCGTCTCATCGGCGCACCTCCGGGATACGTCGGATACGAAGAGGGCGGACAGTTGACCGAGGCGGTTCGCCGCCGGCCGTATGCCGTGATTCTCTTTGACGAGATCGAGAAAGCGCACCCGGAGGTCTTCAACATCATGTTGCAGATCCTCGATGACGGCCGCCTGACCGATTCGAAAGGACGCGTGGTCGACTTCAAGAACACGGTCATCATCATGACCTCGAACGTCGGCTCGCAGTACATCCACGAGTTCCAGCGCTCGGTGCAGTCGCCGCAGCAGGAAGAGGAGATGCGCAGGAAGGTCGAGGAGGAGCTGCACCATCACTTCCGCCCCGAGTTCCTCAATCGCATCGACGACGTGATCATCTTCCACGCCCTCGACATGAAGCACATCAAACGGATCATCGAGATCCAGCTGAAGCGGCTGGCGAAGATCATCGCCGATCGCGGTATCAGCATCGAGGTGAGCGACGCGGCGAAGGAGCACCTGGCGCGCGAGGGCTACGATCCGGCGTTCGGCGCCCGGCCGCTGAAGCGCGTGCTGCAGAAGGAGATCATCGATCCGCTGGCGATCCGGCTTCTCGAAGGGAAGTTCAAGGCGGGCGACACCGTGTTCGTCAATCTGTCTGGGCAGGGAAAGCTGGAGCTTGCTCTCGAACCCGAACGGATGAGCGTGCACTAACGTCCTGGCGACGGCCCGAGAGACTGTCGCCCACATGTCTGGTGCATCTTTTGCCTCACGCGTTGGTTCATGCGCCGTCTTGCTCTTCTGCTCTTTGCTTTCGCCTTTGCCTGCAGCAGCCCGATGAAACCGGCGAACGATACGACCGGCAACGCGACCGATCGCAACCCCGTCAACGGGACGAGCGGCACCGGAACGCCCGCGCCGCTGTCGACCGGAACGGCCGCGGCAGTGAACAACCTCGCGACCGCGCCGCCGACGGGAACAAATGCGGTGGCAGTGACCGGTACCGAGGTCGTTCACGGCGCGCAAACCGAGACGACCTCGACCATCGCAACGCCGACGAGCGTCACCGCCGCCGTCGAGACTCCAACCGACACGACCGCGACGATCGAAACGACAACGGGCGCGAAGACGATCGAAAAAAAGAAGCATTGAAGCGTCGAGCCGCATTGCTGTTCGCGGCGGCGCTGCTGGCCGGTTTGCCCCGGACGGCCGAAGGACTTAGGACTTAGGACTTAGGACTCAGGACTGAGGACTGGGGACTGAGGATTGAGGACTGAGGACTGGGGACTGAGGACTGAGGACTGAGGACTGAGTCCCCACCTGATTGTCATGGCAATTTTCGGGTGTGACTAAGTCCTGAGTCCTGAGTCCTAAGTCCTGAGTCCTGAGTCCTGAGTCCTGAGTCCTGAGTCCTGAGTCCTGAGTCCTAAGTCCTGAGTCCTAAGCGCTAAGTCCTAAGTCCTAAGTCGCAGTCAAGTCCCAAGTGTTAGCGATGGGGCGGTGTAACTCAGTCCTCAGTCCTCAGTCCTCACTTCTTACCACTCACCAGCGGCCGCGATCGCTCGCGTACATGGTGGCGTAGACCCGTCGCGCCCACGCGCGCTTGCCGTGCTCGGCGCCGCCCAGCCATTGTTGAATCGGCAGCGTAAAGCCGGTCTTGCGGCGATCGACGACGGTGGGCGGGAGCGGCGGGCGGGGGGCGGCGGCGAGAATGTCTTTGCCGCGGCCTTTGCGGTGGACGAGAAGGGGGGCGAGGCGCCGAAGCAGGTGCGCGTCGACGAGCGGCACGCGCACTTCGAGCGAATGCGCCATGCTCGCCCAGTCCATGTCGCGCAGCAGCTGATTGCGAAGGTAGAACGATGATTCCAGCGCCACGATGCGCGCGTACGGCGTTCCGGGATCGGGCGTGATCGCCTCTTCGATTCGATGCAGCAGATCGAGCCGCTCGAGTCCGTCGCGCGCGACCTCCCTGCCGACGAGCGACGGCAGCTCGGACGCAAGAAAGCGCCCGCGCTTGACGAGATACGCGCCGGCGTAGCTCGAGCCGTACCGCACGATCTCGCTCATCTTCGGCGAGACGTGACGCGAGCGTTTCGCGAGGAACGCGTTCGCCTTCGCCACGCCGCTTCTGACGCCCGGGACGCGCCCGAGCGTGCGGGAGAACGGGATCCAGCGCGGAATGTCGCGAAAGGATGTGTAGCCGCCGAACAGCTCGTCGCCGCCAGTCCCCGAGAGGGCCACTTTCAGACCGATGTCGTGCGCCGCTTTGCTGATGAAGTAGCTGTTCAGCCCATCGACGCTCGGCTGATCCATGACGTCGAACACGCGCGGCAGCTCGCGCAGAAATTCCTCGCGCGTCAGATCGCGAATCGTGTGCTGCACCCCGTACTGCTTCGCCACTTCGGCCGCAATCGGAGCCTCGTCGTTGACGCGGCCGCGGTATTCGTCGAAGCGCAGCGTCATCGTCTGCAGGTCCGTCGCGCCGCTCTCCCGTGCGAGTGCGACGATCGAAGTGGAGTCGATGCCCGCCGACAGGAACGCGCCGACCGGCACGTCGGAGACCATGTGGTACTGCACCGATTCGACGAGCGCGTCGTGCACGTCGACGGCTTGATCGCGATCGAGAGCGTCGCGCAGCGTCTTCGCGATCGAAAAGTATCGAACGGGCTCCGACACTCCGTTCGCGTCGATGAAGCAGTACGAGCCGGCGGGCACCGCGCGAATGGCGCGGTACATCGTGAACGGCTCCGGCACGGTGCCGCGCAGAAAGAACCCCACGGCGCCGGCGGAATCGAACTGTTTCGATACACGACCCGATGCGATCAGCGCGCGCACCTGGCTGGCGACGCGCACCGTCGCGCCGTCGTCGGCGAAGTACAGCGGTTTGATGCCGTACGGATCCCGCGCGAGAAACATCCGCCGCTTCTCGCTGTCCCACAGCGCGAACGCGAACATTCCGCGCAACTCGGCGAGCATCTCCGCGCCGCGCGTCGCATAAAGCTGCAGGAGAACTTCGGTGTCCGACTGCGACGTGAACCGCACGCCGCGTCCTTCGAGGCCGCGCCGCAGCTCGCGATAGTTGTAGATCTCGCCGTTGAAGACGATCGCATTTTCGGCGCCTGCGCCGAGGGAAGCCGAAGCGCGGCACATCGGCTGCGCGCCGCCCGGCGAAAGATCGATGATCGCCAGCCGCCGGTGGCCCAGCCCGACCCGGGCGTCGGCTGAGATCCACATGGAGGCGGCGTCCGGCCCGCGGCTGCGCATGCACTCGCGCGTGGCGACGAGTTCTTCCCGATCGACGGCCGGAGCGCTGTCGCGGTAGGCGTAAATCGCGTTGATTCCGCACATGAACAGTTGTCAGTCGACGGTTGTCAGTTGTCTCGAGCCGCCCGACAACCGACAACTGACAACCGACAACGCGAAGCTTACAATGCGCGCTCATGAATGGACGCCCATTGATCGTCGCCCTTGCATTCGTCACCGCAAGCACGTTCGCGCAGATGAACACCGAGAAGCCGATCGCCGGATTCACGGCCGCCGACGCCGCGAAGGAGCACGCGCTCGAAGCGCAATTCGACGCGAAGATGAATCGCGACGATCTGCGCAGCTGGATGCAGCGCCTCAGCGCGCGCCCCCATCACCTCGGCTCCGATTACGACCGGCAGAACCAGGAGTTCATCCTGTCGCTGTACAAGTCGTGGGGTTGGGACGCGCACATCGAGGAGTTCAGCGTCCTCTTTCCGACGCCGAAGCGCCGCCTCGTCGAGCTGATCGCGCCGGAGAAATTCACCGCGAAGCTCTTTGAGCCGCCGATCGCGCAGGACGCGACCTCGGGCCAGACGAACGAGCAGCTGCCGGTCTACAACGCGTACTCGATCGACGGCGACGTGACCGGCGATCTCGTCTACGTCAACTACGGCGTACCGGCCGACTACGACCAGCTCGCGCGCGACGGCGTCGACGTCAAGGGCAAGATCGTCATCGCCCGCTACGGCGGATCGTGGCGCGGCATCAAACCGAAGGTTGCCGCCGAGCACGGCGCGCTCGGCTGCATCATCTACTCCGATCCGCGCGACGACGGCTATTACCAGGGCGACGTCTATCCGAAAGGCGCGTATCGCAACGAGAACGGCGCGCAGCGCGGATCCGTCATGGAGATGGAGGTCTACAGCGGCGATCCGCTGACGCCCGGCGTCGGCGCGACGCCCGACGCCAAACGGCTCGCGCTGAAAGACGTCCAGGTGTTCACGAAAATCCCCACGCTTCCGATTTCCTACAGCGACGCGCTCCCGCTTCTCCGCTCGCTCGCCGGCCCCGTCGCGCCGCCCGACTGGCGCGGCGCACTGCCGATCACGTATCACATCGGCCCCGGACCGTCTCGCGTTCATCTCGCGGTCGAGTTCAACTGGAACATGGTTCCGCTGCGCGACGTCATCGCGCGCATGCCCGGCAGCGAACGCCCCGACGAGTGGGTCATTCGCGGCAATCACTCCGATGCCTGGGTCAACGGCGCCGACGATCCGGTCAGCGGTCAGGTCGCGATGCTCGAAGAAGCGAAAGCGATCGGCGAGCTCGCGAAGACGGGGTGGCGGCCGAAGCGCACGATCATTTATTGCTCCTGGGACGGCGAAGAAGAAGGACTGCTCGGATCAACCGAATGGGCCGAGACGCACGCCGACGAGCTGCAGAAGCATGCCGTCGTCTACATCAACTCCGATTCGAATTCGCGCGGCTTCCTCCAGGCCGGCGGCTCGCATTCGCTCGAGCGGCTGATGACTCAGGTCGCCCGCGACGTCAACGATCCCGAGCGCAACATCTCCGTCCTCGAGCGCCGCCGCGACCGCGAAGAGGCGCTGGCGACATCGCCCGAGATGCGCAAACAGGCGCACGAGCGCGCGCTCATTCGCCTCGCCGCGCTCGGCTCCGGCTCCGATTACTCGCCGTTCCTCCAGCACCTCGGAATCGCAGCGATGAACATCGGCTACGGCGGCGAGGGTGGCGGCGGCTCCTATCACTCGGCCTACGATTCGTTCGATTACTACACGCGCTTCGTCGATCCGGGATTTCCGTACGGCATCGCGCTATCGGAGACCGGCGGCCGTCTCATGCTGCGGCTCGCCGACGCCGATGTTCTGCCGATTGAGTTCACGACGTTCTCCGAAACGGTGTCGCGCTACCTCGACGAGCTCGAGAAGCTCGCGCAGACGACGCGCGAGGAGATCGAAGCGCGCAACGCGCTCATCCGCGAGCACGCGTACGAGATCGCGTCCGATCCGACGAAGACCTACATTCCGCCGCAGCTCGAAGCTGCCGGGACGTATCTGAATTTCGCGCCGCTGCAGAACGCGGTTGCGCGCCTCGAGCAGGCGGCGCACAACTACGATCGCGTGGCGGCGTCGCTGCCGTCGGATGCGCCGAACGCCGCCGCGCGCGAGGCCACGCTCGACGAGATCCTCATGCACGCCGAGCAGACGCTCACGACTCCCGGAGGCCTGCCGCGCCGCGGCTGGTATCGCCACCAGATCTACGCGCCGGGGTTCTACACCGGCTACGGCGTCAAGACCGTGCCCGGCGTGCGCGAGGCGATCGAGCAGAAGCAGTGGAACGAGGCGAACCAGCAAATCGAAGTCGTCGCCGGCGTGATCAACAACTACGCCGCTCAGGTCGATCGCGCCACGGACGTCGCTCGCGGGCGGACGGAATGATGTGGAGGCGGGCTCCAACCCGCCTCTTCGTCCGTCCGAAGCCCGCCGCCGGAGATCGGCAGCGTCGTTGCTGTAGCAAATTCGAGTGCTGAGACGTTTGCAGCGCTTCAAGCGCTACCTGCCGATTCTGAAGGGGATCTTCGTCTGCACCGTGTTCCTGCTCGCCGTGCGCGCGCTGCACTCGATCCTTGTCGGCTACAAGTGGGGACAGTTCGCGCAGTACATCCACACGCTGCCGCCGGAGCAGATCGCGGCCGCCTCGGTGCTGTCGCTGATCGCGTACTTCGTCACGACCGGCTACGACTCGGTCGCGTTCCGCCACATCGATCACAATCTGCCGTACGGCCGCATCGCGCTCGCTGCTTTCACCGCCTACGCGATCAACAACAACCTCGGTATGTCCGGCGTCGTCGGCAGCTCCCTTCGCTATCGCTTCTATCGCCGCTGGGGCGTGATGAAGACGGACATCGTCAAGATCTTCGTCTTCTGCACCGTCACGTTCTACCTCGGCTTCGCGATGCTCGGCGGGATCGTGTTTCTCGTCTGGCCGCCCGTCACCGCACGATCGTTTCATCTGCCGTTCGGATCGCTGCGCATCTTCGGTCTGGTGCTGCTGATTCCGGCACTCGCGTACAGCGGATGGATTCTGATCCGGCAGGCGCCGATCCGATTTCGCCGCTGGAGAATTCAGATTCCGGAGCGATCGATCTTCGTCGCCCAGCTCATCATTGCGATGGCCGACTGGTTGATCGCCGCGGGGGTCCTGCGCGTGGTGTTGCCCGCGTCGCATCCCGTGCCGTACGTGACGCTCCTCGGGACGTTTTTCATGGCGCAGGTCGCCGGACTCGCATCGAACGTTCCCGGCGGCCTCGGCGTCTTCGAAGCGGTCGTGCTCGTCTCGCTGCAGCCGTACGTGTCGCCGGTGGTGATCATCGGCGCGCTCGTCACCTTTCGCGGCGTGTACTTCTTGCTTCCGCTCGCGATCGCGCTACTGCTTCTGTTCGGCCACGAAGTGCACATCCGGCGGCAGGGGCCGCCTACTGTTTCTTTGGAAGCAGATAAATGACCTCGCCCTTCTTTGACATGCCGAGCTCTTCGCGTGCGATGCGTTCGACCGCGTAGCTCGACTTCTTCACGCTGTCGATCTCCGCGCGGAGCCGCACGTTTTCGGCCTGCAACCGCGTGATGTCAGTCTGCAGCTCGGCGACCCGCTTGCGCGCCTGCTGCAGCTCCGCGATCCCGCGATTGCTGAAGAAGATCGAGACGCCGAGGACGATGGAGAGAACGCCGCCGACGAGGAGGAGCGCGCGAAAAGTCACGCGCGAATCGCGGACGGCGGACGGCGGCACGACACTAGTTTAAAGGACTCAGGACTCAGGACTCAGGACTTAGTTCCGGCCAACCCAAATCTTTCGGCGGCCGGGCGGGGACTAAGTCCTAAGTCCTGAGTCCTTCGTCCTCTATACTTTTATTGTGAAGCGCGATACCGCCTCAAACCCACTGACTGAGCGCTACGCCTCGCGTGAGATGTCCTACCTTTTTTCCGCGGACTTCAAGTTTCGCACGTGGCGAAGGCTGTGGATCGCTCTGGCGGAGGCGGAAAAGGATCTCGGCCTGCCGATCAGCGATCAGCAGATCGCCGAGCTGAAAGCGCACGCGAACGACATCAACTACGACGATGCCGAGCGCCGCGAGCGCGAGATCCGGCACGACGTGATGTCACACATCTACGCCTACGGTCTCCAGGCTCCCTCAGCCAAAGCCATCATCCACCTTGGCGCCACCTCTGCGTACGTCACGGACAACACCGAGATTCTGCAGATGGCCGAGGCGCTGAAGATCGTCCGGCAGCGGATCGTGAACGTGATGGCGAAGCTGCGCGAGTTCGCGTGGAAGTGGCGCGCGACGCCGCAGCTCGCGTACACGCATTTTCAGCCGGCGCAGCTGACGACCGTCGGAAAGCGCGCGGCGCTGTGGCTGCACGATCTGCTTCTCGATCTGCGCGAAATCGAGTTCCGCCAGTCCCAGCTCGCGCTGTTAGGCGTGAAGGGCGCGACGGGAACACAGGCATCGTTTCTCAATCTGTTCGAAGGCGATGAGGCGAAAGTCAATCGGCTCGAGCAGGTCGTTGCCGAGAAGATCGGCATGCGGCGCGTCGTCGCCGTCTCAGGGCAGACGTATTCGCGGAAAATCGACGCGCGGGTCGTGTCGGTCCTGTCGGATTTCGCCCAATCGGCGTCGAAGTTCGCGTACGACATGCGCCTTTTGCAGCACGAGCGCGAGATCGAAGAGCCGTTCGAAGAGGAGCAGGTCGGCTCTTCGGCGATGGCGTACAAGCGAAATCCGATGCGCGCCGAGCGCATCGACGGCCTCGCGCGGCAGCTCATCATCAACTCGCTCAATCCGGCGATGACCGCGGCAACGCAGTGGCTCGAGCGCACGCTCGACGATTCCGCGAACCGCCGCATCGCAATCCCGGAGGCATTCCTCGCGGCCGATGCGATCGCGCTGCTGTACGACAACATCGCGGGCGGACTCGTCGTGCACGAGGACGTGATCGCGGCGCACGTCCGGCGCGAGCTGCCGTTCATGATGACCGAGAACTTGATGATGGAAGGCGTGCGCCGCGGTGGCGACCGGCAGGTGTTGCACGAACGCGTGCGCATTCACTCGCACGCCGCGGCGAACGGCGACGACCTTCTCGATCGCATCGCCGGCGACCGGCTGTTCGGCATCGATCGCAGGACGATGGAGGAGATGGCCCGTCCGGAGAGCTACACCGGACTCGCACGGCAGCAGACCGAACGGTTTCTCGCCGAGGAGATCGATCCGATTCTGTCGGCGCATGTGGGGGAAGTGATCGGTGGTCCCGCGGAGATTCGCGTATGAAACGAGCACTCTGCTGTCTCGTCGTTCTCGTGGCCGCCGGCTGCGCGACCGCGCCGAAGCCGGTCACGGCGCCGCAGACCCTGCACGGTGTGGCGAGCTGGTACGGCCAGGAATTCGCCGGACGCACGACGGCGAACGGCGAGATTTTCGATCCGATGCTCTTCACTGCCGCGCATCGAACGCTGCCGTTCGGAACGGTCTGCGACGTCACGAATCCGAAGAACGGCCAGAGCGTGCGCGTTCGCATCAACGACCGCGGACCCTACATCGGCGGACGCATGATCGATCTTTCGTACGCGGCCGCGCAGCAGATCGGACTCATCGAGCCGGGCAGCGGCGAGGTCGATGTGAAGATCGTGAGACTCGGCAGCGGTCACGAGGCGCCGGCGCCGCTCGTCGTCACCGTCCCCGACATCAAGCCGATTCCGGCCAAGGGCGATACGCCGCCGTCATCGATTCCTGTGGTCGTCGACAACGTCGCCGTCGTCGAGGACCATCATGGAGTCGAGACGCGGCTGCAGGTTTCGAACGACGGAAAGAAAATCGAAGAGGTCCCAGTCAATGGAGCACCGGCTTCAGCCGGTCCCACGGCGTCAGCCGGTCCCACGGCGTCAGCCGCTGCGCCGGGATCAGCCGCTCCGTCGGGATCAGCCGCTCCCGCTACGATCGTACCGGCGAAAGCCGGTGCTCCATCAAGCTCCGCGAAGTTCTTCGTGCAGGTCGGCGCATTCGCGCAGGAAGCGAACGCGAAGGAGCTGCTTGCGCAGCTCGCGCAAATCGGCGAGGAGGCGCACATCGACGGCGGCCACCTCTACAAAGTTCGCCTCGGTCCCTTCGAAACGCGCGATCAGGCGATCGCCGCGCGCGGCCGGCTCGAGAGCGCGGGCATGTCCGCCATCGTTCTCGCGCAGTGACGCCCCGAAGGACCCGCGCAGGCTCCTCGCTACGCTCGGAATGACAAGGCTCTAAGTCAATTCCGATTCCGCGAAGAAGAACGAGATCTCAATTCGAGCGTTTTCGTCCGAGTCGGATCCGTGGATCGCGTTCTGCTCGATCGACTCGCCGAATTCCGCGCGGATCGTTCCCTTGTCGGCCTTCTTCGGATCGGTCGCGCCCATGAGCGTTCGCAGCGCGGGGACGGCATCGTTGCGCTCGAGAGCGGCAACGTAGACGGGTCCGCTCGTCATGTACTTCACGAGATCGCGAAAGAACGGGCGTTCGCGATGTACAGCGTAAAAACCTTCCGCCTGTCTCTGCGTGAGCGCGAGCTTCCGGATGCCGAGCAGTGTGAATCCTTCCGCTTCGATGCGGGAGAGGATCTTTCCGAGATTTCGTTTGCGGACCGAGTCCGGCTTGATGATCGTCAATGTGCGGTTCGCCATGGCGGCGCGGATTATATTCACCACGGAGGCACGGAGAACATGGAGAATTCTCTGTGCCCCCTGTGTCTCGATGGCGAATCAAACCGCGGCAATCACAAGGCCGTGTTCGAATCGATAGGAGGGATCGCGTGGAATGCGCGGATCGTCGCGGCAGATGAGCGCGTTCCGCAGGTGCATGTCGCCGCGCAGCTCGACTCCGTGCGCCACAATGCACGACTCCAGCACGACCCCCCGGCCGATGAAGCAGTCGTCCCACACGACGCTGTCGCGAACGTCGCCCTCGATCACGGAGTTGCCGGTCGTCTTGTCAAATGCGCGCGATGCGTTGAGATAGCGGCGCGGCGTGCCGATGTCGAACCACATCGCGTTGTCGTCGATGACGGCGGCGAGCGTTTCCCGGCGCGTCGCCAGAAGCGGCGCGTAGACGTCGCCGGTCATCTCGGAGACGTCGCGATCGGGGATGTAGCGAAAAATTCGCGAGCTGATGCAGTGCGATCCCGAGAACATCAGCGCTTCGCCGTGACCTGTGCCGAACCCGTTGATTGCGCCGCCGTCCTCCCACACGGCCGTGTAGCGATCGCCGGACGGCGGATGGCGAAGCGTCAGCGCGGAGATCGAATCGCGCTCGCGCCGCGCGCGGCGGAGGTCGTCAAAACGCGGCGATTGGAAGGTGTCGCCGTTGATCAGGAAAAAGTCTTCGTGGTCCTCGAGCAGCGACCGGACCTTTCGCACGCCGCCACCCGTGCCGAGAATCTGAGGCTCGTACGAAAAGTGAAAATTAATATTATCAATTGTCGTTAGATATTTCTCGATCTGCTCGGGGAAGTGGTGCAGGTTGACGACGATATCGTGGACCCCGGCGGCGAGGAGTGCATCGGCGAGGCGGCCGATGAGCGGACGCCCGCCGAGCGGCACCATCGGCTTCGGCATCGTGTAGGTGATTGGGCGCAGCCGCGTGCCGAGGCCCGCGGCGAGGATCATGGCTCGCATTGCTCGTTGGATTGGAATCAGCACAGGGCCACGGAGATTCTCCGTGCCCGCTTTGGCTCCGCGGTGAACGTCACTCTGTCAGCGATTGGCTCTCCTCCTCCTCGACTGTAGCGAAGTGCGAACCTAAAGATCTTCCGGCGCGAACACCATGTTTTCGGGCAGATCGCTGCGCGTGCGCCGCGCCTGCCGGTACAGATCGGCGTACGTCAGCCGGATGGCCTGATCCATGTTCATGCCGATCTCGTTCGAGACCGAGCGGATGACCTCCATCGGTCCCTCGATCTCGAAGTATTCGCCGATCGGCGTGCGGTCGAGCACGACTTCGACTTCGCGGACGCGCCAGACCTCGCGAAATTTCTGATAGCGGAACACGGGCTTGAATCCGAGGGAGTCGAGGAGCTGGATGGCGAGTTCGAACGATTCGACGCCGGTCTGCACTTCGTCGCGCGACTTGATGCCGCCGTCGATCGACATCGGCCCTTTGTACGTGATGAGCGAGTACTTGCCGAACTTGCGTACGCGCAGGAGCGCGCCTTTCGTTTTCAGCTCGCCGCGGCGGTCGAGGACGATGTTGTCCTCGAATGTCTCGGCGTAGAGCCGTGAGCCGCCGATGTCGTGCAGCTTTCGAATCAGCTCGCCGCGATCGCGGAGCGGGAATTTGACTTCAATCTCTTGCGCCATGGGGTCAGACCTTAAATCTTAAATTTTCTACGACGTGTGGTGCCGAACAGGGTTTGCCTCTCTACCAACTGTAGAAAATTTAAGATTTAAGGTCTGACCCCAGAACGTCGATGCCCGGCAGCTTCGCGCCCGAGATGAATTCGAGCGACGCCCCCCCGCCCGTCGAGATGTGCGAGATGCGATCCGCGTAGCCCGACTCGTTCACGGCCTCGACCGACTCGCCGCCGCCGACCACCGTCGTCGCGTCCGCCTCGGCGACCGCGCGCGCCACCGCCATCGTCCCCTTCGCAAATTCTTTTTTCTCGAACATGCCCATCGGTCCGTTCCAGAAAATCGTCCGCGCATTTTTGATTTTCGATTCGTAGACTGCGATCGTCTTCGGACCGATGTCGAGCGCCTTCTGTCCCGCGCTCAGGCCGGCGGCGACTTCGACGACGCTGCCATCCTCCAGCACGACATCGACGGGCAGCAGGACCTTCGATCCGGAGATACGCCTCGCGACTTCGATCGAGTCCCGGTCGACGAGCGACGCGCCCATCTCCACGCCGCGCGCGGCGAGAAACGTGTTCGCCATTCCGCCGCCGATCAGCAGCGCGTCGGTCGTTTTTGCCAGCGCTTCGAGCGGCTCGATCTTGCCTGCGATCTTCGCGCCGCCTAACAACGCGACGAACGGCCGCTCGGAGACATTGGTGATCTTCTGCAAAAACTCGATTTCCTTTGCCAGCAGCAGTCCGCCGGCCCTGTGATCCGGCGGGAAGAGCCGCGGCAGCGCGTCGATCGACGCGTGCGCGCGATGCGACGCGCCGAACGCATCGTTCACGTAGAAATCGGCGAGCGTTTTCAGCTGCTCCGCGAATCCGCGGTCGTTCTTCTCCTCTTCCGCGTGAAAGCGGAGGTTCTCGAGCAGCAGCATCTCCCCGCTTCTCAGCTTCGCCGCCTTCCCCTCAGCCTCGGCTCCCACGCAGTCGCTCGCCCATTGCACGTCGGCGCCGATGAGCTCCGCGAGCTTCTCGCGAACCGGCGCGAGCGAGTATTTCTCGTTGCGCTGCCCTTTCGGCCGGCCGAGGTGCGAGGCGAGGACGATGCGGGCGTCGCGCTCGCGCATCAGCCGCAGCGTGGGCAGCGTCTCCTCGATCCGCGTCGCGTCGGCGACCGTGCTGCCCTCGAGCGGCACGTTGTAGTCGACGCGATAGAAGACACGCGCGCCTTCGAGATGCAGCTGGTCGACGGTTCGGATCTTCATAACGATGAACGATGAACGATGAGCGATGAACCGTTCATCGTTCCGTGTTCATCGTTCATCGCTTTGCTGCTAGCGCGTTGCAAGTGACTCCTGCTTGACCCGTGCAACATAGGCGATCAGGTCCAGGATCCGGTTGGAGTAGCCCCACTCGTTGTCGTACCACGCCAGGATCTTGTGCATGTGCGGGTCGACCGATTTGGTGAACGTGGTGTCGACGATCGACGAATGCGGATCCCCGTTGAAGTCCTTCGACACGAGCTGCTCGTCGGAGTAGGCGAGGATTCCGCGCAGCTCGTTGTGCGACGCATCGCGGATCACGCGATTGATCTCTTCGACGTTCGTCGCCTTTTCGGTCGAGAAGGTGAGATCGACGAGCGAAACGTTCGGCGTCGGCACGCGGATCGAGATGCCGTCGAATTTGCCTTTCAGCTCCGGCATCACCAGGCCCACGGCTTTCGCCGCGCCGGTGGACGTCGGAATCATCGACAGTGCCGCGGCGCGGCCGCGCCGCAGGTCTTTGTGCGGCAGATCGAGAATTTCCTGATCGTTCGTGTACGAGTGCACCGTGTTCATGATCGCCATCGTGATCCTGAAGTTCTCGTGCAGGACTTTCGCGACCGGCGCGAGGCAGTTCGTCGTGCACGACGCGTTCGAGATCACCGTGTGCGCCGCCGGATCGAACATTCGTTCGTTGACGCCGATGCAGATCGTGATGTCCGCGTCCTTCGACGGCGCGGAGATGATCACGTGCTCCACGCCCTTGCGCAGATGCCGCGAGGCTTTCTCTTTCGACGTGAAGCGCCCGGTCGATTCGACCACGATTTCCGCGCCGACGTCGCCCCACGGAATCTCCGCCGGATCCGGATTCGAGAAAACGCGCAGCTCGCGTCCGTCGATCGTGACGCCGTTGGGCGTCGCTTTGATGTCGTTGCGAATCGTCCCGTGCACCGAGTCGTACTTCAGAAGGTACGCGAGCGTCGCCGAATCGGTGAGGTCGTTCACCGCAACGAACTCGATGTCGAATTTCCCGGCGAGCGCCGCGCGCACCACGTTCCGCCCAATTCGGCCGAATCCGTTGATTCCTACCTTGACCATGCCTTCCTCCACCCGGCCTGTAGCGGGCCACCCGCTACCCGCCAAACTGACCGGCTAGTATAACGACCGCAATGTCTGTGGAACCGATCCGCTGGCGCGGAGATTCTCTCGAGCTGCTGAATCAGCTGAAGCTGCCGCGCGAGGTCGAGTACGTCCGTTGCGACACCGCGCACGAGGTCGCCGGGGCGATCAAGCGCATGGTCGTGCGCGGAGCGCCGGCGATCGGAGTTGCGGCCGCGTTCGGCATGGCGCTGGCGAAGATGCGCGGCGAAGATCTGCAATCGGCGGCGAAGGCGCTGCGCGATGCGCGTCCGACCGCGGTCAATCTGGCCTGGGCCATCGATCGCATGCTCCGCGCGAATGGCGATGTGGCCGAGGCGGAGAGAATTTTTCGGGAGGATGTGGAGGCGAACCGCCGCATCGGCCGCTTCGGCGCCGATCTTCTCGGCGGCAAAGCAACCGTGCTCACGCACTGTAACGCGGGCGCGCTCGCGACGGCCGGCTATGGCACTGCGCTCGGCGTGATCCGCGCCGCAGTCGAGCAGGGGAAAAAGGTCGCCGTGTTCGCCGATGAAACTCGCCCATATCTGCAGGGCGCGCGGCTGACCGCGTGGGAGCTGCAGCAGGACGGCATCGACGTCACGCTGATCACCGACAACATGGCCGGGCATTTTTTTCAGCAACAGACGTTCGATGCGGTGATCGTCGGCGCCGATCGCATTGCCGCGAACGGCGACACGGCGAACAAGATCGGCACGTACACCGTCGCCGTCCTCGCAAACGCGCACGGCGTCCCGTTCTACGTCGCCGCGCCGATTTCAACCGTTGACCTCGCGACTCCGACAGGCTCCGCGATCCCGATCGAGGAGCGCAGCGCGCGCGAGGTCATCGAGATCGCCGGCACGCCCATCGCGCCGGGCGGCATCGCAGTGCGCCATCCCGCGTTCGATGTCACGCCCGCGCGGCTGATCACGGCCATCATCACCGATCGCGGCGTGCTGCGGCCGCCGTACGAACGGAGCCTGCACGCCGTGGCTTGCTAACTTTGGTGCAACCTCCGCCGTCCTAACTACGTAATCGTTCGTACAATGCGCAAGACCCTTGTGGGCGCCCTCCTGCTCTCGGCCGCCGCTGCATTCGCCGAGCTGCCGCCGCCCGCTCCTGCTCTTCAGATTCATCGCGCCGAGGGTCCGATCAAGATCGACGGCGACCTTTCGGACCCCGGTTGGAAAAACGCCGCGAGATACGACCACTGGGTCGAGGGTGCGCCGGCCGACAACATCCCTGCCACGAAAGTGAAAACGATCGCGTACCTGACGTACGACGATCGCTACTTCTACATCGGCATCCGCTGCGACGATCCCGACCCGAGAAAAATTCGCGCACCCTACGTCGAGCGCGACAACGTCCTCGGCACCGACGACAACATCGCCGTGTTCCTCGATACGCGCAACGACAAGCGGACCGCGCTGGAGCTGCGCGTCAACCCTCGAGGAATTCAGGCCGACGGCATTTTCGACGACGCGAACGGCAACGAGGACTTCTCACCCGATTACTTCTACGACACCGCCGCGAAGATCGACGCCGGCGGATGGAGCGCGGAGTACGCGATTCCCTTCTCGTCGCTGCGCTATCCGAATCGCGATCCGCAGACGTGGAACATTCTGATCTGGCGCAACTATCCGCGCGATTTTCGCTACGCCTTCTACAGCTCGCGCGTTCCGCGAACCGGCAACTGCCTCGTCTGCAACGCGACGCCGATCGTCGGCCTGACCGGACTGCCGCACGCGGGACATCTCACGGCCGCGCCATACGTCACGGGCCAGCAGACCGAAGTGGCGGAAGGCGACCCGGGAACGCCGCTCGAGCGCACGCCCTTCCGGAAAGAGGCGGGACTCGACGTGAAATGGACGCCGACCGCCGACAATGCGATCGATCTGACGCTGAATCCCGACTTCTCGCAGGTCGAGTCGGACGTCGCGCAGATCACCGCGAATCAGCGCTTCGCCGTCTTCTTTCCCGAGAAGCGTCCCTTCTTTCTCGAGGGCTTCGACATTTTCGATACGCCGTTTCAGGTCGCGTACACGCGCACGATCACGTCGCCGATGTGGGGCGCGCGCACGACCGGGCGAACGTCCGGCACCACGTACACGCTTCTCGTCGCCGAAGACCGCGGCGGCGGCTCGACGATCATTCCCGGACCTCTCGGCTCTTTTTTCGCGCCGTCGGATTTCAAATCGCTCGATCTCATCGGCCGCATCCGCCATGACCTCGGCACGTCATTCGTCGGCGCGGTGCTGACCGACCGCGAGATCCGCGGCGGCGGCTACAACCGTGTGTTCGGCCCCGATTTCCAGTGGCGGCCGAACGTGCAGGACGAGGTCCACGGCGAGCTCCTGTTGAGCAGCACCGAGAACCCGAATCGTCCGGCTCTCGCATCGGTGTGGGACGGCGCGCGGTCGACATCGCACGCGTTCGACCTCACGTGGAATCGTCAGACGCAGACGTTCGACTACGGTTTGCAAGTCAACGACATCGGCAGCGGCTTCCGCGCGGACCTCGGCTTTCTGCCGCAGGTCGGTTATCGCGAGATGGATGGCTACGCCGGCCGCACGTGGTTCCCGACCGGATTGTTCAACCGCATTCGCGCGTCGTTCTTCGTCGACCGACAGACGGACAGCAGCGGCGACGAAATCTTCCGCCGCTCTTCTCCCGGAATCCTGTTCCTCGGCAAAAAAAATCTGACGGCCGCGTTCACGATGCACCTCGCGGAGCGAAACCTCGTCGGCACGGAAGAGCTCAGCGAAAACTATCTCGAGTATCTGCTGCAGATCGATCCGTCGCGCCGATTCACTCGCGTCGGGGTGCAGGGTTTCGCCGGTCAGCGCATCGACTTTTCGAACGCGCGCGTCGGCACGGGAGCCACGGTGACGCTGACGAGCACCATCCGGCCGGTGGACAAGCTGAGCTTCGATCTGAACCTCAGCCGCGAGTGGCTCGACGTCGAGGGCGGCAAGCTGTACACCGCGTGGGTCGATCGCCTGAAGGGGACGTGGAGCTTCTCGGCGAAGTCGATCGTGCGCGTCATCGGGCAATACGTCTCGACCGATCGCAATCCGGCGCTCTACACGTTTCCAATCGGTGCGCACGACGCGGGTTTTCAGGGGTCGGTTCTGTACAGCTACAAACTCAACTGGCAGACCGTCTTTTACCTCGGCTACGGCGACGATCGCGCCCTGACGTTGCAGAACGATCTCGCGCAGCTCGATCGCTCTCTCTTTTTCAAGGTATCGTACGCGTTTCAACAATGAAGCGGCTGGCGCGAATCGGCGGCGCGCTCTATCTGGTCATCATCGCCATCGGGCTATGGGGCGAAATGTTCGTCCGCGGCCGGCTGACCACCGCCGACGCGATTCGCGCGCACGAATCGCTCTGGCGCGCGCACATCGCCGCCGAGCTTCTGCTGCTCATTTGTGCGATCGCGCTGCTCGCGATTCTCTACATCCTGTTTCGGCCGGTGAATCGGGACCTCGCGGTCCTCGCGGTTTTTTTCAACATCGTCGCCATCGCGATCGAAGCGAACAGCACGCTGAGCCTGATTCAGGCCGTCCTGCCGTCCGGCAGCGACGTCACGACCCTCGCTCTCCGCACGCACGCCAATGCGTTCGGGGTGAGCCTGCTGTTCTTCGGATGCTTTTGCATCGTCATCGGCATTCTGATTTACCGTTCGGGCTTCATGGCGAAAACGATCGGCATTCTGATGGCGATCGCGGGCGTGTGCTATCTGATCAACAGCTTCGCGCTCATCGCCGCACCGCCGCTCGCGCACGTTCTCTTTCCTGCGATTCTGATCCCGTCGTTCATCGGCGAGCTGTCGTTCGCGCTCTACCTCGCAATCGTGGGTGTTCGCTGATTCAGGCCACCGGCAGCACGTTGCCGTCGACGTCGAGATGCTCGATCGGCATGCCGAGCGTCGACAGCGGCTCGCGGACTTGCGCGGCGCTGCCGACGATGACGATGAGCGCGCGATCGGGATCGATGTACTTCTTCGCGACGCGCACGATGTCGTCCGCCGTCACCGCGGCGATGTTCTCGCGGTAGCGATCGAAGTAGTCGTGCGGCAAGTCGTAGAGCTGCATGTCGAGAATGCGCCCGGCGATGTCGCCGGAGCTCTGCACGGTCGCCGGAAAAACGCCCGCGAGGTAGTTCTTCGTGTCCTCGAGCTCGCGCGTTTCGATGTCTCCCGTCCGGATCCGCCGCAGCTCGTTGAACACTTCGGTGACCGATTCCAGCGTCACTTCGTTGCGCACCGGCGCGCTCACGACGAACGGGCCGGCCTGCCGGCGGAACGCGAACATCGATCGCGCGCCATAGGTGTAGCCGTGCCGCTCGCGAAGATTCAGATTGATGCGTGAATTGAAAACGCCGCCTAACAACGCGTTCATTACGGTCAGCGGAAAGTAATCTTCGGTGCTGCGCGGCTGGCCGATGTGGCCGACGCGGATCTCCGATTGCACGGCGTTCGGCCGGTCGATGAGGTAAATCTGCGAGCGCTCGATGCGCGCGGGCGAGACGGGCGGCCGCTCGGGCTCGCTCCCGCGCTGCCAATCGGCGAAGAGTCGCTCGATCCGATCCATGACATGCGCGGCGCTGACGTCGCCCGCGATCACGATCGCCGTGTTGTTCGGAATGAAATGCCGCGAATAGAACTGCCGCACGTCCTCGATGGACATGCGGGACACCGATTCGGAATTGCCGATCACCGAGTTGCCGTACGTGCCGCTGCCGTAGAGCAGATTCGAAAAGCGCTTGCCGGCGATCGCCGCCGGCTCTTCGCGCTGCTGCAGAAGCTCCATCAGGCGCTCGCTGCGCACGCGCTCGAGCGCCGGTGACGGCAGCATCGGGCGGCGGACGACGTCGGCGAAGATGTCCAGACTCGCATCGAGGTTCTTGCTCAGCACGTCGATCGTGACGTACGTCGCGTCCCAATCGCTGCCCGCGCCGATCGTCGCGCCGAGGAGACCGAGGTCTTCAGCGAGGCGGATGGCGTCGCGGGAGCCGGCGCCTTCGTCGAGCAGCTCCGCGGTCATCGACGCGAGTCCGGCGAGCTCCGCCGTGTCGCGGTCGGCACCGGAAGAGACGAGCGCCCGCACGGCGACAACCGGCGCGCTGTGATTCTCGGCGACGAGCACCTGCAAATCGTTCGACAGCGTCCGCCGCGCGACGTTCGGGAAGTGATACGGGCGGGGCGGGCCGGGCGGCGGGGCGGTCGTTCGGTCGATCGTCGAGCTCATTGCCCCTCCGAACGTCTGCGGTTGAAATCTCGAATTTCGAATGAAGAATTTCGAATGGAGAATGCGGAGCGGAACGAACGCCCGTGCCTCGCTCTCATTTCTGCATTCGAAATTCGAAATTCGAAATTCAACATGGACCGCATCATGCCGCCCCCGGAACGAACACCGAGGTCACGCGGTTCTCCGCCACGAGATAGGTCTGCGCGACGCGCCCGAGGTCGCGAACGGTCGCCTCGTGATATGGCGCAAGCCAGTCGATCACCCGATGCGGATCGTCGAAGTACGTCGCCATCATGCCGATGAGATCGGCGCGCGAGTCGTAGTTCTCGATCTGATGCGCGTAATCGACCTCCGCGCGGTTTCTTGCGCGCGTCAGCTCGTCGTCGCCAACGCCGCCGGCGACCAGCCGCTCGATCTCGTCGTCGATCGCGCGCTCGACCTCTTCGATCGGGACGTCTTCGTTCGCCGTCGCCTGCAGCATCAGCATGCCGGTCGCTTCGGTCGGTAGCACATATGCAGCGACATCGGTCGCAATCTGCTTCTCGTAGACGAGCGATTTCTCGAGACGGCTCGCTTTGTCGGAGGTGAGCACGGTGGAGAGCAGATCGGCGGCGACCCAATCGGCATCGCCCATGCGCGGCAGGTGATACAGCCGGTAGAGCCGCGGAAGGGGAACGTGCGACGGAAACACTTCGCGACGCTCGCTGCGCGTTTCGCGGCGAATGAGATCGAACGGCGGAAACGATTTGCCCGGCTCGATCGCGCCGAAGTATTTCGCCACGAGCTCCTTCGCCTCGGCCGGCGCGAAATCTCCGGCGATCGTCAGCACGCAGTTGTCGGGGCGGTACCACGTCGCAAAGAAATTGCGGATGTCATCGAGCGATGCTGCGCCGAGGTCGTCCATCGAGCCGATGGTCGGCCAGTGGTACGAATAATCGGGATCGTAGGCGAGGTGCAGCAGCCGCTCGAACGCGGTGCCGTACGGCACGTTGTCGTAGCGCTGCCGCCGCTCCTCTTTGACGACCTCGCGCTGGATGTCGAGCTTCTCCTGCGTCAGCGCGGGGAGGAAGAAGCCCATGCGGTCGGATTCGAGCCAGAGCCCGAGCGCCAGATAGTTCGACGGTAATGTTTCAAAGTAATTTGTACGATCGAAGAACGTCGTTCCGTTCAGCACGCCGCCGACCGACTGCACGTAGCGGAAGTGCTCGTTGTTGCCGACGTGCTGCGACCCGGAGAAGAGCATGTGCTCGAACAGGTGCGCGAAGCCGGTGCGCCCGGGCCGCTCGTTTTTCGAGCCGACGTGATACCAGAGGTTGACCGCAACGAGCGGTGCGGAATGGTCTTCGTTGAGCACCACGCGGAGACCGTTGGACAGAAAATAGCTCTCCATATTCAACATGTGGGACGGGCGTTGTACCACAAAGGATGAAGGATGAAGGATGACGGATGAATCCCGCCCTCCCCAATTCATCCTTCGTCCTTCATCCTTCATCCTTTATTCTTCCCGCTCATGGTCCCTCTCCCCTGGAAGCACATCGCGGTCGAAGGTCCGATCGGCGTCGGCAAGACGTCGCTCGTGACGCTTCTGGCCAAGCGCTTCCGCGGGACGAAGATCCTCGAAGACGTCGACAACCCGTTCCTCGACGACTTCTACAAAGACAAACGCGGCGCCGCGTTCCGCTGCCAGCTCTTTTTTCTCCTCTCGCGCTACGACCAGCAGCGGCAGATCGCGCAGCGCGACCTCTTCACCGAGCTCGTGCTCGCGGATTACACCTTTCCGAAAGACAAGATTTTCGCCTACCTGACGCTCGACGACTCCGAGCTGATGATCTACAACCGGCTCTATGACTTACTCTACGAAACGGTCCCCAAACCCGACCTTGTGATCTACCTGCAGGCCGGAATTGATACACTGTTGAGGCGCATTAAGAAGCGTGGGCGAGCCTACGAAAAATCGATCTCGCCACAGTATTTGCAAGAGCTCAGCGAGGCGTATTCGCACTACTTTTACCGGTACGACGAAACGCCATTGCTGGTTGTGAATACGAACGAGATCGACTTCGTAAACACACCCGGGCATTTCGATCAGCTCGTCGAGCAGATTCGAAATGCGCAAAAAGGCACGCAGTACTACGTACCGCTTGGATCCTGAAGTCAGAAGGACCGGGACCAGACGTAGTGCTGAGGACTGAGGACTGTGGACTGAGTTGAGACCGGTTCGGCGGGTCTCAGTCCATCGTCCTCAGTCCTCAGTCCTCGCCTCTCCTCGGTCCTCGAGGAGACGAAATGGCAGAGCAGAAACGAGTGACCGTCCCGGCGATCCGCGCCATGAAGCGCGCGCAGCGCATCGGCATGATCACCGCCTACGATTTTCCCGGAGGCAAGATCTCGGACGCCGCCGGCGCCGACATCATCCTCGTCGGCGACTCCCTCGGCATGGTCGTCCTCGGATATCCGGATACGCTGAGCGTGACCGTCGACGACATGCTCCATCACACGCGCGCCGTCGTCCGCGGAGCGCAGCGCGCGCTCATCGTCGGCGACATGCCCTACCTGTCGTACCACATCTCGATCCGCGAATCGGTCCGCAACGCCGGAAGATTCATCCAGGCTGGCGCGCATGCCGTCAAGATCGAAGGCGCAAAACCGCAGCGAATCAAGACAATCCTGGCGATCCTCGACGCCGAGATCCCGGTGATGGGCCACATCGGCCTGACGCCGCAGTCTGTCAACGCGATGGGCGGATTCAAGCTGCAGGGCAGGAACGCCGACGACGCAAAGCGGCTCGTCGACGAGGCGATCGCTCTCGATCAGGCCGGCTGCTTCTCGATCGTCCTCGAGTGCGTGCCCGAGGAGCTCGCGGCGATGATCACGGAGCGCGTTTCGATTCCGACGATCGGCATCGGCGCCGGCCCGTCGTGCGACGGTCAGGTCCTCGTCTTCCACGATCTCCTCGGCATCTACGACGGCCACAAGGCGAAATTCGTCCGGCAGTACGCCAACCTCGGAGAGGAGATGCGCGCCGCGATCGCGAAGTATCTCGACGATGTCCGCGAGGGACGCTTCCCCAACGCCACATCCGAGTCGTTCCACATGGCCAGCACCGAGGAGCTGAAGAAGTTGTATGGCGATTCGGTGGTTGTGCCGATGCCGAAGGCCAATTGAAAACCTGCACATCGTGTGACGAGTGAAAAGAGCACGAACAATCGACGAGGTGCGCGTCGCGATCGCCGCCGCACGCGCCCACGGAAAAACGATCGCCCTCGTGCCGACGATGGGTTTTCTGCACGACGGCCACCTCTCGCTGATCCGCGTCGCGCGCGGCGAAGGCGCGAGCTTCGTCGTCGTCTCGATCTTCGTCAATCCGCTTCAGTTCGGGCCGAACGAAGATTTCGAGCGCTATCCACGCGATGAAGTGCGCGATGCGGAGATGCTCGAACGCGAGCACGTCGATCTGCTTTTTCTGCCGTCGATCGACGTGATGTATCCACCCGACAGCACGACGCGCGTGTCCGTCACCGGTGTCGCGGAGCCGCTGGAAGGCGAGCGGCGGCCGGGGCATTTCAACGGCGTCGCCACCGTCGTCTTGAAGCTGTTCAACATCGTCGGGCCCGACGTTGCGGTGTTCGGCCGCAAAGACGCGCAGCAATGCGCGGTCATCGATCGCATGGTCTGCGACCTCGACGTGCCGGTGCGGCTCGTCTTCGGGGAAACGATTCGCGAGCACGACGGGCTCGCGCTGTCGTCGCGCAACGCGTATCTTTCGACCGACCAGCGAAAGCTTGCTCCGGCGCTGCATCGCGCGCTGCGCGCGGGCGAAGAGGCGCTGACGCACGGCATCGAAGAGATCGATGCGATCGAGAAGCTGATGCACAAGATGGCAGCGGAAAGCGAGGGCGTGAAGGCCGATTACCTCGTTGTCGTCGACCCGGTCACGTTTCGCAGGCCCGTCGATTTCCACCGCGATCTGCTGCTCGCCGGCGCGGTGCGCATTGGAAAAACGCGGCTGATCGATAACATTCGCGTTGCGAAGAGTGCGATTCCGCACGCGCACGTCGAATGATTCGAAATCTCGTCCGCTCCGTGATTCATGACGCACGCGTCACCGCGAGCGGCGGCGTGTCGCTGCGCGTCGACGCGTTCATTCTCCGCACGGCCGAGCTGCTGCCGTTCGAGGAAGTGACAATTGTGAACACCGCGACGGGCGCACAAGTGCGGACGTTCGTCGAAACGGCGGCTGAGGGAAGCGGCGAGGTTCAGGTGCCCGCGGGCGCGCGCAAAGGCGACGTCATCACGATCCTCTCCTACGCGCAGGCTCACGAAGGGCAGACGCTCGATCACAAACCGCGCGTCGTCCATCTCGACGCGAACAATCGCGTGGTCGCTGCCACGTGATCCGCCGCGCGCTGCTTCTCGTCGTTCTCGCGACGGTGATCGTCCCGACGTCGCCGCGGCTCCTCGACCTGGTGCGTCAAGCGCGCGCGATGCGGCCGCTCCCCTGGAAAGAGCGCCGCGAAAAACTGATGCCGGATCTTTATCCCGCGATCGAGAAGATCGATGAGAGCGTTCCGTTGCAGCAGCCGATCGCGCTCGTCGCCGGCTCGATCCACGACCTCGCTTTCGTTCAGCCGTTCGTCAACTACTACCTCTATCCGCATCCGACGATCTCGTACGCCAGTCGATGGGCGTACGCCATGGCGCGCGACAAACCGAAAATCATCGTGCGGCTCGCGCCGAACCCGGCGGTCGTCACGTATGGCGAGCTTCGCTACGACGAGATCCGCCGTTCGCGCATCGTTCGCAATCCGCAGCTTCCGGGCGAAGGGCGAACCGAGTTCATGATCCCGATCGTCACGTCGACCGAAGGTCCGGAGCCGGTCGTCTACACGGTCGAGGGCGCGATCGCGTCGGACGGCGAAGCGCACGTGACGCTGACGCTCGAGCCGGACGGAATCACCAGAACGCTGACGATCCGCGGCACGCAGCAGTTCGATGATCTCGTCTACCAGTGTTTCGGCGTGATGCGGTTCATCGACTGGATCCGCGTGACGAGCGACAAGCCCGTGCGCGCCGCCTTCTGGCTCGTGAACCGCGACGCGCGCACGGCGACGCCGCTTCATTTGCCGGACGGAGCGCTGAAACACGCCGCGGCGTTTCCGGATCTCGGCCGCAGCGCGAATTTGTGGCTCGTGAATTTCGACGATGAGCCGGAGCGCGCCCGCATCGGCCCGCACGACGCTCTTCTGTTGCCGCACCAGATCCTCGGCGTCCCGGCCGACGGCACGGTCAGCGGCGCGATTTACGCGTTCATCTCGCGCAAGCTGCCGGACGGCGCCACGCAATTCATCTGGCCCGAGGATCTGAAGTGAGGCTGCTGTTCGCGATCGGCGCGTTTGGCAGCGTCACGTTCGTGCTCGCGCTGCTGCACGTGCCGCTGGTCGCGGCGATGGCGATCGCGCTCGTTGTCGCGGTGATCAGTGCCTTCATGGAGTACCGGCTTCAGCCGGTCCGGCCGTCTGACGCCGGCACTCCACACGTCATCGCCGCGATACCGATCGTCATCGTCGCGATCAACATCGCGATCGTTCCGCTGCACGACTTCGACGGCCGCGCGTTCTGGTTGTTGAAGGCGAAGGCGATCGCCCACGAGCGCTCGATCGACGGGCCGTTCTTTCACGGACGCGTCATGGGCGCGCCGAGGAACCAGTATCCGCTGATGATGCCGATCGACGCGGCCGCGCTGATGATCGCGAACGGCAGCGACGACGACCGCCACGTCCGCTGGCTCTACCTCGGCATTTTCGCGGCGCTCGTCTGGGTCGTCGCACGGTATGTGGATCCGTGGTGCGCGGCGATTCTGGCGTGGCTGCCGCAATTCGCGGTGGCGACGGAGGGCGGCGCGCTCTCGGCGTACAGCGACATCGCGATCGCCGCGTTCGTGACCTGCGCATTTCTGGAGATGATCGACGGCGATTCGCCGATGCGCTTCGGCTGCTGGCTCGCGTTCCTCGTGCTGACCAAGAACGAAGGGCTGCCGGTCGCGCTCATTCTCTTCGCGATCGGCCTGACATCGTTTCGCAAGCGCTGGGCTCGAATGATCGTGCCGCTCGCGCTGGCGATCGCCGCGCTCTTCGCCTGGCGCGCGCAGATCCCGAAGACGGACGAGGAGGATTACATCGCGCTGCTGCCGTCGCTGCCTTCGCATCTGAGAAGGCTCGTCCCGGCACTACTGCAGTTCGCGCGGCATGCGTTCACGTTTTCGACCTGGGGTGTGTTCTGGATCGCCGCGGCGATCGCACTCGTCATCCTCGCGTGGCGAAGCGAATGGCGCGCGCCGGCGATCGTTGTCGCGATGTGCGCCGTGTACATCGCCGCGTTCATGGTGACGAAGTGGAAGCTCGACGAGCTGATCGACGTCTCGGCTGACCGGCTGCTGATGCACATGGCGGGGCCGGCGCTCTTCGCGATCGCGCGCGTCACCGGTGGGTTTGCGCGAAATCGATATAGCCCGCGCGAACATCGACCGAAAGCAGCTTGACGTGAACGCGGTCGCCGACGTCGAGTCCTTCGCTGCCGCGCACGACTTTGCCCTCGACCGGCGGATGGAACACGCGCACCCAGGTCCCTTTTTCCGATGCGCCGGTGACGACGCCGTCGTATTGCTCTCCGATCCGCGACTGCAGCAGCAGCGCTGCCGCCGATTTGCGAACCTGCCGCTCCACGCGATTCGCCGCGTCTTCCGCCTCGGTGCAATGCGCCGCGAGCGCAACGAGCTCCGCTTTCGAATACGGCTGCTGCGATCCGTTGAGGACGGCTTTGAGCATGCGGTGCGTGATCAGATCGGGAAAGCGACGATTCGGCGCAGTCGAATGCGTGTAGTCGCGCACCGCGAGCCCGAAATGTCCGATCGGCGCCTCGCCGGGATCTTCGACGACGTACTCGCCCGCGCCTAACGACTTCACGATCGCCAGCGAGAGATCGGGAAAGCGCAGCGGATCCGCTTTGTGCCGCCGTGCGAGAAATTCCGAGAGCGCGCGAGCATCGGGATCGGGTGGGAGCTTCTCGCCGAGGTCCGCGGCGATTTTTTCGATGCGGTCCCAGCGCTCGGGCGAACGGACGACGCGACGCAGCGTGGGAATCTTCTTCGATGTGAGAAAGCGCGCGGTGACGCCGTTCGACGCGATCATCAGATCTTCGATCAGATTCTTCGCGTTCGTCCGCGCCTCGGTCGTCAGATCGACGAGCGTGCCGTCGCTCCATACCGCCTGCGGTTCGATCGTCTCCAGCTCGAGAGCGCCGTGTTCGTGGCGAAGCTCGCGCATTTTGTCCGCGGTGCGGTCCTGCAATTTCAAGTTGTCCGCGAGGCCGCGCACTTGCGTGATCTTCGCCGGCGGCTCGGCCTTCCCTTCGAGCCACATGCCGACCGAGTTGTAGGCGAGCTTCGCGCGATTGTGAACGCGCGCGAGGTAGACGTCGCCGGAGCGCACGCTGCCGTCGGGGGCCACGACGTAGTCGATCACGACGGCCACGCGGTCCTCGTTTTCGTTGAGCGACGTCAGATCGGTGCTGAGCTTCTCCGGCAGCATCGGAAAAATTTTTGCCGCCGTGTAAATCGAGGTCGTATTCGTGCGAGCGTGATCGTCGATCGGCGTGCCGCGCTTCACCAGCCCGTCGACGTCCGCAACCGCGACCATGATCCGCACCGCGCCGTCGCCGAGGTCTGCGGCGACCGAGAGCTGGTCGAGGTCGCGCGAGTCGTCGTTGTCGATCGAGCACCAGAGAAGATCGCGAAGGTCGCGCGCGTCGTGCCCGTCGGCAGGCGCGGCGAGCGCATCGGCCTGCTTCTGCGCCTCGGGCGAAAAATCTGGCTGCAGCCCGCGGGCGAGCATCGCCTGGCGCGCGATGGACGCGAGAAGCGCGGATTGATCGTGCATGGCCCTGAAAATAGCAGATGTCATTCCGAGCGTAGGGCACAACGAAATTTTTTCCACCGCACACCCGCGCCGCTGCCTCACGACTCTCAGGATGACATCATTGGAAGATGCAGATTGCCGCTGCGGGAGATCGCGCGCTCCTTTTGACGGTGCCCGGCGCGTCGAGCGCACGTCTGCGCGCGATTGCGGAGCGCTCCCGCGAGATCGCGGGCGTGGTCGCGGCGATCGTCGGTCACGAATCGGTTTATGTGATCGGAACGAGCGACGCTGATGCGCTCCGCCGCGCGGCAGATGCTGCGATCGAGATCGATGCCGGCCCGCAAACGCGTCATCGCATCAACGTTTCGTTCGCAGAGGAGCACGCGCTCGACCTCGGCGAGTTTCTGTCGCATGTACGGTTGAGTCGCGAAGAATTTCTGCGGCGCGTTCCGGCGGTCACGCTGTCGGTTCGCTATCTCGGATTTCGCCCCGGCTGGGCGTATCTCGAAGGCTGGCCGGAGGAGTGGGCGATGCCGCGGCGGCCGACGTCGCGCAACGTCGTTCCCGGCGGAAGCTTCGCGATCGCCGGAACGGTTGCCGGCTTCTATCCCGAGGACTGCCCCGGCGGCTGGAACATTCTCGGGCGCACGGACGCGGTGCTGTGGGATGTTAGGCGGCAGCGGCCGAATCTCTTTTCGCCGGGAGACGAGGTCACGATTGAACCGGTGCCGCACATAGAGCCGCGTCTCAGTCGGTTCGCGCCGGCGGAAAGCCGGCACCCCGTGGCCGAGGTGATCGCGCCCGGCCAGCTGACGACGATCGTCGGTCCGCGTGACTGGACGCGTCTCGATCACGGCGAGCCGCCGGGCGGACCGTTCGACGAGGATGCAGCCGCGATCGCCAACGCCGCGGTAGGCAATCCGTCCGATGCTCCTCTTCTCGAATGCGTGCTCGTCGGACCGAAGTTGAAAACCGATCGCCGCGTCGCGTTCGTCGATGCCGATCTCAACGTGCGTGAAACGGCGGACGTCGGCCGGATTCGCGGAATGCGTGGATATCTGGCAATTGAGGGCGGTTTGCACAATGTGGGCAGCGTGTTGCGGAAGGGGGATGTGCTCGATGCGGCCACACCTCGCCCTCGCGAGAGCGGGCGCGAGGCGCGGGTGAGGCGCGCCTTGAAAGAAATCCTCATCAAACCCGGTCCGCACGACGCCCCGCCGCTGCCCGAGGAGTGGGAGGTCACGCCGTTCATGAATCGCATCGGCATCCGCCTGCGTTCGCTGCAAGCGCTCGATGTGAAGCTGCCCGCCGATCTGCCGTCGTTAGGCGCGCAGTTCGGAACGCTGCAGTGGCATCCCGACGGAAGCCTCGTCGCGCTCGGTCCCGATCATCCGGTGACCGGCGGCTATCTGCAGCCGGCCACGGTGATCTCGTCGGAGCTGTGGAAGCTCGGTCAGCTCGCGCCCGGCGATCGCATTCGCCTAATCGC
>DATIZY010000216.1:0-8266 GCA_035516895.1 Thermoanaerobaculia bacterium | reverse complement strand
CGCGCAACTCGTGTATTTGAGAGAGTAGCGGAGAATCGGAAGTCCCCGTCGAGTGCGTCGTCGCGCGTAAACGCGAACGGCACTGGCGGCGTCATCTATGTCAGGTTCGATGTGTTGAGAGGGAGTCTCGGCGCGTGTGCTTTGTCGGCGTTCGTCGCCGCGACTGCTTTGGCCGCCCCCGGCGGCGTCCCGCCCGGCGCGTGGCCGCAGTGGAGAGGGAACCCTCAGCAGACCGGAACGCAGTCGCTGCCGGGAAGAATCATCACGCCGCGCGTCGCGGCGTCGTTTCGCCTCGGTGGACAAATCTCGAGCACCCAGATTCTGCAAGGTCCGGCCGCGTCTGACCTTCTCGTCTTGACGCCCCCCGGTTCGATCGAGGCGCTTCATCGCGACGGTACGGCGCGCTGGACGGAGCCGTTCGATCCTCATCCATTGCTCGTCGGCATCTTCGATATCCGCCATGACGGAAACCTGCAGATTGTCGCAACGACGGCTGACCACTCAGGCGGCTTCATTGCGATCTTCGACGCGCAAACCGGAGCGCGTCTCTGGTCATCTCCGATGGAAGCCGGAGGCACAGGCGCCGTGAAACTCGCTGACCTGAACGGCGACGGAGTCCTCGACCTCGTCTGGGCTCCGGCGGCATCACCGCATGTCCGCGCGTACTCGTTCGCCGCGGGGTTCGATCAGCCGGCACTTCTTTGGGACGTCACCCTCCCCGACTACATCTCCGATCCATACACCTTCTCCCCGATCGTCGTGGGCGATGTGGATGGAGACGGCAGTGCCGAGGTCGTAATCTTCGGCGGCCGCGGGAGTGTCACTTTGTGGATGCTCGACGCCGCGACCGGCGCCGCAAAAGATCGTGTTGACTACCTCAACGAGGACCCCGACGACCCGGTGACCGAGGGAGGTGGATACGACCAGATGCTGATGCTGCGGGACGCGGCGCACGACGGAAATGTCTCGATCGTCGGTGTTGGTGCCTACGCGAACAACGCGTCTTACATGTTTCAGGGCGCGATCGTTGTGGCACCTGCGCACCCTTCGTCCGCATCGATTCTCAACAGTCGGCCCTACGGTCTTCGATTCGTCGACGGTTCCGTACAGGACTTCGATGGAGACGGCAAAGACGATTTGCTCGTTTCGACATTCGACCCTGTGGCGCAAGAGCACATTGTCGAGCTGCTGGATCTGCCGACGCTTTCCGTCAAGGCGCAGATAGCGAACGAGCGGCTCGAAGCGGTACTGCCCGGCGCGAACGGTCAGCCGTGCATCATCGTGAGCGAAGGCGCTACCACGGAGGAGCCGGCATTTTCCGGTCACTTCACCGCCCTTCATTTCAGCGCCGGTTCATTCCAGAGAGCATCGTGGACGATCAATGCGGGCGGGATTCTCACATTCGAGCCGCTGTACGACGCTCGGCCGGATGTCGCGAACGGGGGGGCGAGGGCCGTCACCGCCGACGTCGACGGTAACGGCATTCCCGAAGCCCTGTTCCGCGGCATCGAATCCGTGTCGGCGGTGGACACGTCCACGGGCGCAACGCTCGCCTCGATTGCATTGCCGTCCGGAACGGGTCTGCAGGCGTTCGAAGGATCGGCATTGAGCGGCGACCGCATCCTGTTTGGACTCACCGATGGCGATCTGGTGGACGCCGATGCCGCGTTGGAAGTCGGGTCGACTGTCACGGTCGGCGGGTATTTCCAGCTCAACGCGGCCAACGGTCACAACAACGAGATGGCCGTCGCCGCCGATCTCGACGGAGACGGGGTGAATGAGATCTACGCGACGTCTTCCGGAGCCGATCTTCTTCGAATCGATTACGGAGGCGCGGCGGCGTCATCCACCGTGTTTCGATCGGGCGACGGTCTTCCCGAGCCGGTGATGATCGCAGGCAGCACGCCGTCGATGTTGATCCGGCAGTGTTCGCCGGAAGACGTTACGGTAATCTGCAATGTCAGCGACAGCACCACGCTGTGGTCCGCGTCGACGGCGACGGTTGCCAACTCTCCTCCGGTCGCGCTGAACGTCGGCGAGCGCGCCGACGGAACGCAGCGCATCATTTTCGGCAGCGGCTCGAGCTCCTACCCGATGGAGTCCTACGCGCTCGATGCGGACACGGGGAATCTGCTCTGGCACTCGGACACCGGTCCGTACTGGGACGCCTCGTTTGCCGTCTCCGACTTCAACGGCGACCTCACTCCCGATGTGGTCTTGAACTCGAACGTGGAGAAGGGTGCGATTCTCAGCGGTTCGGACGGGACGACGCTGTGCCAGCCCGTTCTTTCTCCGATGTATCGTGACCTCGGCTACGTCGATTACAACGGAGTGCCGATCGTTCTATCCCTCGATGGGACGTCCACGAATGTTCTGGTCGGCGAAGACGACGGGCACATGATGCTGTTGTCGCCATGCACGAGCGCGGGCGGTTCGACAACGCTTGTGTGGTCCGCCGAACAGGCGAACGTCGACGACGAGCGCAATTCCATGCCGGCGATTGCTCCCACGGCCAGTGCGACGCTCGTGGGCGTTGGAACGCGGCACGGCACATTGATCGCCCGCGACGCGGCGACCGGCGCGACCGTATGGCAGAAGTCCCTTTTCGGCGGCACGTTCGGCAGCGGGCCGAATGTGCTGAGCAGCGTCGTTGCGGTCGACGTGGACGGACGTAACGGCTACGACTTCGTGGTCGGAGGCTCGGACGGCTGGCTGTACGCGCTCAATGCCACAACGGGCGATCTTGTCTGGAGTCTCAACCTCGGTGAGGCGGTTGGCGATCCGATCGCCGCCGATGTCGATGGCGACGGCGCATCGGAGCTGCTCGTTCCGGTGGCGGACGGCACGCTCGACATCATCGACGGCACCGCGATCAGCGGCGATTTCAACAGCGACGGATCGCCGGATCTCGTATTTCGAAACAATGCCTCGGGTCAGAATGCGGCATGGTTGATGAGCGGCACGTCCTTGTCGCAGGTGGTCGATTTGCCGGGCCTCCCGAACTCCGCGTACGAGATCGCCGCTGCGGCGGATTTCAACGGAGACGGGAACATCGATCTCCTGTTTCGGAATTACGTGACGGGGCAGAACGCGATCTGGCTCATGAAAGGCGCCGCCGTCGCGCAGGTCGTCGATCTTCCCGGACTGCCGAATACGGCATACCGGTTCGCCGGTGCCGCAGACTTCGATCACGACGGCAAGCCGGACATCCTCATTCGAAACACGGCGACCGGCGCGAACGCCGTGTGGCTCATGAACGGAATGGATCTGAAACAGGTCGTCGATCTGCCGGCGCTTTCGAATACCGATTACGAGTTCGTCGGCACCGGCGACTTCAACGGCGACGGGTTCCCCGACATCGTCCTCCGCAATGCTCGTACCGGACAAAATGCGCTGTGGCTGATGAACGGGACCGCGCTGCTCTCGATCGTCGATTTGCCCGGGCTGTCCGACCCGAATTTTCGCGTGGGTGCGGTTGCCGACCTCAACGGCGACGGAATGCCCGATATCGTGTTCCGGAACGGCTCGACGGGGCAGAATGCGGTGTGGCTCATGAACCGCACGTCGTTCTCGGGAATCGTCGACCTTCCGGCAATTCCCAACACGTCGTTCGGGTTGGCCGGGCCCCGTTAGACCGCGACCTCTGACCGCTCCGCGACCGTGCCCCGACCCAGCTCGGTGACTTCCTCTTCGCGAACGCGGTGATGCACGAGGCACGCGAAAAGGATCACCGGAATCGAGAGGAGCACGATGAGGATGTAAAACAGCAGGGTGCGTCCGGCGCTCATCCCTCGCTCGACGTGGATCGTCGCGGGTGCCGTCATCGCGAACAGCTGCGTGGACGGATTCATGTTGTGCGAGATGATGTGATACAGCTCGTTCACGTTCGCGATCATCTCCCGCACCTGTTGTCGTGAGGCGGACAGCTGGCGATTGATCGAGGGAGGATCGATCGCGGTATTGCCGGCCGGCGGCCTTCGGATCTCGTCGAGAAGCTGCTGGTCATAGGCGACCGACTGTTCCATCGGAATCGCCGCCCGGGCAGCGGTCGTGTAGTCGTCGAGCAGTTTCTCTCGATACTGTCGGTCGACCGAGAGCGTGGTCAGCGAGAGCAGCCGGTCGATGAAAGTGTCGCTCAGCTGCGGCATCACGGTTTCGCCGGGGCCCGTCGCCCCTCGAACCTCCGGCGACACGCTGCTTCCCGGCACCGCAAATGTCCGCTGATCGTTCGTGTAGGCCGCGAGCGCCACGCGCGCGGTTTCCGCCCGGTCCCTGGCCGATTGAAGCTGGCGCTGGTCATAGGCAAGCTGATTCTGCAGGAACTGGAGCGTCATGGAGGGGTTGCGAATCAGGCGTGCATCGCGGATCTCGCCGACGAGCGGCTCGAGGTCGAAGCGCACGATCTCTTCGAGCCGGATGCGGATCTCCTCGAGCGACATCGGATCGCGCGAGGTTTTCGCGAGCTCGGCGCCCGGCAGTTTCTTGATGTCCTGGATGTTGTCGAGAACGCGGTAGATCTTCGATCGCAGGACTTGAATCGCGGCAATCGTGTCGGACGAGTCGATCGCCGGATCGTCGACGATTCTCGGCGAAAGGACGGTCACCCGGAAATCGAGAACGTGCTGATCCTGGACCTCGTACGCCGCCCAGCCATTGAGGATGTCGAGCAGGACCTTGCGGACCAGCGACTCGGGAATGACCCCGATTCCCCGCGGCCGGATGTAGTTGATGGAGTATTCGTTCTTGTTGATGGTGTCGCTCTTCATCTCGAATTCTTTTTGAATTCGCTCGCGGTCGATGGCGGTCAGCCGCGGATCGCTGAGGCGCGCCTGATACTCGGCCGCAAGTGCCTCGTAGGCGCGGTTCGCTTCGAGAAGAAAAATCGACTGTGCGAAACCGTTGTACGTGTTGTAGCGCGAGAGCTCGTTGGCTTCGTAAACCTTCAGCAGAATCGGCGGTGTGACGATGTCGGTCGGCGAGAACTTCAGACCGTTCGGATAGTGACCGTCGGTCGCTCCCTGGAATTCGAGCCGGAACGGAAGCGCGGTAATGTGCTGGGAGGGACTCAGCAGGTAGATGGTGATGAGCCCGATTGCCGCCGCGATCGCCACGACGCCGATACAGAGAACGATCGCGTGGCGATACGCTCGGAGGACATTCAGCACGTGCGCGATCGAGACGGGAGGATCGCCCGGCTCCATCTCGGGTTCGCGGGCGGAGGCGTGGGCATCGGCGACGTGGTTCATGGGCGATGATCCTCAGGAACGGAAAAGAGAATGTCAGCGGTACCGACCTTCGTCAAGCGGTTTCTTTTCCCCGCCCCCGCGTTTCGTGATTCAATGCATTTGTTCAACCATTGAACGAACATGCAAACTCCTTCCGTCGATGAGGAAATCCGCTATCGGGTATTGCGGTATGTAGAAGCCCATCCTGATGCGACGCAGCGCGAGCTTGCCCGGGCCCTCGGAGTCAGTCTCGGCAAGGCGAACTATTGCCTGCGCGCGATCATCGTGCGCGGCTGGGTCAAGGTCCGCAATTTTCGCAACAGCCGGAAGAAATCCGCATATCTCTATCTGCTCACCGCGAAAGGCTTCCAGGAAAAACTCAATGTCACGTCCGCGTTTCTCGAGCGAAAAATGCTCGAACACGCGGCCCTGACCGAGGAGATCGCGCGGATCATGGCGGAGATGAACGAAACGGCGCAGAAGAAACCGAAAGTGAGATCGCATGACAGCCGCCGTCGCTGAACAGGAAGTGCTTCATCGTTTCCTCTCCGCAGTCGAGCAGCGCACGGCGCGCGTGGGAGTCGTAGGACTCGGATATGTCGGCCTGCCGCTTCTGCTGTTGTTCGAGGAGGCCGGTTTTCCGGTCATCGGGTTCGACGTCGATTCCGCGAAGACCTCGATGCTCGAGCGCGGTGAGTCCTACATCTTCCACATCGGAACGGACCGCGTGGCTGGGGCGTTTCGGGAGCGGACAGCGCGCGCCACGACCGATTTCGACCTTCTCGCTTCCTGCGACGCCGTCATCGTCTGCGTCCCGACTCCGCTCGGCGCGCATCGCGAGCCCGATCTGCAGTACGTGCGCGCGACCGCCGGCGCGATCGCGGAGCGCCTGCGGCCCGGACAGCTGGTCGTCCTCGAATCGACCACGTATCCCGGCACGACGCGCGAAGAGCTTCTTCCCCGCTTCGAGGCGCGGGGCCTGAAATGCGGACGCGATTTCTTTCTCGCGTTCTCCCCCGAACGGGAAGATCCGGGCAACGAGAGCTTCAACACCCGAACGATCCCGAAAGTCGTCGGAGGATACGACCCGAACTCGCAGCGGGCTGCACAGACGCTCTACGCTGCCGCGGTCGCCAACGTGGTGCCGGTTGCGTCCATCGAAATCGCGGAATCCGCCAAGCTCCTGGAGAACATCTTTCGCGCCGTCAACATCGCGCTCGTCAACGAGCTGAAGATCGTGTTCGATCGGATGGGAATCGACATCTGGCAGGTGATCGAAGCCGCGAAGACGAAGCCGTTCGGCTTCATGCCGTTTTATCCCGGTCCCGGGCTGGGCGGCCATTGCATTCCGCTCGATCCGTTTTATCTCACGTGGAAGGCCGCCGAGCATGGGACGTGGGCGCGCTTCATCGAGCTGGCCGGCGAGATCAATACGTCGATGCCGCGATACGTGGTCGACAGGGTCGTCTTCGCGCTGAATGAGCAGGGTCAGAGCATTCGCGGAGCGAAGGTCCTGGTTCTCGGCCTGTCCTACAAGGCGAACATCGACGATGATCGCGAGTCGCCATCGTTCGAGATCATCGAGCTGCTGCAGACTCGAGGCGCAATCGTCGCGTATTGCGATCCGTACGTCCCGGTCGCCCGCCGCGGCCGCAAGCACGACCTCGGACTCCGATCCGTCGACTGCAGCGCCGACGAGTTCTCGCGGCACGACGTCGTCGTCGTTGCAACGGCTCACCGTCAATTCAGCACGGCAGAGCTCTACCGTTCGGTGAGACTCATCGTGGATACCCGCAATTGCATTCCGGACTCGGTGCGACGGCACACGACGGTCGTCGGAGCGTGAAGCGGCCGGCGCCCGCGATTCAAAAAAATCATGATGCGTGAGCTCTGGCTGAAGATCGGTGAAACGAGCGGGGCGCGCGTTTATTCGTTGTTCACCAGCCTTTTGGTGCTGACGATCACGGCGCGATGGCTGGGCCCTGCCGGACGCGGCGAAATCGCCGCCTCGCTCGTGTGGGCGAACCTGTTCTACGTCTGCGGGTATATGAGTCTCAACCTCGTTGCCATGCATATCGCCGGCGACCGCGGCGATGAGATACTGCCGGCTCTGTTCGGGACGCTTCTCTTTGTAGCGTTCGCAGTGACTGTCGCCGGCTGGATCGTCGCCAATGCCCTGTTTCTATTTCACCGCGTCGTCTTCGGAGAGATCCGAGCCAGTGTCCTTGCCATCGCATTCGCGGCGCTTCCGTTTCTGATTCTGGAACAGTACGGAAACGGACTTCTTCTGGCAACGAATCGTCTGCGTGTCTACAACCGCGCAATCATGATTGGAAAGACTCTCGTCTTTGTCTGCGTCGGAATCGCGTATCTTCTCGGCTTCGACATCCGCGCGGCGATCGCCGCCACTGTGATCGGTCAGGTTGCGCTCGTCGTCACGAGTGCGGCCCCTTTGGTGCGCGCCTCGGCGGGTCGAATGACGTTTGACGGGCAAATCCTGAAAAAACTTCTGATCGGAGCGCAGAAACTTCATCCGAGCACCGTCTCGAATTTCGTTTACGCGTACGTCGGCGTCCTTGTGATGAATCGTTATCTCGGTCCGTCGCAAACGGGCATTTACCAGTTTGCCGTTCAGCTTTTCGAAGTCATGCTCGTCGTGCCGTACGCGGCGAACATCGTTCTCTTCGCAAAGACGGGGGAGACCGGCGTTCATAACGCGTGGCCGTATCAGCGGCGCGTTCTTCTGATGCTGGTTGGGGTGATGGCCGGCGCCGGGATTGTCGCGGCCGTTGCTGCACCGTTTGCCATTCCACTCGTTGGCGGCCGCGCGTTCCTGCCATCCGTCAGCCCGTTTCGTCATCTTCTGATCGCCCTCTGCTTCCTCACCGTATCCGCGGTGATGACCAGTCAGTGGATCGGCCGCGGTCTGTTCCTGCCGTTGTCGATCCTGAACATCGCCTATGTGGCGATCAGCCTGGCGGCGAATCTCATTCTGACGCCGAGATTTGGCATGAGTGGGGCGGTCGCTTCTCTGATCTTGT
>DATIZY010000215.1:0-3802 GCA_035516895.1 Thermoanaerobaculia bacterium | reverse complement strand
CGAATCTGACGGTGTGGGAGCAGATGCAGAAAGATTTTCCTTTGGAGTCGATCGGCGTGCTGCGGAGCCTGTTAGGCGCATTTCAGTTTTCGGGCGACGATCCGGAGAAGAAGATCCGGTCGCTCTCGGGCGGAGAGAAGTCGCGTCTGATCATGGCGAGGATGCTTCTCGATCCGCCGAACTTCCTGGTGCTCGACGAGCCGACGAACCATCTCGATCTCGCGACGAAAGAGATGCTCGTTGAAGCTCTACGCGAGTTCGAGGGAACGATGCTCTTCGTGAGCCACGATCGAACATTTCTCCGCGGCCTCGCCGACCGCGTGCTCGAGCTCGCGGGCGAGGAGCACGATCGTCCGGTGACCTACCCCGGCACATACGTGGAGTATGTCGAGCGCACGGGTCGCGAGGCGCCGGGGGTTCACAACTAGCAGCGCGGAGCGTTCACAGTCCGTCTCCGCTCCATCCGCCGTGACTAGCCCATCGGCGTCCACTTCTCGATGAGGTTCACCTCTTCCGTGTTCTCGGGCCACGCATTCGAGGCGAGATAGAACAGCCCGTCACCGTCGCGGCGCACCTTGCGCACCAGCTCGGTCATGCTCTGGCACACGTTCTTGCTGCGCCGCACGCTGTCGCGGCCGATCGTGTTGCCGGTGCGCTCGGCGACGCCTTCGTACACTCGGATTTCGTCGAATTGCTCGTGCACTTGCAGCATCAACGCGGACGGCGCACGTTTCCTGCCAGGCCGAGGCGCTCGAGCAGCACGATCGTGTACCACCCGAAGTCGATCTGCCACAGCTTCCATCCGAGGCGCGCGGACCATGGTTTTGCGTGGTGATTGCCGTGCCAGTTCTCGCCCTGGAACAGGTGCAGGACGCCCAGCCAGACGATGTTCTGCGAGGAGTCTTCGCCCGGCTCGCGGTGCGGGCGCATGTGGGCGATGCTGTTGACGAAGCATTGGGCGTGCAGGGAGAAGACGAGGCGCATGGCGCCGAGCCAGAAGAATGCCGTCCATCCGAATGCCAGTCCGCCGAAGAGCGAGAGGGCGAGGATCGGCACCTGCAGCGAGCGCCAGAATCGGTATTGCGGTTTGTCGAGGTCGGGGCACCAGCGGCCGAGCGGCACGTTGCCGGCCTGCCACAGCCATCGCAGGTGCGACCACCAGAAGCCGCCGACCGAGGGGCTGGAGATGTCCTCGTGGGTCTCGACTTTGGCGTGGTGCTGGCGGTGGTTCGCGGTCCAGGTGTCGGGGGCGCCCGATCCGTTGAACATCGCGAAGAAGATCAGCGCGTGACGCACGAGCGGATGCAGCCGCACCGAAACATGGGCGAGCGAGCGGTGGTAGCAGACCGTGACGCCGATGCCGCCGAGCCACATCAGCACGAGCGTGGCCGCGGCGATCTTCCATCCCGGGACGGGGAAGAAGATCACGCCGGCCAGCGCCAGCAGATGGATGCCCATCAGATAGAGGAACGTGCTCCGATCGCCTTTCGCAGTCTTCCACCACGGAGCGTTCCATGGCTCAGGACCGAGAGTGGAGACGATGGGCGCGTGTTGACTGGCGGCAGAGAGGGCGGTGTCGATGCATGTTGTACAAGCTGGGCGGGTTGCGAATTCCCGCCGGGCTTTTTCGTGAACAGAAGCGGCGATGCAGCACACGCCGATGGAGCACACGCCGATGGAGCACCGGCAATGGAGCACCGACGATGGAGCACCGACGATGGAGCACCGGCTTCAGCCGGTCATGGATCATCGCCCACCGCGCGCGAACCCCGCATCGACAATCCGCGAGGTATAACCACCCGCGCATGCCCGTGCTCCTCTCCTGTGAGTCGCTGACGAAGGCATTCACCTCGCGGCCGCTCTTCGAAAACCTCGGCTTCGCGATCAATGCCGGCGATCACATCGGCCTCATCGGCCCGAACGGATCGGGCAAGACCACGCTGCTGAAGATCATCGCCGGCATCGAGCCGCCCGACGCCGGCACGCGCGCGGTGCGCAAGGGCATTCGCGTCGGGTACGTTCCGCAGGACGCGGTCTTCACGCCGGGGATGTCCGTCGAAGACGTGATGGTCGACGCGATGCGCGGCGCGACGACGCTCGACGATTACGAAAAATCCTCGCGCATCGGCCGCGCGCTCGGCAAAGCCGGCTTCACCGATCGAAGCGTCGCCACCGATGCGCTCTCCGGCGGATGGCGCAAGCGGCTGGCGATCGCGCGCGAGCTGGCGCTCGAGCCGGACATCCTGCTGCTCGACGAGCCGACCAATCACCTCGACGTCGAAGCGATCCTCTGGCTCGAGTCGCTCTTGAAGAGCGAGCCGGAAGCGTTCGTCGTCGTCAGCCACGATCGCTACTTTCTGGAGAACGTCGCACGCCGCATGCTCGAGCTCAATCGCGCGTATCCCGACGGACTGCTGCAGATCGACGGCCGTTACAGCGATTTTCTGGAGAAGCGCGACGAGCTGCTGCGCAACGAGGCCGCGTATCAGGAGACGCTCGCCAATCGCGTGCGGCGGGAGATGGAGTGGCTGCGTCGCGGCCCGAAGGCGCGCACGACGAAGGCGAAGGCGCGGATCACGAACGCGGAGAAAATCATCGGCGAGCTGGCCGAGGGGCGGGATCGCGCGCGAGTGTCGACGGCGAAGATCGATTTCACCGCAACCGATCGCCGCACGAAACGGCTGTGGGTGGGGAAGGGATTGCGCAAGGGCGGCCTGTTCGACGACCTCGACCTCCTCCTCACCCCCGGCTCGCGCCTCGGCGTCCTCGGTCCGAATGGAGCGGGGAAGACGACGCTGCTGCGCGTGATCGTCGGCGAGCTCGCGCCGGACGCCGGAACGATCCGGCAGGCCGATGACCTGCGCATCGTCTACTTCGATCAGAATCGGGAGAGCCTCGATGCGTCGCTGACGCTGCGTCGTGCGCTTTCGCCGGAGGGCGAAGCGCAGGTGGCGGCGCTGGCGCGGCGATTTCTTTTCCGCTACGAGCAGCTCGACACGTCGGTCTCGAAGCTCTCCGGCGGCGAGAAGGCGCGTCTCGTTCTCGCGCGATTGATGCTGAAGCCCGCCGATCTTCTGGTGCTCGACGAGCCGACGAACGATCTCGACATCCCGACGCTCGAGGTGCTCGAGGAATCGCTGCTCGAATTTCCCGGCGCGCTGGTGCTGGTGACGCACGATCGCTATCTGATCGATCGCGTGTCGACGCGGATTCTGGCGCTGGACGGCCGCGGCGGCGCCGAGTACTTCGCCGACTACTCGCAGTGGGAGGCCTCGCGAGAAGCCGCATCGCAGCCCGAACGACAGCAGACAACAGACAACAGACAACGCGCGAAGCGCCTGAGCTATCTCGAGCAGCGCGAATTCGACGCGATGGAAGAGGCGGTGTTAGGCGCAGAAGAGCGTCTCGCCGAAGCGCGCCGCCGCGCGGAGGATCCGTCGATCGCATCCGATGCGACGGCGCTGCAGCAGCGCCTCGCGGAGGTCAGCGAGGCGGAGGCGGAAGTCGATCGGTTGTATCGGCGATGGAGCGAGCTGGAAGCGAAGATCTAGGGCAGGCCTGCGCCCTGCCGAACCGCGGTTGCGGCGGACGAGGGTTCGGCACGGCGCAGCCGTGCCCGACACATGAATGGTGTGTGGGGCCGTAGGGCAGGGCTGCGCCCTGCCGAATCCCGGTTGTGACGGAATCGACGACAAGAGTTCGGCACGCGCAGCCGTGCCCGACACATGAATGGTGTCGCACGGCGGGCGGCCGGCGGAGCGAGCAATTCCCGCGGTTCGCCCGCGGTTGCGAGGGTCATGGA
>DATIZY010000214.1:0-33274 GCA_035516895.1 Thermoanaerobaculia bacterium | reverse complement strand
GGGAGAAGAGATCTGAAAAAAGAGCGTCCGCTTGGCCTGAAAATAGTCTTCAAAATCTTTATGAAAATCGAGATGATCGTGCGAGAGGTTCGTGAACACCGCCGCGGCAAAGCGAACGCCGTACGTGCGTTTGAGCGCAAGCGCGTGCGACGACACTTCCATCACCGCGTGCGTCACGCCGGCTTCGACCATCTTTGCGAACCATTGCTGCAGCACGACGGCGTCGGGTGTGGTGCGATCGGCCATCAGCCGCTCGTCGCCGGCGCGGTATTCGATCGTGCCGATGAGCCCCACGGGTTCGCCGCCGGCGTCGAAGACCGACTCGATCATTTTCGTCGTCGTCGTTTTGCCCGAGGTGCCGGTCACGCCGACGAGCGAGAGTTTGCCCGCCGGACGGCCGTAGAAATTCGCGGCGATGAGCGCGAGCGCGGCACGCGGATCGGCCACCTGCACAATCGCGAGCGGCGAGCGGCGAGCGGCGAGCGGCGTTCCGGCCACGATCGCGACCGCGCCTTTCGCGACGGCGGAATCGATGTACTTCGATCCGTCCTCTTTCGTTCCCGGAATCGCGACGAACAGCGATCCGCGCACCGCGAGGCGCGAATCGCTCGTCACAGCGGAAATTTCCGCATCGGGATTGCCCTGCGTGCCGAGCGCGGGCACGTCGCGCAGCACGTCCTTCAACTTCATTGCGCCACCTCGCCGAGGCGAAGCAGCAGCACGTCGCCCGTCTGAATCTGTGATTGGACCACGCCGCTCCCCGTTGTCCGGACCTGCAGTCCGGCGGCGGTCGCGCTGGCGACCGCGGCGCGCGCGTCCATGCCCCGCATGTCCGGCACTCGCCCGCCGCCCCCCCGCGCGCTCGAGCCGGACTCTTGCGAAAACGCGGCCAGCAGCGGCGGCGCGACGTGCAGCGTGCGCGCCGGGACGGAAGGTGGGACGCCGAGGTAGTGCAGCACCGGCTCGGCGATTTCTTTGAATACGGGCGCCGCCACAGTTCCGCCATATTCGGCGCCCTTCGGCTCATCGACGACGACGATGATCGCGAGCTTCGGCCGGTCGGCCGGAACATATCCGCCGAACGACGCGACGAATTTGTCGGGCGAATATCCGCCGCGGATCGCCACCTGCGCCGTTCCTGTCTTGCCGGCGACGATGTGGTCCTCGAGCCCGGCGTGCTCGCCCGTTCCGCGCTCGACGACGGCTTTCAAGATCTCGTTGAGCACCGCCGCCGTTTTCTCGGAGATCACCCGCACCGGCTCCGGCTTCTGCGGCTGATCCACCACGTCGCCTTTGGCATCGACGACGCGATCGACGATGCGCGGCGCGACGCGGACTCCTCCGTTCGCGACCGTCGCGAACGCTTCGGCGATCTGCAGCGGGGTGACGCCGATCTCCTGCCCCATCGAAATGCTCGCCGCAGAGACCTGCGACCAGCGCGCGACGCGGCGCAGCAGTCCGGGCGACTCGCCCGGCAGCTGGATGCCGGTGCGCTCGCCGAATCCGAAGCGGCGAATGTAGCGATAGAAGCGATCGTCGCCGAGGGACAGGCCGACATGGATCGCGCCGACGTTCGACGAGTGCAGCATCACCTGTTCGAAGCTCATGAGGCCGTAGCGATTGCCGCCGTGCTCGTGGATCTCGACGTTGCCGACCTGAATGCCGCCGTTGCCGCAGTCGATGATCTGCGATGGAGTGACGACGCCTTCCTGCAGGCCGGCCGACGCCGTCACGATTTTGAACGTCGATCCCGGTTCGTAGATCTCCTGCACGGCGCGATTCCGCCATGCGATTTGCGGGAAGTCGCCGAAGTCGTTCGGATCGAACGTCGGCATCGACGCCATCGCCAGGATCGATCCGTCGTTCGGATCGATCACGATCGCCGTGCCGCCCGCGGCATGCCACTTGGTCACCGCTTCGCCGAGCGCCTGCTCGGTGATGAACTGCACCACCGAGTCGATCGTCAACACGACATCGTCGCCGTCGACGGGACGATTCGGGCCTTCGCCGCCGACGAGATACATGCCGTGGCGCGCGTCGCGGAGCAGAGTCACGCGTCCGGCGCGGCCGCGCATCTGCCCGTCGAAGGAATGCTCGATCCCGGCGAGCCCCTGGCCATCGAGTCCGAGAAATCCGATGACATTCGCCGCGAGCTGCCCGCGCGGATACGTGCGCCGATGCGAATCCAGAAGAAAAATGCCGGGCAGATGCAGGTCGCGAATCGCCGCTCCGGTTTCCACCGGCGCCTGACGGACGATCCACACGAACGCGCCGTCGGAGTGCAATCGGGCTTCGATTTCCTTCGCGTCGAGATCGACGCCCGCTACGCGCGCGAGCGCTCGAGCCGTGCCGCGGATGTCGGTGATCGCCTGCGGATCGGCGTAGACCGAGACCGCGGCGACGCTCTCGGCGAGCACGCGGCCGCGGGCGTCGAGAATCGATCCGCGCACCGGCTCGAGCGAGAGCGTCCGCTCCTGCTGACGCTGCGCGCGCGCGACGTAGGTGTCGTGCTGCACGACCTGCACTTGCCCGAGGCGCGCGAGCAGAATGAACGCCCACGCGGCGAGAATCGCGAAGAGCTGCAGCAGCCGGCGGTGATTCAGGTTCATCGGAGACTCTGAGTGTGCGGGCCGGCTTCAGCCGGCCGCGACTGGCGAAACCCGGTCCCCACACCTTCCACCATCACGACGCTTCGCGGGTCGGTGCGCTCGAAGCCGAGCGCCGGCGCTTTCTGCTCGACTGATTTGAGCGACGTCATCTGATCGAGCTGCAGCTGCAGCGCCTTGTTCTCGTTTTCGATCTGTTTGCGCTGGTTCTGAAGGCGAGTGACCTCGTGGCCGAGGCGAATGACCTCGAGGTTCTGCCAGGTGAACAGCAGGAGGAACAACCCGATGGGAATGCCGAGGGTCAGAACGGCGAAGAGCTCGCGAAACCGCTGGCGGTCGCGTTCACGAACGATGTGAGCATTCTCGATGGACTTCTTCTGCGCGTACATTTCGGATCGGCCCCAAGCCGGCAAACAAGGGTGAAGATTTGCCTGCATGCACGGCGCTGAGAAACCTCCTCACACTCCCACGCTCCACGCACCACCCCTCCCCCGCACCCATCACCGCGCCACACCCAACCCTTCCCCAACCTTCACCCTTGCTTCCCGTCTTCGGGAATCGGGAGCCGGGAGTCGGAAATCGACGGACTGACTACCGCTCCGACTCCCGACCCGCGACTTCCGACTCCCGCTTCTCAGCGACCCGCAGCTTCGCGCTGCGCGATCGTTGATTGCGTTTCACTTCTTCCTCCGAAGCAGTCACCGGACGTCCGGTCAAAATCTTCACGACCTCCTTCGCGCCGCACGCGCACACCGGCAACCCCGGCGGACACGTGCACTCCCCTTCGAGCCGGCGGAACGCGCGCTTGACGATGCGATCCTCGAGCGAATGAAACGAGATGATCGCGATGCGTGCAGCGCGCTCCAATCGTTCGACGGCGTCGTCGATGAATCGATCGAGCCCCACGAGCTCCTCGTTCGCGGCGATGCGTAGCGCCTGAAAGGTGAGCGTCGCCGGATCGATCTCACCCGGTTTCGCGCGCCTGACGCTGCGCACGACTTCCGCGAGCCCGGTGGTCGTCGCAAGAGGCCGCGCGGCGACGATCGCGCGCGCAATCTGCCTGGCACGCGGCTCTTCGCCGTACTCGCGCAGGATCTTCGCGAGCGCCGCTTCATCCAGGCCGTTCACCAGATCGGCCGCGCTGGTGCTCTCGGGCCCCATGCGCATGTCGAGCGGGGCGTCGTGTCGAAACGAAAATCCGCGGCTCGCATCATCGAACTGCATCGATGACACGCCGAGGTCCGCGAGGAGTCCGCTGATTCGTTCGACGTTGGACTGCTTCAGAATGTCAATGAGCTTCTCGTGACGTCCCTGAACGAACGTCACGCGATCGCCGAATCTCTTCAGGCGCTCTCGCGCGAGCTCGAGCGCTTTCGGATCGCGATCGATCGCCACCAGCCGAGCTTCCGGATACCGCTCCAGCAGCGCCGCCGCGTGTCCGCCGAGTCCGACCGTCGCGTCGACGAGAGTGCCGTCTTCGCGGTTCGGCCGGAGAAATTCGGTGACTTCCTTTAAAAGAACTGGTTCGTGATTCATGGTTGCCGGTGCCCTGTGCCGGTAACCGGAACCGGGAACCGGCAACTACACTCCGTGCAGCTCCAACTCCTTCATTTCATCGGGCGTGAGAGGGTTGTCCTTGAGACGTTTCTGAATCCGCGATTCGTTCCAGACGATGAGGTGATCGGTGCTGCCGAGGACGACGACGTCGTCCGCGATGCCGGCGACTTCGCGCAGGATCGAGGGAACGAGCACGCGTCCCTGCGCGTCGATCGTCGCCGGCTGCCCGAAGTAGTTCACGCGCTCGAGCAGCTTCGATTTGGCGGTCGACGTCGAGGGGACCTTCGCCAGCCGCGTCTGAAAGTCGTACCAGACGGCCATCGGATAAACCGTGGCCCGCTCTCCATCGATCGATGTGATGAAGCAGTCCGCTCCATACTTCTCTTCGATGAGCTTCCGGAAATCCGCCGGGATCTTGAGCCGCCCTTTGTCGTCGACACGGGCGGGGGCATGCCCCATGAGAACGTTGAGGTCCATTGACGTGGTTCAAAGACGGTTTCTACCACTATTTCCCACTTATGTCCACAAAATTCCACTTGGCGTAAGCGTCCTCATCCGAAGTATTTGCGTCGGTCGTCGGTGGTGAGGACGGGGTTCGGCACGGCGCAGCCGTGCCCTACACGCGATTTCCCGCCGTACGTGTACGGTCGAGCTGCGATCGCCGCCGTATGTGTAGGGTCGGGATGCGATTCGCCGCGGTATGTGCAGGGTCGAGCTGCGCTCGACCGAACTCCGCAGTGCCGCGAGGCATGCGAGACGCTCTACAGCGCGGACACTTCGTCGAAGTACTTCGCGAAGGCGACCATGCCGCCGCTCGCCTGCTGCCAGTCGTAATTCTCGTTCGGCGCGTGATAGCCGTGCTCGGGCAGCGAGAGTCCCATGAACAGCACGGGACACTCGAGGTAGCGCTCCATCGAGATCACCGCGCCGATCGAACCCCCCTCGCGAACGAACACCGGCTCGCGGCCGAACGCGAATTTCATCGAGTCGCGCACGGCATCGGCGAGCGGGCCGGACGTCGGCGCCTTGTACGGCATCATCGCCTCGCGACCGTCGAACTTCACGTCAGGATTGCGCTCTTTGACGAACGCTTTCACCAGCTTCAGAATCTTTCGCGGGTCCTGCTTCGGAACGAGCCGGCACGAGATCTTCACCGTCGCGCGCGGCGGAATCACAGTCTTGATGCCGGGCCCGGTGTAGCCGCCAACGATGCCGTGAATCTCCATGGTCGGCATCGCCCAGATCCGTTTCATCACGTCGACGGCGTCATCGGTACGGATCGATTTGAAGAGGTGATCGCTCTTGAACTTCTTCACCGAGAATCCGGAGGCGCGAAACTGTTCGAGCTCTCGCTTCGACGGCATCTCCACGTCGTCGTAGAAGCCTTTGATCTTCACTTTGCCTGTCGCGGGGTCGTACATCTCCACGACGAGCTTCATCAGCTCGCCAATCGGATTGCGCGCGGCGCCGCCGGTCGTGCCGGAGTGCTGATCCGTTTCCCCCGTCTCGAGCGTGAGCTCGAATCCGGCGAGGCCGCGCAATCCGGCGGCGCACGCGGGACGATTGCGCGCGACCCAGATCGTGTCGGACACGACGACCGAGTCGGTCGCGAGCTGCCGCGCGTTCTCCTTCATCGCGGCCTCGAAGCTCGGCGATCCGATTTCCTCTTCGAGCTCCCACAGGACGCGGATGTTGAGCGGCACGCCGGCCTCGCGCGCAGCGCGAATGCCGAAAAGCGCGGTCAGCGCCGGCCCCTTGTCGTCCGTCGTCCCTCGGCCGAGGTAGCGATCGCCGTCTTTCGTGAAGGTGAAGGGATCGCTGTGCCACGGCTCCGTCTCGCGCGATGCCGGCTGCACATCGAGGTGGTTGTACACGGTGACCGTCGGCGCGCCGGCCGGTCCGTCGAAGCGGCCGTGAACGATCGGGTTGCCGGCCGTTTCGATGATCGACGGCTCCCCGCCGCATTCGCGGATCGTTTGCGCCGCGAGATCCGCGCACCGGCGGATCTCGCGCTGTCTGCCCGGATCGGCCGAGACCGTCGGGATCTCGACGAACTCTTTGAGGGTGCGTTCGAATCGTTCGCGTTCGCGTTTGGCGAACGCGGTGAGCTCCGTTTTATCGACTGCCATTCCGCCTCTCTCCCATCCGCCACCCGGCGCCCCCGACCCGCCGGACATTCGCGGGTGGCGGTAGCGGGTGGGCGGCGCATTCTACCAACCCACAGCCACGCCGCCACGTCTCGGATCGGACGCCCCGAGGCGATCGCCGCTCTCGGGGTCGACGGCGATGGATTCCGTGTCCCCCAGATATTCGGGTTTGTCGGCGAGCACGTAGCCCATTTTCGTGAGCGCGTCGATCGTGTCGCGCGAGAATTCGAACGGCTCCCAGACGATCTTGTCGGGCAGCCATTGATGATGAAAACGCGGAGCGTCCACCGCCTGCTGCAGGTTCATCCCGAAGTCGACGATGTTGAGGATGATCTGCAGGACGTTGTTGATGATGAATGCGCCGCCGGGGCTGCCGGTCGCAAACGCGACCTTGCCGTCTTTCAGCACGATCGTCGGCGTCATCGACGACAGCGGACGCTTGTTCGGCGCGATCGAGTTCTTCTCGCTCTGAATCAATCCGTACACATTGGGCACGCCGGGTTTCGACGTGAAGTCGTCCATTTCATCGTTGAGGAGAAAACCGGCGCCGGGAACCGTCACCGATGAGCCGTAGCTCTCGTTCAGCGTGTACGTGTTGCTCACGACGTTGCCGTCGCCGTCGATGATCGTGAACTGCGTCGTCTCGGGCGACTCGTAGGGCAATGCCTGGCTCCGCGTGGCGCGCGCAACGATGTCCTTGCGGCGCTTCTCCGCGTAGGCGCGCGACGTCAGGACATCGACCGGTACGCTGACGAAATCGGCGTCGCCGAGGTATTTGGCGCGATCGGCGTATGCACGTCGCATCGCTTCCACGACGGTGTGCACTTCTTCCGACGAATGCCAGCCCATCGGGCCGAGCTCGTACGGCTCGAGCATGTTGAGCATTTCGATGAGCGCGATTCCGCCCGAGGAGGGCGGAGGCATCGTGACGATTTCGAATCCGCGATAGGTGGAGTGAAGCGGCTTCCGAACCGTCGGCTCGTACTTCGCGAGGTCGCCGGCGGTCAGCGTGCCGCCGTGCGCCTGCATCTCCGCGGCGATCATGCGTGCCGTTTCGCCGCGATAGAAATCCTCCGGATCCTTTTGAATGCGCTTGAGCGTCGCGGCGAGCTCCGGCTGGACGAAGATGTCGCCGGCCTTCAACGGATTTCCATTGCGCTGGAAAACGCGCCACGTTTCCGGGAAGAGCTTCATGCGCTCGACGACGCGTTTGTTGTTGATGCTGCGCGCGAGGTATTCGCTGACGACGAATCCGTCGGCGGCGAGTGTGCGCGCCGGCTCGACGAGATCGGCCCATGGAAGCTTTCCGTGCCGTTGGTGCGCGAGGGCGAGGCCGGCGATCGTTCCCGGCACGCCGGAGGCGTGATAACCGACGAGCGATGCGTCTTTGATCACGTTGCCGTTCGCGTCGAGGTACATGTCGCGCGTGGCGGCGAGCGGCGCGCGCTCGCGATAGTCGATCGCTTCGTCGCTGCCGTCGGCGTTGCGGATCAGCATGAACCCGCCGCCACCGATATTGCCCGCCTCCGGCCACGTCACGGCGAGCGTCAGCGCGACGGCGACGGCGGCATCGATTGCATTTCCGCCGCGGCGCATGATGTCGGCGCCGACGTTCGAGGCGATCGCGTCGACCGAAGCGACCATGCCGTGCTTCGCGCGGACGGGCAGGCGGGAGGCGGCGCTGAGCGGAAGCGAAACGAAAAGAAAAAGCGCGATGAGCTTCTTCATGCGCGCCAGAGTCTACTTCGACCGCTTCTCCATCGCGAGCCGCTTTTCGAGCTGCCGCCGCGATTCGGCGACGAAGCGCCGGCAGGCGTCGCGATCGACGAGCGTGCCCGCGGCGCGGCGCTCCCACAGGTTCGAAGCGCCCGGATGCGGCGTCAGCAGGATGTCGCACGGCAACTGCTCGACGACGGACTCGCTGTGACGGAAATCGGCCGCGAGATGGGCAAACGAAAATCCAGCCGCAGCGACTGGCGTCTGGCTATCCGCGCAGACGAGATCGAGGCAGCGATCGCCCTCGCACGACCGCCACGACCACGTCGTGCCGCCCGGCGTGTGGCCCGGCGTGAAATGCGCCGTGATCGCGAGCGGGCCGGCGCGCAGAACGTCGCCGTCTTCGATCACGCGAACGTTGCGAACGGGCGGGAAGCTCGAAGCGACGCCGAATTGCGGATCGTCGCGCCCCGCAGCACCTCGCTCGAGCTCTCCCGCGCTCGCCGCGCTCGCCGCCACCTCGGCTCCCGACGCGCGCTGCAGCTCGGCGATGCCGCCCGCGTGATCGAAATGCGCGTGCGAGTTGAGAATCAGCCTGACGTCTTCGACGCGAAATCCGAGCGCGCGAATGTTCGCCTCGATGAGCGGCGCCGATTCGGGAAGTCCGCCGTCGATGAGGATGTGGCCGCGATCCGACGTGATCAGAATCGAGCCGAGTTCGTGCGTGCCGACCCAGTATGTGTTGCCAAAAACGCGGAACGGCGGCTGCGGCGTGTTCCATTCCGCGCGCGGATCGATCGCGAAGAGAAGAAAAACGAGCGCGACGAGTCTAGGAACGGTAATCGGCATTCAGCGACACGTAATCATGCCCGAGATCGCTGGCCAGAATGACGGTGCTCGCGTTGCCGCTGCCGAGGTCGAGGGCGATCGGGACGCGCTCGCGGGCGAAGACGCGCGCCGCATCCTTCTCGCGATACGGCGCGGGATCGCCGTTGCGGACGAGCGTGACCGATCCGGCGCTGAGCGAAACGCGGCGGACCGAAAATCGCGCGCCGCTGCGGCCGACCGCGGCGAGAATGCGCCCCCAGTTCGGGTCGCCGCCGTGCAGCGCGGTTTTCACGAGCGGCGACGTCGCGATCGCATGCGCGGCGAGCTTCGCTTCACGATCGTTGCGCGCGCCGCGTACTTCGAGCTCCATCACGCGCGTGGCGCCTTCGCCGTCGCGCACGATCATCCACGCGAGCTCGCGGCAGACTCGATTGAGCGCTCGCTGAAACTCGTCGAGGACAGGCGATCCTGCCTGTCCACTCGCCATCAGCAGCACGCAGTCGTTCGTCGATGTGTCGCCGTCGACGGAGATCGCGTTGAAGCTTTGATCGACGGCGATCTTCAGGCATTTTTGCAGCGCCGGCGGATCGAGCGACGCATCGGTCATGACGAACGCGAGCATCGTGGCCATGTTCGGATGAATCATGCCCGCGCCTTTCGCGACGCCCACGACTCGCGCGCGTTTGCTGCCGATCGCGAACGACGCTTGCGCGAGCTTCGGGCCGACGTCGGTCGTCAGAATCGCGTGCGAGAGCGCCTCGATGCCGCCGAGCGAGAGGCGATTGATGGCGTCGGGCAGCGAGTCGGTGACCTTCTTGTCCGGCAGGACAACGCCGATGACTCCGGTCGATGCCATGAAGACCTCGTCGGGATCGCATCGCAGCAGCTGCGCGGCGCGTTTTTGCACGCGCCTCGCCGCTTCCAGCCCCGGCTTCCCGGTGACGGCATTCGCGCAGCCGGCGTTGACGACGACCGCTTTGACGCGGCCGCCGGTTTTCTTCAGCGAATTCTTCGCGAGCACGACCGGCGCGGCTTGAAAACGATTCTGCGTGAAGACAGCCGCGGCGCTCGCGCCTTTCTCGGCGACGATGAGGCCGAGGTCGGGCCGCTTTTTGCGGATGCCGGCGCGGACGCCCGACGCGATGAAACCTTTCGGAAGCCTCACCGCTCCTCACCCTGAGCGGAGCGAAGACTCTTCCGCTTCGCCGCCTGAGATGCTTCGCCGGCTACGCGGCTCGGCATGACGTGCGCTGCTTCCTTCACTCGCTCCGGCGACGTGCCGCCGAACGCGCTCTTCTTCGCCAGGATGGACTCGAGCGTGACGCCGTGCTCTTTCGCCAGCCCCTCGATCGACGCGAGCTCGCGGCCGACGCGCTCGTGCGCCTCGCGAAACGGCGTGCCGTTCGCTGCAATCGCATCGGCGACCGCGGTGGCGAGGAGCATCGGTGACCGCGCGGCGGCGCGCATGCGGTCGCGATTCAATTTCAATCCGCCGATGAGCGCGGCGAGCGCGGGAAGCGCGGCGGCGAGCGTCGCGCGCATCCGGAACAGCGGCTCCTTGTCGAGCTGCAGATCTTTGTCGTACGCGAGCGGTATGCCTTTCATCACCGCGAGGAGCCCGGTGAGATCGCCAATCGCGCGTCCCGCGTGGCCGCGCACGAGCTCGAGCACATCGGGATTCTTCTTCTGCGGCATGCGCGAAGAGCCGGTCGCCAGCGCGTCCGGAAGCTCGGCGTAGTTCGCCTCGTCGCTGGTGAAGAAGATCAGATCTTCGGCGAGGCGCGACAGGTGCGACAGCAGTAGCGCCGACGCGAACAGATATTCGGCGGCGAAGTCGCGATCGGAGACGCCGTCGATCGAATTCGCCGTCGCGCGCGCGAAGCCGAGCGATTTCGCCAGCGCGTCGCGATCGATCTCGAGCGGAGTGCCGGCAAGAGCGCCGCACCCGAGCGGACATTCGTCACCGCGCAGCTTCGCGCTCTCGAATCGCGAGATGTCGCGCAGCAGCATCTCGCAATACGCCAGGCACCAGTGACCGAACGTGACCGGCTCCGCCTGTTTCGAATGCGTGTAGCCGGGCATCGGCGTCGACGATTCTTCGCTCGCGCGCTTCGACAGCTCCGTCGCGAGCGCACGGATGTTGCCGACCGCCGCATCGCAGGCCTTCTTCAGCCAGAGCTTCAAGTCGGTTGCGACCTGATCGTTGCGCGAGCGGCCGGTGTGCAGCTTCCCGGCGAGGGCGCCGATCGACGGGCGCAATTTGGATTCGACGTACGAGTGCACGTCTTCTTCGTCGAAAACCTCCGGGGCCGGAACGCGGCGAAGTGCAGCGGAGAGTTGGGCGGCCTCGTCGCGCGAGAGAACCCCGGCGCGCTCGAGCGCCCCCGTCCAGGCAATCGATCCTTCGACATCCTCGGCGAACAGCTGCGCGTCGAAGGAAAAAGAATCGTTGAACGCACGAAGCAGATCCGAAGGCCCTCCTTCGAAGCGCCCGCCCCAGATTGGATTCTTCGTCACTTCGCGATCTTCTCTTCCACCGCGCTTTCGACCGCGAACGGCGCGATGCGCTTGCGTCCGCGCAGCGGCAGTCCGAAAAGCCGGATGAAGCCGGCCGAATCGGTCGCATCGTAGCCGCGCATGTTGAACGATGCGAGGTCCTCCGAGTACAGCGAGTACGGCGAGGTGCGCCCGACGATCGTCGCGCCGCCTTTGTAGAGTTTCAGCGTGACTTCGCCGGTGACGTTGGCCGCGATCGAGTTGACGAACGCGTCGAACGCTTCCTTGAGCGGGGAAAACCACTGGCCGTAGTAGACGAGCTCCGCGTAGCGCGTGGCGATGCGCTCCTTCTCGTGCGCGCTGTCGCGGTCGAGCGTGATCGACTCGAGCGCTTTGAGCGCGGTGACCAGGAGCGTGCCGCCCGGAGTCTCGTATACGCCGCGCGATTTGATGCCGATCAGTCGGTTCTCGACGAGATCCACGCGGCCGACGCCGTGTCGTCCGCCGATTTCATTCAGCGTCTGGATCAGCGTCGCCGGCGAGAGGCGTTTGCCGTTGACCGCAATCGGCTCGCCCGCTTCGAACCCAATCGTCACTTTCTCCGGCGTCTCCGGCGCGAGCGTCGGATCGACGGTCAGCTTGAACATCGACGCTTCCGGCTCGAACGCCGGATCCTCGAGCGGGCCGCCCTCGTGCGAGAGATGCCAGAGGTTGCGATCGCGCGAGTACGGATCTTTTTTCGTCACCGCCACCGGAATGCCGCGAGCCGACGCAAAATCGATCGCGTCTTCGCGCGAGACGATCGACCACTCGCGCCACGGCGCGATGATCTTCAGCTCCGGCGCGAGCGCCTGATACGCGAGCTCGAATCGCACCTGATCGTTGCCCTTGCCGGTGCAGCCGTGCGCGACGCCATCGCATCCGGTGGCGAGTGCGATCTCCACCTGCTTGCGCGCGATCAGCGGACGCGCGGTCGAGGTGCCCAGCAGGTAGTCCTTCTCGTAGATCGCGCCGGCTTTCAGAACCGGGAAGAGGTATTCGCGCGCGAATTCTTCTTTCGCGTCGATGAGATAGAAATCGCATGCGCCCGTCGCATACGCCTTCGCCTCGAGCCCGCTCGTCTCCTCGGCCTGACCGACATCGACGGCGACGGCGACGACTTCGCAGCCGTAGTTTTCCTTGAGCCACGGAATGATGACCGACGTATCGAGGCCGCCCGAATAGGCAAGCGCGACTTTTTTCACGTTCATTTCTGGACTGCTCCTTGTGCCACGAGCTGCCGGTTGCCGGTTGCCGGCTCCCGGAAAGGAATTGAATCCGCCGGCAACCGGGAACCGGTCACCGGCAACGCTTCTTCGAGTGCCGCGAGGAACTCGACAAACGCTTTTTTCGGTGTGACGTACGGCGGAAGCAGACGAATGACGTTGTCGCGCGCGGTGCCGACGACGAAGCCTTTCGCCAGCAGCGCCGCGGCGACTTCCTTCGCCGGGCGATCGACCTCGATCCCCCACATCATTCCCTTGCCGCGCACGTCGACGATCGACGGCGTGCGCGACTTCAGCTTCTGCAGCTCCGCGCCGAACCACTCGCCCGTCTCGCTGACGCGCGCGAGCAGAGCCGACTGCTCGATCTCGTCGAGCACGGCGATGCCGAGACGGCAGGCGATCGGGTTACCGCCGAAGGTCGTGCCGTGATGGCCCGGCTTGACGACGCCTTCGATCGCTTCGCCCGTCAGCACGCAGCCGAGCGGCAGCCCGCCGCCTAACGGCTTCGCCAGCGTGACGATGTCGGGAACGACGCCGCTCTGCTGAAACGCGAACAGCGTCCCGGTGCGTCCGAGCCCGCATTGGATTTCGTCGAAGATCAGGATCGCGCCGGTGCGATCGGCAAGCCGCCGCGCGGCGGCGAGAAAATCATGGGTCAGCGGAATGATGCCGCCCTCGCCTAACAGCGGCTCGAGAACGATCGCGTTCGTTTTGTCCGTGACCGCCGCCTCCAGTGCGGCGACGTCGTTCGGCTCGATGAATCTGACTCCCGGCACGAGGGGCTCGAACGGCGTGCGATACGCCTCATGGCCGGTGAGTGAAAGCGATCCCAGCGTGCGGCCGTGAAAACTCTCGACCAGCGCGACGACTTCGCTCTTTCCCGGATTCGCGAGCCGCGCGAACTTCAGCGCCGCTTCGTTCGCTTCGGTTCCGCTGTTGCAGAAGAACGCGCGCAGCAGACCCGACGCCCGCACCAGGCGCTCGCCGAGGATTCCCTGCGCCGGGTGGTAATAGAGGTTCGAGACGTGCAGCAGCGAGCGCGATTCGTCGCGCAGCGTCTTCACCAGCCGCGGATGCTGATGGCCTAACACATTGACCGCGATGCCGCCTAACAGATCCCAGTAGATGTGGCCGCCGGCATCGACGATCCGCGCGCCTTTGCCGGACCGCGGATGAAAATTCGTACGCGCGTACGTGCCGAGGATGAAATTCTTCTCACGCGCTTCGACGGCGGCCGGTGATTCGTCATGCAGCAACATGGTTGTCTTCCTTCTCCACTTCATTCCGAGCGAAGCGAGGAATCTCCTCACGCGCAGGCAACCATCGCGTTGCGGTCGAAGAGTCGCAGACTTTCGCGTCTTTCATGAGCATCGCGGCGCCGTCATTGACTCGTCGCTTCGCTCGGAGTTGAACGTCACGCTGCAACAAGTTGCGTCCCTCCTTCGCCGATATGGATCGACGCGACGCCCGAGGCGAGCGCCTGCAGCGCGGCTTCGAGCTTCGGCCGCATGCCGCCGGTCACGATGTCGCTCTTGAGCAGCTCGCGGGCGTCGTCGGCGTCGAGCGACTCGACGACGTCGCCGTTGCCGTCGAGCAGGCCGGCGACATCGGTCAGAAACATGAGCGACGACGCACGCAGGCCGGCAGCAATCGCCGCGGCGGCGCTGTCGGCATTCACGTTGAGCAGCGTTCCGCGCGCGCCCGCGGCGACGGACGAGACGACCGGCAGGATGCGCGACGCGAGCATCGCGCGAATGAGCGACGGATCGGACGAGCGCACGCGGCCGACATTGCCGAGGTTCATGCCGTCGACGTGCGGGTGGCGGTCGGCGAGGAGCGTGCCGCCGTCGGAGCCGCTGATGCCGGCGGCTTTCACGCCGATCTTCGCCAGCTCGGCGACGAGCATCTTGTTGACCGTTCCGCCCAACACGGCGACGACGATCTCGAGCGTCGCGTCGTCGGTGACGCGAAGCCCGGCATGCGTTTTCTTTTCGATGCCGAGGCGTTTGAGCATCGCGTCGATGTGTTTGCCGCCGCCGTGAACGAGCACCAGCTCTTCGCCCGCTTTCCACGCCTTCGCGATGCCGCGCAGAACCGCGGCGCGGCGCACCGCGTCGTCGAGCAGGCTGCCGCCTAACTTGATCACCCTCACGCCAGTCCCTCCGTTTCAGGGAATCCGCACATGCGGTTGAAGTTCTGCACCGCCTGCGACGCGGCGCCTTTCAGCAGGTTGTCGATGACCGAGACGATCACCGCCCGCCGCCCGCCCTGCAGCAGCGTGAAGCCGATGTCGCAGCGCGGTGTATTGACGACGTTCTTCAGCTCGGGGAGTTGTCCTGCCGGCAGCACGCGCACGAACGGCGAGTTCGCGTACGCGCGCGCGTAGTCGTCGGCGATTTCCTGCGCGGTCATGACGCGCGTAAAGCCGACGTGCATCGTCGACAGAATTCCGCGCAGCGTCGGCAAGAGGTGCGGCACGAACACGAGCGGCGTCCGGTCGCCGAGGCGCAGACCCTGCCGGATCTCCGGTTCGTGCCGGTGCTGGCCGACGCCGTACGCTTTGAAGTTGCCGTACAGCTCGGCGAACGACCACGCCAGGTCCGATTTCTTGCCGGCTCCCGAGACGCCGCTTTTCGAATCGCAGATGACCGGCTGCTCGCGATCGATGATGTAAGTCAGCGGCCGCAGCGCGAGCAGGATCGACGTCGGATAGCAGCCGGGGTTGGCGATCAGCCGCGCGGAACTCAACTCGCCATTGCACCACTCTGTCAGGCCGTAAACCGCCTGATCGAGCAGCGCCGGTTTCTCGTGCGCGAATCCGTACCATTGCGGATACAGCGCCGCATCGTTCAGGCGGAACGCACCGGAGAGATCGATCACGCGCATCTCGCGATCGAGCAGTTTCGGCGCGAGCTCGGCCGACGCCTCGTTCGGCGTCGCGAGAAACACGACCTCCGGCTTCGCGTCGACGAGCGCGTCGAACGCGAAGGGCTGCGCGACGAGCTCCGGATACGCTGCGTTCGCCGGCGCCGCGGAGCCGCCGGAGTTGAACAGCGCGACGATCTCCGCGTTGCGATGCCGCGCCAGAATGCCGGTCAGCTCGGAGCCGGCGTAGCCGGTGGCCCCGACAATCGCGACGCGTATCGATGAAGCGGCGGATTCAACCGCTGCCGTCGACCGGTTAAAGCCGGTGCCCCACGAGTTTTCGGTCATGCCCGCGCCTTTCGCGCCGAGATTCCGGCGGTCTGCTGCACGTGATGCGCGAAACCGGCCGCAGACGCGGGATGGCGGAACGCCACAAAGATCGTGTCGTCGCCGCCGATGGTGCCGAGGCAATCGTCGGGCGGGGTCGCGTCGAGCGCGCTCGCGACCGGCTGCGCGGCGGCGGGCGGCGTCTTCAGCACCACGAGATTCCCCGCTGCCTCGGCAAAAATGATGGAGTCGCGCAAGAGCGATTCGAGCCGCTCCTCACCGCGCGGCACGAAGAGCGCGACCGTCGAAACCTCGCCGGGCAGGACGTAGCCGGCGGCGGTCTTGGCCAGACCGAGATCGCGGATGTCGCGCGAGAGCGTGGGCTGGGTCACGCGGAAGCCGCGCCTGCGCAAAATCGTCAGCAGCTCGTCCTGCGAGTGGATCGTCTGCTCGCGGACGATTTTGACGATCTCCTCGTGCCGTGCATGAATATTCATCTTCTTGCATTTTTATTCAACCGGCGGCGGATGTCAAGCATTCCCGTGCAGTTCCCGCGACGAGGGATCCGGGCCTAAAACAGCGCCATCTGCGTGTACCGCGCCGGTTGCAGCGGGCGCGGCGGGCGGCGGCGCACGATCTCGAACGTGCCGGTGGCCTCGAACTGCTTCGCGATTCCGAGCTCGAGCTGCGCGCCCGCGCGCGCGGTCATCCGCGCCGCCATGTCGCGCACGATCGACTCGTGGTTGTTCTTCTCCGACAAGTGAATGAGGCAGAGCGTCTTCAGATCGGCGCCGATCATCCGCTGCACCGCATTCATCGAATCGTCGTTCGACAGATGGCCGAAGCGCGACATGATCCGCCGCTTCAGCGACCACGGGTACGTCCCCATCCGCAGCATGTCGAGATCGTGATTCGACTCGAAGAAAAGGCCGTCGCAACCGCTGAGATGCCTGAGGACGTACGGATCGACCCAGCCGAGGTCGCTGGCGATGCCGACGCGCGTGCCGTCGCGTGCCTCGATCACGAAACACGCCGGATCCATCGCGTCGTGCAGCGTGCGGCAGGAGTGCACGTTGAGCTCGCCGATCTGGAACGTGCTGTTGTTCTCGAAAACCACGATCGAGGTTTCCTGCCGGTCGATGGTGCTCGCGTCGAGCGTTCCGCGCGTGAGATAGATCGGAATCTGGAGCTTGCGGGCGATCGATTCCGCGCCGCGGATGTGGTCGTAATGCTCGTGCGTGACGACGATCGCCTGCAGATGCTCGATCTCGCGGCCGATCTGTTCCAGCCGCTTCGCCGTCTCCTTCGGGCCGAAGCCGGCGTCGACGAGGATGCTCGTTCCGTCGCTCTCGAAGTAGTACGCGTTGCCCGCGCTGCCCGATCCGAGCGGAGCGACGATCATGAGATCAGGATAGCAGACCGGCAGCGGAGCGAGTCGTGCGAGCCGGAAGCCGAAGTTGATTCTGAATTTCGAATTTCGAATGAAGAATGAAGAATGAAGAATTCCGAAGCATCCGAGGGTAAGCGATGCGCTTTCCACTTTCTTCATTCGAAATTCTCCTGCCGCGCGACGCACCGGCCCTCTTCCCGCCCAGAATGGCGGCAGTCCGATAGAATCGCCCGCCGATGCCCATGGAACGCTTCATCGTCGAGGGCGGACGGCGTCTCGACGGAACAATCCGGCCGGGCGGCAACAAGAACGCCGCATTGCCGATCCTCGCCGCGTGCCTGCTGACCGATGAGCCGGTCACTCTTTTCAACCTGCCGGACATTCAGGACGTCCGCGTGATGCTCGAAATCCTCGAGAAGCTCGGCGCCTCGGTCGAGCGCCGCGAGAAAAACGTCGTGCGCATCACGGCAAAGGGCACCGTGTCGCCGACGCCGGACGCCCAGCTATCGAAGAAAATCCGCGCGTCGATTCTCCTCGCCGGCCCTCTGCTCGCTCGCACCGGCCAGGCGAACATCACCAAGCCCGGCGGCGATGTCATCGGCCGGCGCCGCGTCGACACGCACCTCCTCGCGCTCGAATCGCTCGGCGCGCAAATCGAAGTCTCGGCGTACGAGTACCGCATGAGCGCGCACGCGCTCAAAGGCAAGAAGATGTTTCTGGACGAAGCATCGGTCACGGCGACAGAGAACGCCGTGATGGCGGCCGTGCTCGCCGAGGGAGATACGCTGATCTACAACGCGGCGGCGGAGCCGCACGTCCAGGATCTCTGCCGCTTCCTCAACTCCCTCGGCGCGCGCATCGAGGGGATCGCGACGAACTCGCTCTTCATCCGCGGCGTCGAATCGCTGCGCGGCGGCGAGTTTCAGATTCCCAGCGATCACATCGAGGTCGGCTCGTACATCGGGCTCGCCGCGGTCACCCGCAGCGAGCTGCTGATCGAAGACGCGGTGCCGGAGCACCTCTACGCGATCCGCCTGATGCTCGAGAAAGTCGGAGTCGACGTGCGCGTCGAGGGGAGAAACGTGCGCGTGCCGAAAGATCAGGAGCTGCGCGTGCGGTACGACATCGGTGCCGCCGTCCCGAAAATCGACGACGGACCGTGGCCGCTCTTTCCGGCCGATCTGCTGTCGATCATGATCGTCGTCGCGACACAGGCCGAAGGCACGGTGATGATTTTCGAGAAGATGTTCGAGTCGCGCCTCTTCTTCACCGACAAGCTGATCTCGATGGGCGCGCGGATCGTCCTGTGCGATCCGCATCGCGCGATCATCGTCGGCGGCAACCGGCTGACCGGCGCGGAGATCTCCAGCCCCGACATCCGCGCCGGCATGGCGCTGCTCCTCGCCGCGCTTTGCGCGAAAGGCGAGAGCGTCATCCACAACATCCATCAGATCGATCGCGGCTACGAGCGGATCGAAGAGCGGCTGAACCGGCTCGGCGCGAGAATCGTGAGAGAACGAGACGAGTAAGGATGAAGGCAGAAGGATGAAGGATGAATCCGGAGACGCCGCCTGACGGGCGATTCATCCTTCATCCTTCATCCTTCATCCTTCCACGCGGACGGTCGCTCACCATCGACCGCCCGCCCGCGGTGATGGGAATCATCAACGCGACGCCCGATTCGTTCTCCGACGGCGGCGCCTTCGTCGATCCGGCGAAAGCGATCGAGGCGGCGCTGCAGATGGAAGCGGACGGCGCGGCGGTGATCGACATCGGCGGCGAGTCGACGCGGCCGGGATCGGAGCCCATCGCTGCGCAGACGGAGATCGATCGCGTGCTGCCGGTGATCGCCGGCATCCGCGAGCGCACCGACATCGCGATCTCGATCGACACGCGAAAAGCGGCGGTCGCCGACGAAGCGATCCGGGCGGGCGCAGACATCGTCAACGACGTCAGCGCGCTTCGTTACTCCGCCGGAATCGCGGCGATCCTCGCACGGACGGGAGTGCCGGTGATCCTGATGCACATGCGCGGCGAGCCGGCCACGATGCAGCAGTACGCGCACTATGATGACGTCGTGGCCGAGGTCGGGCGTGAGCTGACGCAATTTCGCGATGATGCCGTGCGCGCGGGGATCGATCGCGCGCAGATCCTCGTCGATCCCGGAATCGGCTTCGCAAAAACGAGCGAGCACAATCTCGAGATCCTCGCCCGCGCGGCGGAGCTGACGAACATCGCGCCGCTGGTCATCGGCGCATCGCGAAAGAAATTCATTGGCGCACTCACCGGCCGCGAGCCGCACGAGCGCGCTGCCGGATCGCTCGCCGCCGTTGCCGCGGCGCATCGAACCGGCGCGGCGCTGGTGCGCGTTCACGATGTGCGCGCGACCGTCGATTTCCTCAACGTGCTGCGGGCAATCGCGGAGCGCGAACAGTGAGTCGCCGGTTCACGGTTCCCGGTTCCCGGAGCGGCTTGGTTCCTTCGGCAACCGGCAACCGGCAACCGCCGACCCGGAGGCGCGCCCAATGAACCTCTTCGACCGCGTGATCTCGCTGCACTTCACGTGGCGCGACGCCGCCGACATCATCATCGTCGCGTTCATCATCTATTACATCCTCGCGCTGATCCGCGGGACTCGCGCGATGCAGATCTCGATCGGTCTGGTCGCGCTGGCGAGCACGTACTTCGTCGCGCGGGCGTTCGACCTCCCCGCGCTCGAGGCGATCTCGCGCGAGATTTTGTTCTATTTACCATTCGCAATTATCGTGCTATTTCAGACCGAGATCCGCCGCGTGCTCGCGCGGATGTCGAATCCGCTGCTGGCGATGTTCGGCCGCCGGGCGCACAACCCGGCGATCGAGCCGGTCGTCGACGCCACCGAGCTCCTCGCGGCGAAGCGCATCGGCGCGCTCATCGCAATGGAACGCACGCAAAGCCTGCGGATGTACGCCGAAAATGCGAAGCCGCTCGACGCGATCGTCTCCGTCGAGCTCCTCGTCAGCATCTTCACACCGGGCGGTCCGTTTCATGACGGCGCCGCGATCATTCGAGGCACCCGCGCGCTCGCGGCGGGCGCGTTCCTGCCGCTGACGTCCGCTGCCGACCCGAAGCTCGCTCACGGCACCCGCCACCGCGCCGCCCTCGGTCTCAGTGAAGAGAGCGACGCGCTGATCATCGTCATTTCCGAGGAGAATGGATCCGTCGCGGTGGCGAGCGAGGGCGCGCTGCACGAGAACCTCGATCGCGCGCAGCTGATGCGCATCATGAAAGAGCGGCTCGAAGGAGCGGCGGCGTGAAGAGCTGGGCCTCGAACGCCGGACTCAAACTCCTCGCACTGCTTCTTGCGTTCACGCTGTGGTTTGTCGTCTCCGCGCCGCGCCGCGAAAGCGTGATCGAGCGCGCGTACGCCGTGCCGCTCACGCTCGTCGGCATGCCGCGCGATCTGGTGATCACCACGCCGGTGCCCGACAGCGTCAGCGTGCGGCTTCGCGGGCGGACGTCGGATCTGCGATCGCTGTCGTCATCCAACCTCGAGGTGCCGCTCGATCTGCGCACGCTCGTTCCCGGGACGATCGCGATCACGATTCGTCCGCAGGCGATCAACGTTCCGCCGGGCGTCGAGGTCGTGTCGCTCGACCCGGCGAACGTGACGTTTCGGGCCGAGGAGGTGCGGCAGAAGATCGTGCCGATCCGCCCGTTCCTCGTCGGCGATCCGCCGGCCGGCTACACCGTCGGCGACGCGACGCTCAATCCCGATCACGCGCTCATTTCCGGACCGGCATCGCAGATCCGCGGCGTGAGCGAGGTCGCGACCGAGCGCGTGATCATGACCGGCCGGACGGCGAGCTTCGTGCAGAATGTCGCCGTCGTCTCCGATTCGTCGCTCGTGCGCGTCATCGAGCCGCTGATGACGGAGATCACGGTGCCGGTGACCGAAACGGTCGGGCCCATCGTGCCGGAGACCGACACGACGGCGACGACCGGCACAACGAAGAGCGGGAAGAATGAGAGTTCTGTTCGGCACTGACGGGATTCGCGGCAAGGCGTCGCAGTATCCGCTCGACTCCGCGACGATGTACGCGCTCGGCGAGGCGCTCGCGCATCGTCTCGCGCGCAAGCACGTGATCATGGGCATGGACACGCGCGAGTCGGGACCGGAGATCGCGCGCGCCCTCGCGGCCGGAATCGGCGCCGGCGGCGGCACCGCGACCTACATCGGAATCATTCCGACGCCCGGCGTCGCCTACCTCTGCCGCACGTCCGACGCCGAGGCGGGCATTTCGATCTCGGCCTCGCACAATCCGTTCGACGACAACGGCGTGAAGATTTTCGGCCACGACGGAATGAAGATTCCCGACGCCGACGAAGAAAAAATCGAGGACGAAACGCGCGCGATCCGCCGCGAGAACGTTTCGATTCCGCAAATCGAGCTGCACGACGACCGTGCTCTCATCGAAAAATATCAGCAGTTCCTCGTGAGCGGAGTCGCGTCCGGAGCGCTCCGCGGAATCCGCGTCGTCCTCGACACTGGAAACGGCGCGGCGTATCGCATCGCACCGGAGGTGTTCCACCGCGCGGGCGCCGATGTGCGCGTGATCAACGACAAACCGAACGGCCGGAACATCAACGAGAACGCGGGCGCGCTGCACCCGGAGGGCCTCGCGCGCATCGTCGTTCAGGAGAAAGCGAACTTCGGCGTCGCATTCGACGGCGATGCGGACCGCGCGATCTTCGCCGACGACGCCGGACGCATCCGCGACGGCGACGAGATCATCTATCTCTGGGCGCAGCGGCTGAAGCGCGAGAACAAACTCGCCGCCGGTTGCGTCGTCACGACCGTGATGTCGAACTTCGGCTTCGAGCGCCAGCTGAAGGAGGACGGCATCGAGTTAGGCCGCGCGCAGGTCGGCGACAAGTACGTCCTCGAAATGATGCTCGAGCGCCGCGCGATCCTCGGCGGCGAGCAATCGGGGCACATCATCGACCTCACGGTGCACTCGACGGGCGACGGCATCCACACGGCGCTCGTGTTCGGCGAGCTGCTCGCGCAGTCGAAACAACCGTTTTCGAAGCTGCACACGTTCGATCCGATGCCGCAGATCCTGATCAACCAGGAAGTCGGTTCGAAACCGCCTCTCGACTCGCTGCCGAAGTACCAGGCGGCGCTCGAGCGCGCGCACTCTACGCTGGGTGGATCCGGACGGATTCTGGTCCGCTACTCGGGAACTGAAAATAAAGTGCGCGTCATGGTCGAGGGGAGCGACGAGGGGAGAATCAGGAAAATTGCCGAGGAGTTGCGCGAAATCCTTCGACAGGAAATCGGGTGACGGCTATACTGCGCCATTCTTTTTTGACAAATGGCGAAGGCGCAGAGGAAAAAAGCGTCGGTTCGAGCTCGTAAACGCCCGGTAAAAAAGGTAGTTACACGGGCTAAGAAAGCGAAGGCGGCGGCCAAGCGCGTCGTGAAGAAAGCTGCGGCCGCGCCCAGGAAACCGCCGGCGAAACCGCCGAAACCCGCCACTCGCGAGGCTGCCAAGCCCCACAAAGTCGCCGCACCGGCGCCGAAGCACGCCAAACCCGCGCCCCCCCCACCCGCCCGTCCCGCTCCGCACCCGGTGGAGAAAAAGCGCTCCCGAAGGGCACGTCCGCGCCTGCAGTCGAGCGGGCCTCCGTCCGCGGCATGGTTCGCCCAGGGCGAAAAACCGCGGCCCTCGTCGTTCATCCCCGCCCCTCCGCGCGCCGAAGCACCGTCGCTCGTCGCCGCGCCGCCGGCATCGTCGGACCGTCTCGTCGCATCGCACGAGCTGACCGAATTCGTGGTGCGGACCGTTCCGGTGCGCGTCGATGTCGAAGCCGGCGGCGGACGCGTGTTCCTCTCCGCGAGTCCGGAGGAAGTCACGCTGCGCGCCGGCGAAGGCATCGAATGGGATTTCCGCTACCTCGGCGGCGCAGACGTGATCGTCGACGAGCTGCTGATCGAGTTCGAGAAGCCGTCGCCGTTTACGCAGTCGTCCTTCAAGTCGCGGCGGCCGGGAACGGCGCGTCCGCATCGCGCGCTTTCCGGGCCGGTGCATCGCGGCGGCGAAGGAAAACGAATCCGCTACGCGATTCGCGCGATCAGCCCGTTCAAGACCGAACTGGCGGTCGTCCGCCCGTGGCTGACGGTGGCGTGATCGTGGCGGACATCGTCCACACGTTTTCCGAGGCATTTCACGAATACACGGTGCGTGCATACGCGGAGATGCGAGGCAATGTGTGGATCGGCTGGCTCGAGTTTCAGCCGAAGCGCGGCGGCAGGACGCTGAAGACCGGCGAGGAAACCTCGCAGCCATCGAAGGACGACGTCGCGTACTGGGCTTCGGGTGTCGAAAAGGTGTACCTCGAAGGCGCGCTCGAACGCGCGAAGTGAAAAACGCGCGATCCCGAGGACTTCGAAAGATCTCGCGAACCTCGCGCTTCGTCTCCTCGGTGCCCTCTGGATCGCGAAAGTGATCCTCAGCGTGCCGCAATTCTTCAGTTTCGATTGGAGCGGTGTACGCACACGTCATATGGCTGCAGCGGGGGCGATCTCCTCGTTCGCGTGGCTCGTGGTGTGGTTGCTGCTGCGCGGCCGGCCGCGTGAAGCCTCGACGGAGTACCCGCTACGCGCTGTTCGCCACGCGCAGCGACGCGTGCTGCTCCTGCAGCGTGGCGATCGTGTGCAGTCCCTCGCGAAGCGAGCGGATGCCTTCCACGCATGCGGTCGCCGCGGAGAGCGTCGTGATGCACGCGGTCCCGTGCTGCAGCGCGGTGCGGCGAATGTACGTGTCGTCGTAGAACGACTTCCGGCCTAACGGCGTGTTGATGATCAGCGTGATCTCGCCGTTGATGATGCGGTCGAGGACGTTCGGCCTCTCGTTCTCGTGCACTTTGAACGCGAGCTGGGCCCGCACACCGTTCTTCTCGAGAAACTCGCGGGTGCCGGACGTCGCGGCGATCTTGAATCCGAGCGCCGCGAGGTCCTTCGCGATCGTGACGACGATCGGCCGCTTGTCGTTGTCGTTCACCGAGAGGAACGCCGTGCCGCGCAGCGGCAGGTTCGTTCCCGCGCCTAACAGCGCCTTCGCGTACGCTTCGCCGAAGCTGCGCGAGCTGCCCATCACCTCGCCCGTCGATTTCATCTCGGGACCGAGGACGGAGTCTTCGCGCGGGAAGCGGTTGAAGGGGAACACAGGCGCCTTCACGAAGTACTCGCTCACGAACGGCTCGTTCAACAGGCCGAGCTCGCGCAGCGTCATGCCGGCCATGACCTTCGCGGCGATCTTCGCGAACGGAATGCCGGTGGCTTTCGAAACGTACGGCACGGTCCGCGACGCACGCGGATTGACTTCGAGCACGTACAAGTCGCCGTGCACGATCGCGTACTGCACGTTCATCAGTCCGACGACCTCGAGGGCTTTCGCCAGCTCGACGGTGCGGCGGCGAATGCGGTCCTGTTCGCGATGTCCGATGATGTACGGCGGAATGACGGCCGTGGAATCGCCGGAGTGAATGCCCGCCTCTTCGATGTGCTCCATCACGCCGGCGATCACAACGTCGTGCCCGTCACTCACCGCGTCGACATCGAGCTCGATCGCATCTTCGAGGAAACGATCGATGAGCACCGGATGTCCCGGCGCGGCCTCCATCGCGTAGCCGATGTACTCCCGCAGCGTCGGCTCGTCGTAGACGATCGCCATCGCGCGCCCGCCTAACACGTACGACGGGCGAACGACGACGGGGAAACCGATCTTCTGCGCCACGGCGACGGCATCCGCTTCGGTCAGGGCGGACCCATGCTCCGGCACGAGAATGTTGTGCGTCCGCGCCAGCGCTCCGAAGCGCTCGCGATCCTCGGCGATGTCGATCGACTCGACCGACGTGCCCCACATCGGCACGCCCGCGTCGCCGAGCGCTTTCGCCAGCTTCAGCGGCGTCTGACCGCCAAACTGTACGATCACGCCTTCCGGCTTCTCGAGATCGACGATCTCCAGAACGTCTTCGAGCGTGAGCGGCTCGAAGTAGAGACGGTCGGAGGTGTCGTAGTCGGTCGAGACCGTCTCCGGATTGCAGTTGACCATGATCGTCTCGAAGCCGATTTCGCGCAGAGCGAACGATGCGTGCACGCAGCACGTGTCGAACTCGATGCCCTGACCGATGCGATTCGGACCGGAGCCGAGGATCACGACTTTGCGGCGGTTGGTGGGATTCGATTCGTTCTCGCGCTCGTACGTCGAGTAGAGGTACGGCGTCGACGCCTCGAATTCCGCGGCGCAGGTGTCGACGCGCTTGTAAACGGGGCGGATGCCTTTCTCGTGTCGGTCGATCCGAACTTCTTTTTCGCTTCGATTTGTGAGGAGAGCGATGTGATGGTCGGAGAAGCCGTTTCTTTTCCAGGTCCTGAGCGAAGCGAAGGATCCCCCGCTTTCTTGCGAGGGGGATCCTTTGCCGTCGACGCGGCTCAGGATTTGCGACTCGAGCAAAACGATCTTGCGCATTTCGCGCAAAAACCAGGGATCGATCGCCGACAGCGCGTAGATTTCTTCGACCGACATGCCTGCACGGAACGCGTCGCCGACCGCGAAGACGCGCTCGGGACCGGGGACGCGGAGCAGATCGGAGAGCTTCTCCGGCGGCGTGTTTCGCGGTTCGAGGCCGTACATCTCGATCTCGAGCGAGCGCAATCCTTTCTGCAGCGCTTCGTTGAAGGTGCGGCCGATGGCCATCGACTCGCCCACCGACTGCATCGAGAGGCCGAGGACCCGTGGCGTGTTGCGGAATTTCTCGAAGGCGAAGCGCGGGATCTTCACGACGACGTAGTCGATCGTCGGCTCGAACGACGCCGGCGTTTTTCGGGTGATGTCGTTCGGAATCTCGTCGAGCGTGTAGCCCGCGGCGAGCTTCGCCGCGAATTTGGCGATCGGAAATCCCGTGGCCTTCGACGCGAGAGCCGAGGATCGCGAGACGCGCGGATTCATTTCGATCGCCAGGCGCCGGCCGGTGGTCGGATGCACGGCGAACTGGATGTTGGATCCGCCGGTCTCGACGCCGATCGCACGGATGATGCGCTTCGCTTCGTCGCGCATTGCCTGGTACTCGTCATTGGTCAGCGTCTGCTGCGGCGCGACGGTGATCGAGTCGCCGGTGTGCACGCCCATCGGATCGAAGTTCTCGATCGAGCAGACAATGATCACGTTGTCGGCTTTGTCGCGCATCACTTCGAGCTCGAACTCTTTCCAGCCGAGCACCGACTCTTCCACGAGTACGCGATGCACGGGCGAAAGCTCGAGGCCGTGGGCGACGGTCGTGCGCAGCTCCTCGATGTTGTACGCGATGCCGCCCCCGGTCCCGCCTAACGTGAAGGACGGCCGGATCACGAGCGGATATCCGATGCCCCTGGCGATCTCCTCCGCTTCGTCGACCGTGCCGGCGTAGCCGGATCGCGGCACTTCCACGCCGATCCGCACCATGCATTCCTTGAACAGCTGCCGGTCCTCGGCCGTTTTGATGGCGTCGTAATTCGCGCCGATCAGCTCCACGCCGTGCTTCTGCAGGATTCCGCGCTCCCACAGCGCGCTCGCGAGGTTGATTCCGGTCTGCCCTCCGACCGTCGGCAGGATCGCGTCGGGCTTCTCGCGCTCGATGATCTGCTCGAGCGTCTCGGGCGTCAGCGGCTCGATGTACGTGCGGTCGGCGAACTCCGGATCGGTCATGATCGTCGCCGGATTCGAGTTCACGAGGATGATGCGATAGCCTTCCTCTTTGAGCGCCTTGCAGGCCTGCGTGCCCGAGTAATCGAACTCGCACGCCTGACCAATGACGATGGGCCCGGAACCGATGATCAGGATCGAGCGGAGGTCGGAACGCTTCGGCATCTTGGAAAGCCGTCGCATGATACCAGTCCTGAGTCCTGCGTCCTGAGTTGCTCATCCGCTCGGGACTCAGGACTCAGGACTCAGGACAAGGATGCGACGCTTCGTCGAATGGGATCAGCTCGAGGTTCGGGTCAACGGCGAGAAGCTGAACGCTTTCGCACAGCAGTTCCGCGTCGACCCCATCGAATGGATCGACATCCGCTTCCAGAACGGGCTCATGCGGATCTTCGGATCGATCCGCAAGTTCATCAGCGTGCCCTTCGAGGTGCAGGTGCGCGAGATCCTCGCGATGGGCCGCAGCGTTCGCGTTCCGCTGCACGGCGCGACGGCGTTCGGCGGCATTCCGATTCCGAAATTTCTGTTCGGCATCATGCGCGACCGCATGCCGGCGGAGCTCGTGCGCTACGAAGAGCCGGCGACGCTCATCTTTTCGTTGGATCGCTTTTTGCCAAATTTCATGGAGGCGGAGATCCAGCGTGTGTGGATCATCGACGGCGGCCTGGCCGTCACCATCGGCAGAGGCGGCGCAGATCTGCCCGCAAGGGAGACGAATGGACCAGCGACGAGCGGATGAAGTTTCGGAAGAGCGCGCGAAGCGTTTTTACGACCGGCTTCGCGATTCGATTCATGAATTCGCGCGCAACAGGGGCGTGATCGGCAAAACGGCCGAGTATCTGATGCTGGTGCCGGACATGTTCATGCTGCTCTGGCGGCTGACGACCGACTCCCGCGTCAGCGGCAAGAACAAAGTCCTCCTCGGCAGCGGTGTGGCGTATTTCGTCCTGCCGTTCGATCTGATTCCGGAGGCGATCGTCGGCCCGATCGGCTACCTGGACGATCTCGTGTTCGCGGTCTACGTGCTCAGCCGGGTGCTGAACGATACCGATCCGGCGATTCTCCGCGAACACTGGAGCGGCGAAGGCGACGTGCTCGACAAAATCCGGAAGGTGCTGAGCGCGGCCGACACGCTGGTCGCGACGAACGTGTCGACCCGGCTCAAGAAGATGTTGAACCGCTCATGACGTAGCACCGCGCTACGTGGCCTTCGCAGAGCCGGCGCTGCCCGGCGGCGGGCCGACGTATCGCGCGCGCGGCCGGATGATTTCGTCGCGCGCGTACTGCTCGATCGCGTGGCCGATCCACCCGATCGTCCGGCCGATCGCAAAGATCGTGATCGGAGCATCGTCCGGCAGCTTGACCGCGCGCGCGAGCGCGACGAGCGCGAAATCGATCGTGGGCTTTTCGCCGAGGAGCTCCTCGCAGACGAGCAACGCGTGAGCGACGAACCGCGGCAGCCGCTTGCCGATCATCGACAGCAGCAGCTCGGCGCGCGGATCGCCGTTCGGATACAGCCGGTGCCCGAACCCGAAAATCGATTCGCCGCGGCGCATCCGCTCGCGGATCGCGGCGCGCAGATCGCGCGCGCGCTCGAGCTCGTCGAGCATCGTCGATACGCGCGCCGTCATGCCGCCGTGCTTGTTGCCTTCGAGAGCGGCGAGCCCGCCGGCGACGACCGCATAGGGATTCGATCCCGCGGAGGCCACGCATCGCGCGACGAAGGACGACACGTTGAGCTCGTGGTCCGCGCAAAGGATCAGCGCGGCCCGGAGGAGATCGCGGCTCTTCGGCGCCCATTTCTTTTGCAGCGTGTCGTCGATCGCGTCCGCGAGCTCCGACGTTTCCGCGGCGACGCTGGTGAGCAGGTTGAGGATGCGCCATCCGGTCTGCGCAACCGCGTGGTGCCGCAGATCGTACGCGAGCGGATCGCGCGCACCGACGACCGGAAGAATCGACGCGGCGCGATTCATGAACGGCAGAGCCTCGACTCCGCGTCCGGAGATCACATGGAGCTGCGTCGAGGAGAAGCCGCTCGCGTTCCACACGATCGACGCGACCTCCTCGATCGACTTCGTCGTGGCGAGCTCGATCGCGTCCTGCCCGCGGTAGTAGAGATGATCGCCGTCGATGAGCGTGATCGCCGATTCGAGTACCGGACCGTGCAGCGGTTTGCCGGGAATGCGGCGATCGATCTCATCCTCCGAGTACAAGCGGTTCCGCGGGTTCTTCGGATCGGGATAGGAATGAATGAGCCCGCGGCTCACGTACGCGTACAGCGTGGCGACGCTGATGCCCAGGCGTTTGGCCGTCTCTTCAGCGGTCAGCATGTCCACCGCCCGGTACGATGACGAGGACGCATACATTGATGATAAATCAATATTGACGATATTGATAGCATAGGGTCATGAATCAAGGTCTGGAAGGCATCGTCGCCGCACAAACGTCCCTCAGCATGGTCGATGGAGAGCGCGGGGAGCTGATCATCGCCGGCTACCCCGTCGAGGAGCTCGCACCCAACGCCTCCTTCGAAGAAGTTGTGTCGCTTCTCGGCGTCTCGCCGAAAGGCGATCGCGCGCTGTCGCCGGTCGTCCTCGATGTCCTGCGCGATTTCGCACGGCGCAAGGTCGAACCGATGGACGCGCTCCGCGCCGCGGCCGGGCTGCTCGTCGAGGAGCAGCTGTTCGCCGCGTTTCCGACGATCGTCGCCGCGTACTGGCGACTGCTCCACGATCGCGAGCCGATCGCGCCGCGTGAGGACCTCGGCCACGCGGCCAACTACCTCTTCATGCTGGGCGGCGACGTGCCGCCGCGCCACCGCGTGCGCGCGCTCGAGACGTATCTCAACACCGTGGTCGATCACGGCCTGAACGCGTCGACGTTCACCGCGCGCGTGATCACATCGACGGGTTCGGACCTCGTCTCGGCGATCGCCGGCGCCGTCGGTGCGCTGAAGGGCCCGCTGCACGGCGGCGCGCCCGCTCCTGCGCTCGACATGGTCTTCGAAATCGGCAACGCGTCACGAGCCGAAGAGGTCCTGCGCAGGAAGATCGAATCGGGGGAGCGGCTGATGGGGTTCGGCCATCGCGTGTACAAGGTGCGCGACCCGCGCGCCGACGTCCTCGCCGCCGCCGCGGAACGCCTCCTCGGCAACGATCCTTTGTACCGGCTGGCAAAAGCGGTCGAAGCGTCGGCGATCCGCCTGCTCGAGGAGTACAAGCCGGGGCGACGGCTGCAGACAAACGTGGAGTTCTACACCGCGCTGCTGCTGCACGGCATCGGCCTGGAAACGCCTCTGTTCACGCCGACGTTCGCCGTCAGCCGCGTGGCCGGCTGGATCGCGCACTCGCTCGAGCAGCGGCGTGCCGGCCGGCTCATCCGGCCGCAGTCGGAGTACGTCGGCCCCCGCAACCTCCACTTCGAAAAGACGTATGCTTAAGGTGGAGGCAGAGTCGTGGGAGCGCTCATCTCGCTGTTCATTCTCTTCGTGATGGCGTGCGTCGCGATGGCGTTGTTCGCGTTCGCTCTGAAAATCGTGTTCAAACTCGTGCTGCTGCCGTTCCGCTTGCTCTTGCTGCCGCTCAAGCTGCTGTTCCTGCCGATCATCGCCATCGCGGTGATCGTGAAGCTCGCGCTTCTGCTCGCTGTCGGAGCGGTGGTGTTCGCGATCCTGATTCCCGTCGCGGTTCTGCTCGCCTTGATCGCGGCGCCGTTTCTGATCGCGGCCGCGGTGTCGTAGAGATATCGTTCACCACCGAGGGCGAAGCGGACGAAGAACCGCGTCCGTTTCGTCCGTTGTCGGGGAATCTCTATCGCGCGCCGTACTGCTTCGCGTAATACTCGCGGAACTCCGCGCTTCGCTCCTTGATCGCCCGCCACCACGGCTCGTTGCTCGCGTACCACTTCACGGTGCGCTCGAGCGCGTCATCGAAGTTCGTCCCGCATTTGAATCCGAGGCGCTCGAGCTTCGCCGTGTCGAGCGAGTAGCGGCGGTCGTGACCCTGCCGGTCGGCGACGCGCTTGATCAGCGATTCCGGCTTGCCGAGGATCGCGAGGATCTTGTGCGTAATCTCGCGATTCTCCCGCTCGTTCCCCCCGCCGATGTTGTACACCTCGGAATTGCCGCCGCGATCGATGAGGAAATCGATCGCCGCGCAGTGGTCTTCGACGTAGAGCCAGTCGCGGATGTTGCGGCCGTCGCCGTAGAGCGGCAGCGGCAGATTGTCGATCGCATTCGTCACGAACAGCGGAATGAGCTTCTCGGGATATTGAAACGGACCGAAATTGTTCGACGCGCGCGTGATGATCACCGGAAGTCCGTACGTCTGCGCGTAGGCGTAGGCCATGCGGTCGCCGCCTGCTTTCGAGGCGGAATACGGGTTGCGCGGACCGAGCGGATCGGTCTCCTGGAACGAGCCGCTCTCGATCGACCCGTAGACCTCGTCGGTCGAGATCTGCACGAATCGTTTGAGGTTCGGCGCGTGCTTGCGCGCCTCTTCGAGGAGAACGAGCACGCCGCGGACATCGGTGTCGATGAACGTGCCCGCCTCCATGAGCGAGCGGTCGACGTGGGTCTCGGCGGCGAAGTTCACGACGACATCGACGCCGCTGCCATACGCGCCGGCGACGTCGGCGGGATTCGTGATGTCGCCGTGAACGAACCGGTAGTTGTTCTGCCCCTCGTATTCGGCGAGGTTCTCGCGAATGCCGGCGTAGGTCAGCTTGTCGAGATTGACGACCTGCGCGTCGCCTCCGTATTTGCGAAAAAGGAAGCGGATGAAATTCGATCCGATGAATCCGGCGCCGCCGGTGACGAGATAACGCATTCCGCGCCGCAGTTTACAATCACCGCCGTGAATCTGTTGATCCTCGGCGCAACCGGTCCGACGGGCCGCCATCTCGCTTCGCAGGCGCTCGAGGCGGGCCACAGCGTCGCCGCGCTCGTGCGCGATCCATCGAAACTGAACGAGCCGCGCATCGAAATCATCAAAGGCGATGCGACGGATTCCGCGACCATCGCGAGCGCTGCCCGCGGACGCGACGCCGTGCCGAGCGCCCTCGGCACGGGCAAGTCGTTCAAGAGCGGCCAGGTCGTAAGCCGTGCCGCGGGAAACGTCATCGCCGCACATGTAAAACGCCTGCTATGGGTATCGGCGTTTGGCGTCGGCGAATCGTTCGAAGATGCGCGCCTTCTGCAGCGAGCCTTTTTCCGCACACTTCTCTCGGACGTCTACGCCGACAAGAAAATCGCCGATGACCTGATTCGGAAGAGCTCCGCCGAGTGGACGATCGTACTTCCGGTCGGCCTCCGCAACGGATTGCGCACCGGGAACTATCGCGTCGCCGAGCATCTCGAAGTCGGCGTCTTTCCGACGATCCATCGCGCGGACGTCGCCGATTTCATGATTCGCGAGCTCATCGAGCGCAAATGGGTGCGCAAGACGGTCGAGATCTCGACGTAAGGATCGCGTGGCTCGCGCGGCGTGAGCGCCGACCGCTCATCCCGCGCTGCGCGCCTTCTTCCGTAGGGAGAAGACGCCTAATAGATCGTCCAAAGCCGCGTCAGGTAATCCGTAAACGTCAGCACGAACAACACGCCGAGCCACAGGAACGAGGCGATGATGACGACCCACGTCAGGCGGGTCGAATGGATCACGTGCATGAAGAACAGAATCACGAGCACGGCCTTCGTTGTGGCGATCACCAGCGCGATCGGCGTGTTCGCCCAGCCGAGATTGATCGTCGATGCGTACCAGGTGAGGCCCGTGCCGATCGCCAGCGCGAGAAACACGAAAATGTACGTGCGCAGCGGGGTGACATCGTGAGGCGCCGCGTGAACGTCAGCCATGTTGCACTCCGAAGTGAGGAATTAGATAAAGGAACGGGAACAGGAAGATCCAGACAATGTCGACGAAGTGCCAATACAGACCCATCACTTCCACCGGGCTGTAATACTCCGGGCCGAACTGACCCCGCCATGCGCGCGAGATGATCCACAAGAGCAGGCCGATGCCAATGACCATGTGCAGCGCGTGCAATCCCGTCATTCCCCAGTAGAACACCATGAACAACTGCACTTTCGGCGCAAGGTCGGGATTCTCGTGCCACGTGAAATGCGCGCCGGGAAAAAGGCCCTCGTGCCAGTGCTGGTTGTATTCGAAACCTTTGATGCCGAGGAAGCAGAAGCCGAAGATCATCGTCGCGATCAGCAGCGCCACGGTGGCCCGGCGGCTGCCCAACTGCGCAGCGCGAACGGCGAGGGCCATTGTGAGCGAGCTCGCAATGAGCACGAGCGTGTTCGTGCCGCCGGCGAGCAGATTCTGTTGCTCGCCGGCGAGCGCCCACGCCT
>DATIZY010000213.1:0-11434 GCA_035516895.1 Thermoanaerobaculia bacterium | reverse complement strand
CGTTCCTGCATTTCGTGCGGCCGATGCGAGAAGCATCGCCAGGAGATCTTATGCGAAAGCTGCTGTTCGTTTTGGTGCTGCTGCTGATTCCCGCTTCACTCTTTGCTCAGAACTGGCGCGGCGGATATCCCTACCGTCCTTACGCCGACAACTTCTTCGAGCTGTCACCGTACTTCGGATACCGTTACGGCGGAACGATCTACGCCAACCAGACGACGCTGTTCAATCAGAACGTCGACGTCAACAGTGCGGTCAACTTCGGCGTCAACTTCGCCATCCCGATTCAGAACGGCTGGAAGATCGAGCTGCTCGCCGACCGGCAGAACACGCAGTTCAACGGCGGAGGCGGTGGCCTCTTCACGCCGAACAACAGCCTCGGCAATTTCGACATCACCTACTTCCAGGGCGGCATCCTCATCCCGTTCGCCCAGAGCCGCTCGGCGACGCCGTATTTCGCGCTCGACGCGGGCGTGGCCAATCTCGATCCGCGCGTCAGCGGCGCGACGTCTTCGACGCGCTTTTCGGCGGGAGGGGCGATCGGCGTGAAGGTGCCGATCAATCGCAACGTCGGCATCAAGATCGAAGAGCGCGGCTTCTTCACGTCGCTGAGCAACGGCAACAACTGCCGTTCCTGCTACTACTCGTACAACCACGATCTGTATCAGGGCGAGACGAACGTCGGCGTGTTCTTCCGGTTCTGATGGAGCACCGGCTTCAGCCGGTCCGCTCCGGCTTCGTCGGTCCCGCTCCGGCTTGAGCCGGTCCGCACCGGCTTCGTCGGTCCCGGCTTAAGCCGGGGCTCCATGGTCACTGCCAGCGGAAGATCCGCAGCCCGAGTGCGAACGTCACGATGCCCCAGAGCGCGAGAAACGCGAGCTGGGGCATCACTTTCGTGAGCGGCGCGGCGTCGTTCATCACCGCGCGCAGCGCGTCGTTGAGCATCGTCAGCGGCAGCGCGCGGATGAACGGCTTCGCCGCGTCGGGAAAGCGCTCGTACGAGAAGAACACGCCCGAGCAGAGCCACATCGGCATCATGATCAGGTTCATCAGCCCGCTGACGCCTTCGATCGTCCGCGCGCGCGATGCCGTGAGCAGTCCGATTCCGGAGAACGCGTAGCCGCCGACGACGCAGAGAAGGGCGAGCGTGAGAATCGATCCGTTGACGCGCACACCAAAGACGAGCCAGCCAAATGCGACGAGCACCGTCACCTCGACGACGAGGAAGATCAGCCGCGACAGAAACTGCGACGCGACGTACTGACTCTTGCGCATCGGCGTGGCGATGAGCCGCTTCAGCAGCTTCTTCATGCGCGCATTCGCGATCGTGAAGCCCATGCCCCACATCCCGGTGCCCATGAGGTTCATGCCTAACAGGCCGGGAATCAGAAAATCGATGTAGCGCGCGCCCTGCTCGTGCACGAACTCGTCGCGCGCGGGAACGACGTTGCGCCGCCCCGCCGCCGCCTGCAGCGCATCGTCCGCCTCGCGCCGCGCAGTCCGCGAATCGGGATTCGTCGGATCGTAGCGATAGACGAGCGAATGCGACGGGTCGACGACCAGCGACACCTTGCCATGCCGCAGCGCGTCCTGCGCCGCTGCCGGATCCATGATCTTCGGATTCAGCGCCGGCGACTTGCCGAGCGCACTCGCTTCGCTCGATGCCGATGGTCCCGCGACGACGGCGATCGGAATGCGATCGGGCGGCTTCTCGCGAAACGCGAATCCGAGTGCCAGCGCGAGCAGCAGCGGAAACCCGAAGACCCAGAAAATCGCCTCGGTCTCGCGAACGAACTCCTTCGTGCGCGCGCTGGTGAGCTCGACGATCGCCGGACGAACGTTGTCAGACATCCCGCAGCTCCCGCCCCGTCAGTGAAACGAACAGATCTTCGAGCGTCGCCGCGTGCGTCGACAGCGACACGAGCTTGGCGCCCGATTGATCGACCGCCGCGAGAAGCGCCGGAACCGACTCGGCGAGCGAATCGACGCGCAGCTGAGTTGCGCCGCCGTGCTGCGTGCATCCGTGGCAGCCGGGCAGAGCGCGGAGCGTCTCGTCGGGCAGCGGCGGATCGCTCGCGAATTCGATGATGTTCTGCGCCTCGAGCTTCGCGATCAGCTCCTGGGGAGTGCCGAGGGCGATGAGGTGGCCGTGGTCGACGATGGCGATGCGATCGCACAGCCGCTCCGCCTCCTCCATGTAGTGCGTGGTCAGCAGAACGGTTCCGCCTTTCGCGCGAAACTTCGCGACGACTTCCCAGAGCTGCAGACGGCTCTGCGGATCGAGGCCCGTCGTCGGCTCGTCGAGAAACAAAATGTCGGGATTGCCCACGAGTGCGCACGCCACGGCGAGACGCTGCTTCTGCCCGCCGGACAACTTTCCCACGCGCGCGTTCGCTTTTTCATCGAGCGAGAGATCGCGAATCACGTCGTCGGGACCCTGCCCCGATCGATAGAAGGAGCGAAACAGATGCACGGTCTCGTGCACGGTCAGCTTTTCGCTGAGCTGCGTTTCCTGCAGCGAGATGCCGATGCGCTCGCGCAGCTCGCGCTCGTTGTGCTTCCAGGTGAGACCGAGGATCTCGACGGCGCCGGAGTCGGGGGAGGTGAGGCCTTCGAGGATCTCGATCGTCGTCGTCTTTCCCGCTCCGTTCGGGCCGAGAAGGCCGAAGCATTCGTTCGCGTGGATCGACAGATCGAGTCCGTCAACGGCGTTCACGTCGGCGAAGGACTTTTTGAGATCGCGGCAAACGATCGCTTCGGACATGGGCGCGCTCACATTACACTACGCCGCAATACGCGCTCCATGATGATGAACGCGATCCTCATCGAGCATCCCGGAGACGAATCCGTTCTACAGATCGGAGAGGTCGATCCTCCACCGCTCGTAGAGCACTCCATTCGCATTCGCGTACACGCGACGGCGGTCAATCGCGCCGATCTGCTGCAGCGCGAGGGCCATTACCCGCCCCCTCCCGGCGCTTCCCCGATCCTCGGCCTCGAATGCGCGGGCCAGGTGATCGAGGTCGCGCGCGGCGTCGAGGGCTGGAAAGCGGGCGATCGAGCGATGGCCCTGCTGCCTGGCGGCGGCTACGCCGAAGAAGCGGTCGCCGATGTTGGATCGGCGATGCACGTGCCCGAAGTGCTGTCGTTCGAAGAAGCGGGCGCGATGCCGGAGGTTTTTCTCACCGCATACCTCAACATCTTCGAGCTCGCGCGCGCGAAGCGCGGCGAGATGCTGCTCGTCCATGGCGGCGGCAGCGGCGTCGGCACGGCGGCGATCACGCTCGGCCGTCTCGCGGGGTTGCGCGTGCTCGTCACCGCAGGTTCGCCGGAGAAGTGCATGAAGTGCATGCAGCACGGCGCCGACCTGGCGATCAACTACAAGACCGAGGATTTCGTGGAGCGCGCGCGCGGCGCAGACATCATCCTCGACCACATCGGCGCGCGCTACCTTGCGCGCGATCTGCAGGCGCTGAACACGGGCGGGCGGGTGGTGATCATCGGATCGATGGGCGGCAGCGGCAAAGCGGAGATCGACGTCGGTGCCCTGCTCGGGAAACGCCAGCAGATCATCGGCTCGGCGCTCCGATCGCGCAAGAAAGAGGAGAAGGCGGCGATCGTCGCGGGATTTCTCGATCGATTCGGCGACGATCTTCGCGCCGGCCGCGTTCGGCCGGTGATCGATCGCGTGTTTCCGCTGGCCGAGGCGGCGGAGGCGCATCGGGCGATGGCGCGCGATCACTTCGGCAAGATCGTGTTGAAGGTGTGAGGGCCGGCTTCAGCCGCCCTGAGGCCGGTTCCGCGCATTACACCTTGCAGCGCTTCACGCGCGCCCACGCCGCGACCTTCGAATTCAGGTGAATCGCCGGCGCCGCATCGCGCAGGACGCGAACGGTGTCGTCCTGACATCGAAAGAGCGTGAAGCGATCGATGTCCGGAATGCCCGCCGCCGCGAGATCGATCGCATGGAAGCCGCCGGTGTCGGCGACCCGCGGATCGGCTCCGCGTTTGAGCAGCAGCTCGACGATGTCGGTGTAGCCGTAGCCCGCGGCCATCATCAACGGCGTGGTCTGGTCCGGGCTCGTGCGATTGATGTCCGCGCCGCCGTCGAGCAGCGCGTGCACCGATCCGATCTGATGCGTGTGAATCGCATGGAGCAGGGGAGTCCAGCCGTTGTTGCCGGCCGGCTGGTTCGGATCGGCGCCGTGCGCGAGCATCGCGCGAACTGCAGGCGCGTCGCCGGCGCGTGCGGCATCGATCAGCGGTGTGAAGTGCGCGTAGGGACGGAGGCCGCAGCCGAGGAGGAGAAAACCAAGCAGCGCGACTCGCATGGCGAAGTACTTTATGTCACAAAGTGCATCGCCGTCCAGACCTTCGCGTCGACGAGCGCCTTTTGCTTTTGCAGCCACTTCTCGAGCTCGCCGACCGCGACCTGGTGCACCGTAATGTCCTCGCCCCCCACTCCGCCGCCCCTGCCGGTCCGGCGCGGATTGATTGCACGATAATATTGCACGATTTCAGACGTGATCCCGGGCGAAGTCGGCGCCCTGATCAGAAACTCGACGCGATCGCATCCGTAGCCCGTCTCCTCTTCCAGCTCGCGCTTCGCGGTCTCTTCCGCGCCATGCTCCTCGATGAGGCCCGCGGGAAGATCGATGACCCGCGCGTCGACGGGCCGCCGGTACTGCTCGGTGAGAATCAGCTTGCCGTCAGCGACGGCAATGATCGCAACCGCTTCTTTCGCCGATGTCCGTTCGACGAACTCCCAGCCGTCGCGCTCGAACACATTGATGTGCTTTCCTTCGAAAAGTTTTTTCATGATCGAAGCTCGCGACGTTACCAGAGCGATTGCTGTGCCGTCGGCCGCCGGAAGTGCCCGGTCTCGAGCTCGAAGGAGTGCTCGTTGAAGCCGAGCCTGCGGCAGGTGACGTCGAAGATCGATTCGATCTGATCGGCGAAGATGCCTTTGCCGCGCTGACGAATGCGCCACTGCGGATCGTAGAGCTTGCCCTCACGCAGATCGCGAACGCGGTTGAGCACTTTTTCTTTGCGGTCGGGAAAACGCTCTTCGAGCCAACGCTCGAACAGCGGTGCGACGGCCCATGGCAACCGGAGCACGACGAATCCGGCGGAGGTCGCGCCCGCCTCGCGCGCCGCTTTCAAAATCGAAGGCATCTCGTGATCGGTGATCGCCGGAATCACCGGCGCGACCATCACCGTCGTCGGAATGCCGGCTCTCGCGAGCGCCTCGATCGCCGCCAGCCTCAGCTGCGGCGTCGTCGTGCGCGGCTCCATGATGTTCTGCAAATCGGCGTCGAGAGTGGTCACCGAGACGGCGACCGAGATCGCGTTGTGCTTCGCGAGCTCGGAGAGGATGTCGATGTCGCGCGTCACGAGATGGTTCTTCGTGATGATCGCCACCGGATTGCGAAATTCGGCCAGCACCTCGAGGCAGCGCCGCGTGAGCTGGAGCTTGCGTTCGATCGGCTGGAAGGGATCGGTGACGCCGCTGATCGCAATCAACTCGGGCTGCCACTTCGGCGACATCAGCTCTTCGCGCAGCAGCTCCGGCGCGTCTTCCTTCACGACGATCTTCGTTTCGAAGTCGAGCCCGGCGGAGAAGCCGAGGTATTCGTGTGTGGGGCGGGCGAAGCAGTAGACGCATCCGTGCTCGCAGCCGCGATACGGATTGATGCTGTACGTGAAGCCGACGTCGGGACTGTCGTTGTGCGCGATGATCGTTCGGCTCGGATCGCGGAGGAAGATCGTTTTCGGCGCGCTGTCGTCGATGTCTGATTCGTCGTCGCGAACGTACGCGAGCGTCTCGAAGCGATTTTGCGGATTCCAGCTCGCTCCGCGGCCCTTCACAGGACCGAGGGCTGACGGGTCAGGACTGAGAACTGATGAGTCAGGACTGAGGACTGACGGGTCAGGACTGAGTGGCTTTTTCGGCTTCATAACGGGATTTGTGCGGCCCTGCGAATGACTTTTGTCGATTGCGCGACGACGAGGAGGCTATCCTTTCGCAGTCCTCAGTCCTCAGTCCTCAGTCCTCAGTCCTCAGTCCTCAGTCCTCAGTCCTCAGCACGGCCGTGCCGACCAACTCTCCATTACGTAGAGCGGTGAGCGCCTCGTTTGCCTGCTCCAGCGGGTACGTCGTCCGCCGGGTCACGATGCGCATGCCGCGCGCTCTCTCGAAGAATTCGGCGCCATCCTGTCGGGTGAGGTTCGCAACGGAGCGAATCACGCGCTCGCCCCACAACAGATCATACGAAAACGAAGGGATGTCGCTCATGTGGATGCCGGCGCAAACGACGACGCCCCCTTTGACGACGTTGCGCAGCGCGGTGACGACGAGCGGACCGACGGGGGCGAAGATGATCGCGGCGTCGAGCGGCTCGGGCGGCGCTTCTGACGATCCGCCCGCCCACACCGCCCCCATCTCTCGTGCGAATGCCTGCGCCGCGGCGTCTCCCTCGCGCGTGAACGCGAAGACCTTCCTTCCCTCGGCGCTCGCGACCTGAGCGAGGATCTGCGCCGACGATCCGAAGCCGTAGAAGCCGAGTGTGTGGACCGGCCCCACGCGGTCGTCCTGGCCGGCTAAAGCCGGCCCGCACACCATTCGATAGGCTCGGAATCCGATGAGTCCTGCACAGAGTAGAGGCGCCGCTTCCTCCGCCGAGTAGATTTCCGAGATTCCGAAACAGTAGCGCGCGTCGGCGACGCACCACTCCGCGTACCCGCCGTCGAGCGTGTAGCCGGTAAAAAGCGCGCGCTCGCAGAGGTTTTCGCGGCCGGTCGTGCAGTAGCGGCATGTTCCGTCCGTCCAGCCGAGCCACGGCACGCCGACGCGTTTGCCGCTGGCCTGATCGCGGCCGACGATCTGATGTCCGAGAATCAACGGCAGCTTCGGTTCGGACAGCTCCGCATCCACCACGTGTAGATCGGTGCGGCAGACGGCGCAGGCCTCGACGCGGATGAGAAGTTGTCCCGATTTCGGCTCGGGACGTGGAACGTCTTCGAGCACGAGGGGCTCGCGCTGACGGCGAAGGACCATCGCTCTCATCTCAGCTCCCGCAGCTTGCGCAGCTTCGGCGAGACAATCGCGGTGATCGCGACGACGAGCAGCGTCATCGAGCCTCCGAAGATCACCGACGGGACCGTGCCCATCAGCCGCGCAGCGAGACCCGATTCGAACGCGCCGATCTCGTTCGACGAGCCGATGAAGATCTGATTGACCGACGAGACCCGGCCCAACAAGTGCGTCGGCGTGCTCGTCTGCACGAGCGTGCCGCGGATCAGCACGCTCACCTGGTCCGCCATTCCGCTCACCGTCAGCAAAAGCATCGAAAGATAAAAGTTACGGGAGAGAGCGAAACCGATGATGCAAAACCCGAACACACCGACCGAGGAGAGAATGGTGGGCCCGGCGCGGCGAAACGGCGGCCGGTGCGCGAGATAGAGTCCGACGATCAGCGATCCGACCGCCGGCGCCGCGCGCAGGACGCCGAGACCCTGCGGGCCCGCGCCTAACATGCGCGTGAAGATCGGCAGCAGCGCAGCGGCGCCGCCGAAGAGCACTGCGAAGAGATCGAGGGTCATCGCCGAAAGCACGACCGGCTCGTGCCACAAGAAGCGGAAGCCGAGGCGCAGACTCTCGCCGACGCTGATGTTCGCCGCGACGACCGGCCTGGCGTTGTGCTCGATCCACGCGATCGCCGCGATCGACATCGCCATCAGCACGCAGACGACGCCGTACGCGGCCGCCGGCCCGACGAAGCCGTACATCAGGCCGCCCAACGCCGGCCCGCCGACCGCCGCGAATTGCCAGGTCGAGGAGCGCCATGTGACGGCGTTGGAGTAGATCTCGCGCGGCACGAGCTCCGCGCTGAGCGCGGTGACCGCCGGCCGGGTGAAGCTGCGTCCGAGGCCGCTGACGAAGATCACCGCGTAGATCGGCCACGTCGCGCGCATGTGCAACAGCGTGAAGACCAGCAGCGCGATCGCCGAGAGCAACAGGCCGCACGTGCCGGCGATCGCGATCATGCGCCGGTTCAGCCGGTCGGCGATGTGCCCGGCATACAACGCAATGGCGATGAACGGCAGCGCCTCGGCCAGGCCGATGAGCCCGAGCGAGAGCGGGTCGCGCGTCATCTCGTACACCTGCCAGCCGACGACGACCATCTGCGCCTCGCGCGCGGCGGAAGAGGTCGCGTACGCGAGGATCAGCCGGCGGAAATTCGGGATGCGTAAGGATGCGTAGCTGTCGTGCAAGCGGCGCGGATTGTACCGATCAGCGCTTTGCGCGTTGTGAGTTGTCGGTTTTCAGTTGTCCTTCAACTGGCGACGCGCGCGAATCGCGCTAATCCGGCGGTACCCCGACCGGCGTGACGGCGGCTCGATCGAGCTCGCCGGTTCGAATGCGATACACATTCTCCACCGGCAGGACGAAGATCTTTCCGTCTCCCACTTCGCCCGTGCGCGCGGCGTCCATGATCGCGTTGATTGTCGGTTCGACGAAGTGATCGGAGACGGCGATCTCGATCCGCACTTTGTCGGTCAGCTCCATCTTCACGGTGGTGCCGCGATAGGTCTCGACGCGTTCGATCTCGCCGCCGTGGCCCTGCACGCGGCTGATCGTCAGTCCGGCGACGTTCGCGCGGAAGAGCGATTCGAGAACGTTCGACAGCCGCTCCGGCCGAATGATCGCCACCACGAGTTTCATGTTCCGACTCCCATCTGTCGCGAGTGCCGAGTCGCGGGTCCCGGGCGGCGACGCATCGAGTGAGCCTCTCCGGGCCCGGGACGTGTGGTCGGGCGAGGCGTCATTCGGTGCGTCCGTCGAGCAGCAGAATCGCTCCCTCTCCGCGGCTGTACGCCTCCTCGCCGTGCTGCGAGACGTCGAGTCCCATACCTTCTTCGCGCGCTCCGGTGCGCAGAGACGTCGCGAACGACAACAGCTTCACGATGACGAACGTCGCGGCCATGCTGTAGATGATCGTGGCCAGCACCGCGACCGCCTGAACGCCGAGCTGGCGGAAGTCGCCGAAGAGCGCGCCGTTGCCAGCGCCGCCGTTCCATGTTTTCTCCGCGAGGACGCCGGTCAGCAGCGCGCCGACGATCCCGCCGACGCCGTGCGCCGCGACGACGTCGAGCGAATCGTCGAGCGCCGTCCGCGCGCGGAAGAGCAGCGCGAAGTAGCTCGGCAGCGCCGCGATCGCGCCTAACACGATCGCCGCCATCGGACTGATGAACCCCGCTGCCGGTGTGATCGCGACCAGTCCGACGACGATGCCGGACGCCGCGCCGATCGCCGTCGCTTTTTTCGTTCGAAGCAGATCGAGCAGCGTCCAGACGACGAGCGTGGCCGTCGGGGCGAGCATCGTGTTGACGAACGCCAGCGCCGCCGATTTGTTCGCGCCGAGGGCGCTGCCGGCGTTGAAGCCGAACCAGCCGAGCCACAGCAGGCCCGCGCCTAACAACGTGAAGGGCACGTTCTGCGGCAGGATCGCCTGCCGCGCGTAGTCCTTGCGCGCGCCGACGACGATCGCGCACACGAACGCGGCCGATGCGGCGTTCACGTGCACGACGGTGCCGCCGGCGAAATCGAGCGCGCCGAGCTTGCCCAGCCATCCGCCGCCCCACACCCAATGCGCGATCGGGGCGTAAACGATCAGCGACCAGAGCGTGATGAACGCGACGTACGGACCGAAACGCATCCGCTCGACGATCGAGCCGGAGATCAGCGCGGCAGTGATGATCGCGAACGTTCCCTGGTACGCGAAGAAGAGCACGTGCGGGATCGTGCCCTGCGCCTCGAGACCGACGCCGCGCAGAAAGAAGTATTCGCCGCCGCCGCACCACTTCGACGCGTGCCCGAACGCGACCGAATAGCCGAAAAACGCCCACGCCAGGCCGACGAAGCCGAGCGCGGAGAAGCTCATCATCAGCGTGTTGAGCGCGTTCTTCGCGCGCACCATCCCGCCGTAGAAAAACCCCAGCGCGGGGGTCATCATCAGGACGAGCGCGGTGGAAATCAGGAGCCAGGAGGTATCGGCCGGGCTGATCGAGGGAGGCATGGAAAATTATAGATGAAATTTCGAATTTCAAATGAGAATTGAAACGCCAAGGGACGGACTTGAAATCTTTCATTTGAAATTTTGATAGCCTCTCGCGTGCATGCCCCGCCATGCGCGCGCCGAGCAGAGTCGCCGACAGGTTCTCGATGCCGCGCTGCGCCTGTTCTCGCATCGCGGCTACCGCGCGACGACCGTGCGTGACATCGCCGAAGAAGCGGGAGTCTCGACCGGGAACGTCTACCACCACTTCGAAGAGAAGGAGCAGATCTTTCGCACGCTCCTCGACGAGTTTCTCGCGATCCGGGACAGCAAGCGTTATCCCTTCACGCGAGTGCTGGCCAACGGAAATTTTCCCGACAATCTCGAGCAGCTTGCGCTCGCGGCGCGCGACAGCGTCCGCGAGTTCCGGCCGTACATCGCTCTGATTTACGTCGACGTGATCGAGTTCGACGGCACGCACATTCAGAAGTTCTACGGCGGCCTCGCGCAGCGCTTCACGGAGACGCTCACGGGCGGCGGGCTGCAGGAGATCCGTCAGCGGCTGCGCGGAAGCGTGTCGCCCGTCTCGGCGCTGCTGCTCGCGTCGCGCATTTTCTTCAACTACTTCACGATGGAGATTCTCTTCAACGTGCCGCAGCCGTTCGGAAAGGATTCGCTGCAAATGATTCAGGAGATTGCCGACATTCTTCGCTTCGGCATGGTCGCCAAATAGTCTTTCAACACGAAGACGACGAAGACGCCGTTTTGATCCACTTCCCTTCGGAGGCAAGATGAGAAAACTCGCGCTGCTGTTGTTGATTGCGACGTCGCTGCACGCCGCCGACGACGTCGAATACACGAAGCAGATCCGGCAGTTCACGACGGGGCCGCAGTTCACGACCGAGCTCGTCGATCACCTGCCCGCCTCCGACACCGTCCCCACTCCGCTCAAGTTCCTCGGCTACATCGCCGGCGCGGAGAACCATCTGACCTATGCCGAGGATGTGGATCGGTACATGCGTGCGGTGGCCGCGGCGTCGCCGCGCGTGAAAGTCTTCTCGATCGGCCGGACGGAAGAAGGGCGCGAGATGATCGCCGTCGCCGTCTCGAACGAGCATACGATCGCGAACCTCGATCACTATCGCCAGATCACCGCCCAGCTCGCCGATCCCCGCAGGACCTCCGACGAACTCGCGCAGAAACTCGTCGCGGAAGGGAAGCCGATCTACTACGTCACAGGCGCGATTCATTCGCCGGAAACCGGCAGCCCGGAGATGCTGATGGAGCTCGTCTACCGGCTGGCGGTCGAAGACACGCCGATGATCCGCAAGATCCGCGACAACGTGATCTTCCTGACCACGCCTGTGCTGGAGGCCGAC
>DATIZY010000212.1:0-4220 GCA_035516895.1 Thermoanaerobaculia bacterium | reverse complement strand
TTCTACGGCGCGATCAACGCGCTGTCGCAGGTCGTGCTGAAAGCGACGTCGCCCGGCGTTCCCGATTTCTATCAGGGCAGCGATCTCTTCGAGCTCAGCCTCGTCGATCCCGACAATCGCCGGCCCGTCGACTACGAACGGCGATCGATGATGCTGCGCAAGATGAAAGCACTCGGCGAGCGGCTCGATCTCGCGACGCTGCTCCGGCGCTGGCACGACGGCCGGCTGAAGATGTTCGTCACCTGGAAGCTGCTCGACCTCCGCGCTCGCCGCGAGGAGACGTTCGCCAATGGCGGCTACGAACCGGTCGACGGCGGCCGCAACGTCTGCGCGTTCACGCGCGGCGGCGATGTGCTCGTCGCGGTGCCGCGCTTCGTGACGGAGATCGTCAAGCCCGGCGTTTTTCCGATCGGCGCGGTGTGGAGCGGAAATCTTCCGTGCGCCGGACGATGGCGCAACGTCTTCAGCGGAGACACCATCGATTCGCTGGAGCTCGCGCGCGTGTTCGAGAAATTTCCTGTCGCGGTCTTCGAACGCGTTTGACGTTCCCGCCGGGACAACAAAGCTGGTTCGTCTTCTTTGTGGTGAAATTCTCCGGTGCCGGCCCGCCGCAGACTCTTCTTCGCAGCGTCCGCCGGCATGTTCGTCTTCGGCCTCTCGCTGGCGATCCTCGGCGCGCTGTTCGGCGTGCCGCAGATGCGCGAGCGGATGCACGCCGATCTCGCACAGCAGGGCGACATCCTTCTCATCCTCTACCTCGGCGTGCTCGTGTCGACGATCGTCGTCGGGCCCGTCATCGACTCGTTCGGCAACAAGATCGTTCTCACGCTCTCCGCGGCGCTCGTGCTCGCCGGGTTCCTCGCTCTCGCGGGCGCCGCATCATTCGCCGAAGCGAGCGTCGCTGCACTCGTCCTCGGATTCGGCGGCGGCGGCTTGAACACGGCGTCCAACGCGCTCGTCGCCGATCTCTATCCGGAGAATCGCGCGGCGATGCTGAATCTCGTCGCGGTGTTTTTCGGATTCGGCGCGCTGCTCGCGCCATTGATCGCGGTGATCGTGGTGCGGCAGCTGGCGATGATCGCGGCCGCGCTCGCGGCGATGTGCACGATCTTCTATCTCGTTCTGCCCTTTCCGCCGCCGCGCGAGAGGGAACGCTTCTCGATCTTCGCGTCGATCAAAGCCGCGAAATATCCCGGGGCGATGCTCTTCGCGTTTCTGCTGTTCTGCGAGTCGGGCAACGAGGCGGCGATCGGCGGCTGGACGTCGACGTACGTGGGCTCGATCGGCGCGGCGCCGAGAGTCGCGACGCTGATCCTCGCGGCGTATTGGGCCGGATTGATGATCGGTCGAATCCTCGGCGGGACCGTGTTCGCGCGTCTCGGCAAGGAGCGGCTCGTTCTCGCCAGCGGAATCGGATCGGCGATCGGAACCGCGGTGCTGGTGGCGACGCCGTCGATTCCCGTGATGGGCGTCGGCGCGTTGATCGTCGGCCTGTCGTTCGCGGCGATTTATCCGACGACGCTCGCGATCGCGGCCGATCGCTATCAGCGCCTCGCGGGTACGATTTTCGGGCTCCTCTTCGCCGTCGGGTTGATCGGCGGAATGATTTTTCCGTGGGCGGCCGGCGAGATCTCGCAGCATCTCGGCGTTCGGCCGGCGATGCTGCTGCCGCTCGCGGGCGCGGTGGCGATCATGATGCTGATCGTGGCGATCACTCGGCGAATCGCCGCGGATCGCCGGGCTTATCCTTCAAGATCGTCTGCCCTTTGACGAGCCACGCGACGCCGAACGCGAAGACGGCGATCGATTCCGGCCAGAAAAACGATTGGTTGGCTCCTCGCAGCTGAACGACTCCGATCGCGATGAATGCCAGCAGCATCAACACTCCGCAGACGCGATACACGACGTTGCGCATCCGCATCTCGCGCGCCGCGTGTCTCGGCGTCCCTCTCGGAAACTGAAAGGTGACCATCACGAAGCAGAGCGCGAAAAACACGATCACGAAATCCATGTGATAGCCGAGGATGCCGTGGAGCAGACACGTGCGGTCGGTGAGGCACGGGCAGGCGGCCGCCAGCGTATCGGCGAGTTTCGGATCGGTCGGAAACAGTCCGATGCCGATCGCGGCCAGACCGGCGACGATGCTCACCACGTTGTCGCCAGGATTCGGCGTGCGGTAGCAGGCAATCAAAGTGCCGACGAGGACCAGCGTCGACACGAAGACGTCGCGCATGTCGGTGTAGTAGTAAGCGCTGACGGAGCCTTGCGTGGCGAGGTGCTGAAAGCCCATCGCTCCCACGCGCACCACGAACGGCATCAAGAGCCCGCTCCAGCCGATCACCTGCCGCAGCAGCAGGTAGGAAATGAGAAGGTCCTCGTCTTTTCGCATCGCACGTCTCCTCTCTCAGGAGTGACGCGCGGAGCCTTTTCCCGACCGTGGCACGAAGTGAAAGCGAATGAGGTAGACGTTTTCTCCGCTGCCGTGTCTGGCGACTTTCAGCAGGTCGGCGACCGAGGCGAATCCGCACGCGCGCGCGAGCTTCGGGGTGATGTCGTCGTAGGTGATCGCGTCGATCGAATCGATCTCGATGTCGCCGCCCTCGAACGCGTATCGCCTGCCCGCCGTCACGTGCGGGCGCATCCAGACGCGGACGGTGTGCGTGATCGCGCCGCTGCGCACCCGTCGCGAAGAAATTTCGTGAAGAGCACCGCTCTACTGCGAATCCGTGCTGCGGAGGCCGGTGACGAGTGCGACGATCGCGGCCCCAAAGCACATGCCGGTGCCGATCAGGTGCACGATGTCCACCGCACGGACGTTCTGGAGGCTCGGGCGGTCGAGCATCGCGAGGAGGCTCATGACGCCGAATATCGCAAGAAAGAAGAAGATACGCATCGATGAACGTCGGGTGTTTGTCATTTCATTCACATCCATTTCGCAAACCAGCTGACGATCGTACCGATCCCGAGGCCGATCGCTAAGCCGCCGAAAAAGTCCGTGGCATCCGCGGAGAATCCCACGCCTGCGTAGGACCCGAGCGCCCACAGGACGATCGCGATGCAGGTCAGGATGAGCATCAATGCCACCTTTCGATTCATTGTGCTCGCAATGAAATCACATTCGCGCATCCTGGAGCGACGGTCTTTTAGGCCGTTCCGCTTCCTTGGTGCTACATCCGGCCCGTCAATTCCGTTAGGCGGTGAATGCGCCCGGCGTGATCGCGGTCGAGCGCGGCCGGGCGCAGGCGCCACGACCAGTTCGCTTCGCCGGCGCCCGGGCGGTTCATGCGCGCATCCGAGCCGAGGCCGAGGATGTCCTGCGCGGGGACGATGGCGATTTGCGCGACCGAGGTGAACGCCGCGCGGATCATCGCCCACTCGATCGATCCGCGGCCGTTCAGACCGAGATAGTCGGACGCGTTCTTGCGCTCGTCGGGCGTGGCCGCGTCGTACCATCCGCGCGCCGTGTCGTTGTCGTGCGTGCCGGTGTAGACGACGGTCGCGGGATCGTACATGTGCGGCAGATGCGGACTGTTGGCCTTCGCGAATGCGAACTGCAGAATCTTCATGCCGGGAACGCCGATCGCTTTGCGCAGCTCGTCGACTTCGGGCGTGATGAATCCGAGATCTTCGGCGACGAGCGGAAGCTCGCCGATCGCCGCGCGAATCGCGTCGAACAGCGCGCGGCCGGGCCCGGGCATCCATCGTCCGTGCATCGCGGTCGGCTCGCTCGCGGGAATCTCCCAATACGCGGCGAAGCCGCGGAAGTGATCGACGCGGACGACGTCGGCGAATCGCAGCGCCGCGCGCACGCGCGACACCCACCATCGATAATTTGTCTCGCGCAGCACGTCCCATCGGTACAGCGGATTTCCCCAGCGCTGGCCGGTCTCGCTGAAGTAGTCGGGCGGAACGCCGGCGACAACGGTGGGCAGCCCGTTCGCGTCGAGCTGAAAGAGCTCACGGTTGGCCCAGACGTCGGCGCTGTCGCCGGCGACGTAGATCGGGACGTCGCCCATGATCTCGATGTCGCGGGCGTCGGCGGCGCGGCGGATCTCGGCCCACTGCCGGAAGAAAAGAAATTGTACATATTTATGATAATGAATTTCCCCGGCGAGCTCGCGCTTCGCAGCGGCGAGCGCCGCCGGATCGCGCACGGCGATCTCGTGCGGCCATCCGGACCACGCGGTTCCGGCGTATCGTCCCTTGAGCGCGGCGTACGT
>DATIZY010000211.1:0-8842 GCA_035516895.1 Thermoanaerobaculia bacterium | reverse complement strand
ATCGTTTCGCACAGCGGCTTGCGATTCGTCGCAGCCGTCGGCGATGCCGAGGCGCGCGTCAACGACATGATGGCCACGTTCGTCGGCAAGATCCTCGCCGCGCAAAAAGCCAACGCGGGGGCCACCGAATCCGCCGTCTCGGTCGCACTCGTCGATCTGGGTGGAGCGCGCAGAGCGCGCACTCCCGGTTACATCACGTATCGGCTCGAAGGCCGCACGTGGTCGCGCTCACTCAGCGACACGCCCACCCAGCCGCTCAACGGTTTCACCGTCGCCGCGTACGAAGACGAAGAGGAGCTCGAGTCGCTCTGCCGGACGTGGGAAACTGCGGACTCGGAAGGGCGGCGGCTGATTCGCCTCGTCGCGGAGCTGAGCGCGCGAACGGTGAAGAAAACGTAATTGGACCCCGAATTCATCAGGATCCTCGTGCGGGTCGCGATCATCGGCGGCACGATCGGCATCATTGGCGCGGCAGCGGTCTACTTCGCGCTGCGGTCGTTCCGGACGGGCGAGTTTCGCGCGAGCCTGATCGTCGCCGCGCTGCTCGCCTTCGTGCTCGTCTGCTGCATCGTTCTGCTCAAAGTCTCGTTCGTTCGTTGATTCCGAGCTCCTCGAGAATCGACGCCGTGTGCTCGCCGAGCTCGGGCGGCGCACTGCCAAGGGGACGGCGGCGGCCGTTGATGCGGAGCGGGTTCATCACCGCATCGTAGCGGCCGATGACCGGATGATCGATCGTGCCGGTGAGCGCGCGGCCGGCCTCGGTTCGCAGCGCCTCGCGAACGCCGCGCACGAGCGACGCGGGAATCGAGGCGCGCCTGCATCGCGCCACCCACTGCGACGCGCGGCCGCGGCGGAACTCACGCTCGAGCGTGCGAATCAACGCCGCGCGATTGCGCACGCGCTTCGCGTTCGTCGCGAACCGCGCATCGCGCGCGAGGTCGTCGCGGCGCAGCACGCGCGTGCAGAGCAGCTCGAAGTGGCGGTCAGTGCCGGCGCCGATCGCGAACGGCCGGTCGCTCGCGTGAAAGAGCTGGTACGGCACGATCGACGGATGCTGATTGCCGTACCGCCGCGCTTCCTTCTTCGTGATCAGCACGCTTTGCGCGACGTTGATCAGCGATGCCATCGTCGCGCCGAACAGCGAGATCTCGATCGACGTGCCGTCGCCGCTCCGCTCGCGCGCGAAGAGCGCCGACGCGATCGCGCCGAATGCATAGTGTGCGGTCAGAATGTCGGAGACCGCGATGCCGCTCTTCATCGGATCGCCATCGGGCTCGCCGGTGATCGACATCATCCCCGAGCCGGCCTGCGCCAGGAGGTCGTAGCCGGGCGTGGCGGCGTCGGGCGTATCGCTATCGAAGCCGCGGATCGTGCAGTGAACCGCGCGCTTCGGAATCGGCGGGAGCAGCCGCTGCGTCGGCAGAAAATTATCGATGACGACGTCGGCACGATTGATGAGCCGCCGAGCGACCTCCGCCCCACGCTCCGATTTCAGATCGACGGCGATCGATTCCTTGTTGCGGTTGATCGCCAGAAAATATGTACTGATATTGTTTACGAATGGCGGACCCCAGCGGCGCGTCTCATCTCCCCGCTGCGGCTCTTCGACTTTGATGACGCGTGCTCCGGCGTCGGCCAGCATCAGCGTACAGAGCGGTCCGGCCAGTACACGCGAAAAATCGGCAACAACGATTCCTTCCAGCATGGTTCTCGTATAGCATGCCTGCTTCAACCTGGCCCGAGTGTCGCAACGAACAGGGAGGCGTGCGAACGAGACTTCTACTCATCAATCCGCGATTTCCAGAGAGTTTCTGGAGTTTTCGCTGGGCGATCGATTCCGTTCTGCCCAACAAGCGAACGGTGAATCCTCCGCTCGGCCTCGCCACGGTCGCGGCGCTCTCGCCCGCCGATTGGCAGATCGAGATCGTCGACGAGAACATCGAGTCGATTCCGCTCACGCCTCAGGCGGACATCATCGGCGTATGCGGCATGGGCGTGCAGTTCCGCCGGCAACGCGAGCTCCTCACCTACTACCGCAGCCTCGGTTACTACGTGGTCGCCGGCGGCAGCTACGCATCGCTTTGTCCGGAGCGATACGCAGAGATCGCCGACACGGTCGTTGCGGGCGAAGCGGAGTACAAGTGGAAAGAGTTCTGCCGCGACTGGGCCGCGGGCTCGCCGGGCGCGCTGTACGAAGAAAAAGGGACGGTCGCGCTCGAAGACTCGCCGACGCCGCGCTTCGATCTGCTGAAGCTCGACCGCTACACGAACATCAGCCTGCAGTTCTCGCGCGGCTGTCCGTTCCGCTGCGAGTTCTGCGACATCATCGTGATGTTCGGCCGCAAGCCGCGCACGAAATCGTGCGACCAGGTCGGCCGCGAGCTCGACACGCTTCGCGCCCTCGGCGCGCACAACGTCTTCTTCGTCGACGACAACTTCATCGGCGACAAACCGACGGCGAAAAAACTTCTGACCTACCTGCGCGACTACCAGCGCGAGCACGGCTACAAGTTCCAGTTCGGCACGGAGGCGTCGCTCAATCTGGCGCAGGACAAGGAGCTGCTGACGCTGTTTCCGGAGGCGAACTTCGCGTGGGTCTTCATCGGCATCGAATCGCCGGACGAAGACAGCCTCAAGGAGACGAAAAAGTTTCAGAACACGCGCGAAGACATCCTCACGTCGATCCGGCATATTTACGAGCACGGCCTGGACATCTTCGCGGGCTTCATCATCGGATTCGACAACGACACGCTCGCGACGTTTGAGCGGCAATATCGTTTTATCGTGGATTCCGGCATTCAGGTGGCCATGGTCGGCCTCCTCACGGCACTGCCGAAGACACCGCTGCACGACCGGCTGGCGAGCGAAGGACGCCTGCTGCCGGGAGCCGACGGCACGGACAACACATCGATCGGCACGAACTTCGTCCCGAAGCAGATCGAGTACGACACGCTCGTGCGCGAGTATCGCCGGCTCTATCAACGGTTGCTCCAGCCGTCGACCATCGCCGCGCGGATTCGGAACAAGATGCGTTACATGCGCCGTCCGAATTATCAGCCGCTCTATCCTCTGCGGACGCAGCTCGGAATCATGGCGAAGTTCGCGCTCCGCGGCGTCGTCAAAGGCGGACCGAGACGCATGCTTCAGTTCGGCCGCACGCTCGCCGGCGCGCGCTTGCGTCAGATCCCGCTGATCCTCAGCGACTGGATCGCCGCGCTGTCGATGAAGGAGTTCGCCGAGCGTCATCTGCTCGTCCGCAAACACGAGGCGCAAAGCGCAACCGCGGCGCAGATCGAACAGCTCAAGCGGCGTTTTCATGAGTACGTGCAGCAGGGGCGCGTGCGCATTCAGCTCGAGCACGGGAACATCTCGCTCAAGCTGCAGGGTCTCGTCGATTCGGCGTTCTACACCAAAGCTTCGCGCGCGATCCGCGAGCTGATGCGCAACACGACGTCCACAGTGACGCTGCACGTCGAACACTTTCACGAGGAGCAGCGGCGGCACTGGAACCGCCTCATGCGCCGGCTCCGTCGCGACGGCGATCGCATTTACGTCTTCCGCAGTGAGAAGCTCAGGGACCTCGTCGAAGTCGATTCTTCGGTGTTCCATCTGGTGCTCGACAAAGCGGCGTAGAATGTCGCCGGTCGCATGGCCCGCAAGCTGATTCTGATCGTCGAGGACGATGCCGCCGAGCGCCAGGTGCTGCAGCTTCGACTCAGGAGCCATTACGACGTGATGGCGAGCGGCGACACGATCACCGCGCTCGGCGAAGCTCGCAAGCATCCGCCCGATCTCATCATTCTCGATCTCGGCTTGCCCGGCGGCGGCGGCATTGCGTTCATGGAGCGCCTTCACGCGCTGCCGCGCCTTTCCGGGACTCCGGTGATCGTCGTCTCGGCCCACGCGCGAGCGACCGCCGAGCCGGAAGCGCTCAAAGCGGGAGCGACCGCCTACTTTCAGAAGCCGGCGGATCCCGACGCGCTGATGGCCGTCATCAGCGACGTCCTCGGCGAAGGTTAGGCGGAGGGCTGGGCGGCGGAGTCACGCCACTTCCACGCGTAGACGACGACGAGCAGCGTGAGTACGATCTCGACGACTCCGTAGAAGACGTAAAACGCCCATCTCCACATCGTCATCAGAATGATCAGCGTGTAGAGCGCCCCGAAGACGACGTTGAGCCATCGGGCGAGCTTCGGAGTGAGCGCGACCGAGAGAAAAATCATGATGCTCGGAACGACCATCACCGCGGACGTTCCGAGCAGAACGCCTTGGGTCACGCTTCCGAGCGGCCCCATGGTCCCTTTCTGCATCCGCTGCAGTCTGCCGGGAACGTAAAGGCCGAAATAGTCCGCGTAGATGTAGCAGAACATCACGCTCGTCCAGAGCGACGCGAGCTTGATGCGCACCGCCTCCACGGCGTCGCCTAGCGGTAGGACTGTTTGAGGGCGTCGAGCTCCGCGAGCGCGTGGCGAAGAATGCTGACGACTTTGTGGACCTCGGTGCCGTACAGCTTCAGCTCGGCATCGCAATCGCCCATCGCGTAGACCGCTTCGTCTTTCTCGAGCCGGTCGCGCTCGAAGCGGAGGCGCTCCGCGAGCTCCTCGATCTCGGTGAGCAGGACGAAGTTGATGTCTTTTTCACCGAGGTAGCGCTTGCATTGCGGACAGTAGATGGAGCGGTCGTCGGACGTCTCGACGAGCTCGAACACGAACTGTCGCTGGCACTGCGGGCACTCGAAAACCTCGGGCAACATGCGAATCGATTGTCGCACCGAACGTGCCGTTTGTCTGCGGAATTCACTCCTTGACCATGGCGTTAGCGGCGTGTAGCATCCGAGCCCTTCCTCGTGGGCAGCGCCCTGCTCATGCCTCATTGCTGGGAGGTCGTTCAACGGTAGGACAGCTGGCTCTGGACCAGCATATCGGGGTTCAAGTCCCTGCCTCCCAGCCAGCTCTTGAGCCCGCTACCGATTACCGGGTCCGGTGAGCGCTATCGCCCATGGGTAATCGCTGGCCATCGAGTTCACCCATCCTCGGCGAATGTTTGCGGCGGCGCGTGTGATGTCGGAACTCGCAAAAGTGGTCAGCCCGACCGATCAGTGCTCGTGGTCATGCTCGCTGTCGTGCGAATGCGGATGGGTGTGCGTCGTGCCATCTGCATGGGTATGTTCGTGCTCATGAATCTCGGCGTGCGGGTGCGCGTGATCGTGGTCACCGTGGGAATGGGCGTGTGAATGCGTCGTCCCGTCGGCGTGTGTATGCGGATGATCGTGCGTGTCCTTCGGATCGTGAGCCATGATTCCGTTTCCTCCTTCGAAATAGTTCTCGGTCCGCAACCATCAGTGCTTGTGTCTGTGACGCTTGCCCTTGACCGCGAGCCGGCCGCCGGTGGAACCCAGCGAGAGGCTGCCATGCAGCACGCCTTTGTGACGTCGGAGTAGGTCCGCTATGCGCCGGATCTCGTCGGCCGCCCCTTTCACCATGATCATTTCGGCACAAAGATCACGGTCGAGATGGACGTGCGTGGTGGCCAGGATGATTGCGTGGTTGCTGTGCTGGACGTCGATGAGCTCCTCGGCAAGGTTGCGCCGAGTGTGGTCGTAGAGAATCGTGATTGTCCCGAGCGCCTGTTCGTTGTTCTCCCACTCCTCACTCACGATGCGGTCGCGGATCAGGTCGCGAATGAACTCCGAACGATTCTCGTACGACGTCGCTGCGCGCATCTTCTCGAGACGTTCCGCGAGCGGAACATCGATCGAAAAGCTGAGGCGGACCAAGTCCGTCAACGATGCCTCCAAATCCTAAGTCGGACAATCATAGCGTGACCCCGCGCGCTCGAAAACGGGAAGGCAATGCCGCCTCGGTATTACGAATTTGCGATTCGTATGATTCGTTGATATCGTTGAGCCCGGCGGGTCCCTGCCCAAGAACCTTTAGACGAGCGCGTCGCGCTTCCATCTCGGAGGAGTATTTTCGTGGATCTTGTCCAACGGGCGCTGTGCTTTCTCATCTTTCTCGCCGCCGTTCCCCTCGCCGCACAATCCGGCACTATTTCCGGACGCGTGATCGATTCCACGAACGCCGTTCTGCCGGGCGTGACGGTAGAGGCAACGCCGGTTCATGGCGGAGCGGCAGTCATCGCCGTCACCGGCGCGGACGGTACGTACGTGCTGGGGGTGCCGTCCGGCACGTATGACGTCGAGTTTCACCTGATCAACTTCGCGACAACGGTAAGGCGCGGCGTGGAGGCCGGGGCGGGCCAGAAAGCGGCGGCCGATGCCACCCTCTTCCTCTCCGCCAGCGCCGAGGTCGTCGTCACCGCGAAGCAGACGTTCCGCAATCTCGCCGACATGAACGAGCCAGTGAACGATCTCCTCGGGATCGCAGATGCGGCGACGGTCGGCGTCGTGACGGCCGAGGAGATCGATCGGCGTCCGTTCTCGCGGGCTGGCGAGGTCATGGAGACCGTGCCTGGCGTCATCGTCAGTCAGCATAGCGGCGAGGGAAAAGCGAACCAGTACTACCTTCGGGGCTTCAACCTCGATCACGGTACCGACATCGCCATCACGGTCGCCGGCGCACCGGTGAACCTGCCGACACACGCTCACGGCCAGGGTTATGCCGATGCGAACTTCCTGATTCCCGAGTTGATTAGCGGTGTCCAATACGAGAAGGGGCCGTACTATGCCGACGAGGGAGACTTCGCCGGCGCGGGCGCGGTGAACATCAACTACCTGAACGTACTCGATCATCCGATCGCGCTCGCCGAGGCGGGGACGTTCGGATACGCTCGGGCGCTCTTTGCAGACTCGCCGAAAGTCGGTGACGGATATTTGCTCTTCGCGCTCGAAGGAGGGCGCAACGACGGCCCGTGGACGCGCCCGGACGACTTCCGCAAGCTGAATGGCGTGCTGCGCTACTCCCGTGGCGATCAGCGCGGGGGCTTCTCGATCACGGCGATGGGCTACACGGCGAAGTGGAACTCGACGGATCAGATCCCGCAGCGCGCGGTCGACGACGGCGAGATCTCGCGGTTCGGCAACATCGATCCGAGCGACGGCGGCCAGACGCATCGCTACTCCCTAGTGAGTGAATGGCAGCGCAGCAACTCGGCCACATTGACGGAGCTGACGGCATACGGATTCGCCTACCGCCTCAACCTCTTCTCCGATTTCACCTACTTCCTTGACGATCCCGTGAACGGCGATCAGTTCGAACAGGCGGACAAGCGATATGTCTACGGCTTACGCGGAAGCCATCGGTGGATCGCACAGTGGGGTCACGTGCGAGCCGAGAACGTGATCGGCGTGCAGGCTCGTAGGGACGACATCGAAAACGTGGGGCTGTATCACACCCGGGAACGCGTGCGTCTCAGCACCGTCCGGCAGGACTCGGTTCTCGAGACGAGCGCCGCGCTCTACGCGGAAACTTCACTGCAATGGGGCGAGCACTTGCGCACCGTCCTCGGGTTGCGCGGTGACCGTTATCGCTTCGAGGACCACGCCGACAACCCGATCAACGGCGGCTCGCGCACCAGCGCTCTGGCCAGCCCGAAACTCAGCATGATCTTCGGGCCCTGGCACAACACGGAGACCTACGCCGATGCCGGTTACGGATTCCACAGCAACGACGGGCGCGGCACGACGATCCATGTCGACCCGAGCACCGGCGACCCCGTGAGTCCGGTGACGCCGCTCGTCCGCTCGAAGGGAGTGGAAGTGGGATTCCGCACGGCACCCTCGCCGCGTTTCCAGATGACCGCCGCGCTCTGGCGACTCGATCTCGCCTCGGAGCTGCTCTTCACCGGCGATGCCGGAACGACGGAGCCCAGCCGGCCCAGCCGGCGCACCGGCATCGAAGTCTCGTCGCGCTACAGGGTGAACACCCTCGTTTCGCTCGATGCCGATCTCGCCCGATCGCGCGCCCGTTTCACCGATTCCGATCCTGTTGGCGATCGCATCCCTGGCGCCGTCGAAGGTGTCGCGTCGGTTGGACTCTCCTTTGAAAACCTACACGGGCTTTCCGGCGAACTGCGCGACCGCTACTTCGGCCCGCGGCCGCTCATCGAAGACAACAGCGTTCGCTCCAAGGCGGCCAACACGATTAATGCGCGCCTCACTTATCCGCTGACGCCGCGGTTCCGCCTCGCCTTCGATCTCTTCAACATTCTCGACGCCAAGGTCAGCGACGTCGATTACTACTACACGTCCCGCCTGCCGGGTGAACCGGCCGAAGGCGTCGACGACATTCACTTCCACCCACTCGAGAAACGCTCCGTACGCGTGGCAGTGAAGACCACGTTCTAATCGACCATGCATATCCCCGATGGGTATCTGAGTCCTTCCACGTGCGCGACCCTGTTTGGGACGTCGATTCCGTTCTGGTCGGTGGCCATGCGGCGCCTCAAGCATCGACTCATGTCGCGATTCGTCCCGTTGCTGTCGCTTTTCGCGGCCTTTTCATTCGTGATCATGATGTTCAACCTTCCCCTGCCGGGAGGAACGACAGGACATGCCGTGGGCATGGGTGTGGCCACGATCGTTCTCGGGCCATCGGGCTCGATCATCGCGATCTCCGTGGCGCTCTTCATTCAGGCGTTCTTTTTCGGCGATGGGGGCATCACCGCCCTCGGTGCCAACTGCTTCAACATGGCGATCGTCGGGTCGCTCGTGGCCTGGGCGACGTATCGGCTGCTCAGCGGGTGTGCACCGCTCGTATCGCCTCGGCGCGTGATCGCCGCCGGCCTCGCCGGGTACACCGCGATCAACGTTGCGGCGTTGTGCGCCGCCATAGAGTTCGGTATCCAGCCGCTCTTGTTCCACGATGCCAGCGGCGCGCCCCTC